>SLPZ01000164.1 GCA_007131725.1 Balneolaceae bacterium
TTAGTGCCGCTAGTTAAAGTAGCTTTTGCAACTCCATTTTGAGTTCTGGCAGAGTCCGGGTAAAGTGATTCACCACCATTTGGACCGGATGTAATATCAAATCTAACATAAACTGATTGATCATCAGTTAATGGAACACCGGAAGAGTCACGAACTATGAATTCAAAATCAACGGTTTCATCACCACCAGTACCACGTACTTGAATAAAATCTTTTGATTTAGATGCTAATGTAATAGATGATGATCCACCGGATCCATCAGATGTATCATCATCACCATTAGTTCCGTTAGTCTGCCTCAATCTTAATTCGGGGACAATAAGTTCTTTTTCCGGAGCTGCAAGAAGAGTTAAGTTCTCTGTTGAATATCCTTCTTTCTGAGCTTGGACTGTTATGTTTATTACACTGTCAACATCTATCTCCTCAAACAAGTATAAACCTTCTTCATCACTGAAGGTTTGAGCTGCAATATCTTCTGGTGAAATAATTTGAATAGTTGCATTTGATATTGGTTCTGAAGTGTCTACATCGGTCACAGAACCCTGTACTGTAATAGGGTCATAAATCTTGTCACAAGAATAAGCCAACAGAGAAAAAAACCCCAAACCGAATACGAATAGTAAAGTTTTATTTTTCATCCCGCCAATATTGATTAGTTGAAGCCTGAGTAATTATTATAATATTTTAATATTATAAAAAAACTTTTAATACTAAAAAAGCAAAATCTCAAGTAAAGTTAAAACAAACTCAATCATAATCAATGACATAAAAATATATTTTAGTTACTATTAGAATGTAAGGAGTTATTTTTTAGTGAATTGTAAGTTAGAAATCTATTTTTAACTAATAATAATGAATTGAAAAAATTTTAAATACAAGCAAAGTAGCAGGAACGAGGCTATTACCACCTTCCCTGCCTGGTGCCTCTGAGCCCTCGTGGTTCTTGTCTTCGATCACCCGCCCAAAATGGCCTGAGGTTATCATCTCTCAATACAATCATATGGGAATTTACGGTGATTTCTTTTGCAATAAAGTGGCCTTCATTCATTTGTTCGGTAAAGAATGCGATAACTTCAACTAAATCACCCGGCTGAATTTTGCTCACATAACCTTCAACTGCATAGGCTGCGCCAAGATGGATATTCAGCAAAGTTTCACTTTCTTCTGTTTGTAAAAACAGGTGTGTTCCTACGTAGGCACGTCCTGTGGTTGCTTCACACGGCCCTGTTTCGATATGATCCAAAACCCCGCTAATTTCAATCAATGGTGGCAATTCAGCCTGACGGGCAATACCTTTATCATCTTCAACACCCCGCTGTGCATTAGCCGGATATGTAAACAGCAGCATCAGCACTGAAATTAAAATCGGTATAATGCTAAAATTATTCATTTTGTCTCCCGTATCTTTAAAAATTACTATTGTGATCTGTTAAATTAGACGTTAAATCACCTAATTCAGTTTGTTTAAATTTTCTGATTCTTGATCGTTCAGTAAATGGATTTTTATCTAAAATATTTATGCTTTACTCAATATTGGCAGATATCGTTGTTGCCATTCATTTTTTCTTTATAGTGATCGCATGTGTTGGTGCTGTGCTGGTATTGAAATGGCGCTGGTTAATTTGGTTACATATTCCGGCGGCGCTATGGGCGGCAATGATTATGTTGATGGGCTGGATTTGTCCGCTTACTCCTCTTGAAAACCATCTCAGAAGGTCTGCCGGCCAGTCTGGATATACCGGTGGATTTATCGATCAATATTTGATGCCGGTTATTTATCCGGCCGGACTAACCAGGGAGATTCAGGTATGGCTCGGAGTAGGTGTGATTATTTTGAACCTGGTGATTTACACCATTGTATACAGACGATACCGCCGTGAGAAAAAATGAAAAATTGAGAACAATTTTTTTATCCACAGATACTTTCGGCAAATTCACTCCCGTTATTAATATAGAACTCAAATAGAGAATGACCTGAGCAGACGAAAACTGCAAAAAGGTATTCCAAAGAGGCGACGATCTCGCCTCTTTATTTTTTGGTAGATGCCTCTCGACAATGCCCATTCACACCTAATGTACTGTCAATTATAGAATGGCAGCCTGGAAAAGACTTCGGAAGTCTCATTGGCCCGGCTGACAATAATTAAAGATAATCTCAAGATTTCGAAGATTAAATAATAGACACAGTCAAGGACTCTATTTCAGCAAAATTATGAGCAGTCCCTTATTTTATTAGTGTCATTTTTCGGGTTACCGACTGGCCGTTCGATCGGAGAACATAGAGATAAACACCGGACGAAAGGCCCGATGCATCAAAATCTAAACGGTAACTGCCTGCCGGGAGATAAGTATTCACAAGCTGCCTGATTTTTCTGCCAGCCGAATTATATATCGAGATTTCGACCTCGCCGCTATTTTCAATGCTATAGAAAATTTGAGTGGTATTGTTGAATGGATTGGGGAAGTTCTGATCGAGATAAAAAACAGACTGGCTTCCAATTCGCGGAAATTCTGCCTGTTTAATTTTTCTGTACCGGATTATGGCTTCCAGGAAATAGTAATCTGCATATGAAGTACCCACATTTCCATGCCCCCTGTGCAGGGTAGACTGTTTAAGGATAGAGCTGATGTCTGAATTTACTGACATAAACTGCTCACTGGAAAGGGAGTTTAATATATTAACCGCACTATTGAAATAGCGGGCATTGTTTGTGAATTCATAGATTTCAAATAACGCAGATGCAGCAATGGCAGATGCTGACGCATCCTTGCTCTGAACGGTAGTTACCGGTTCAAGAAAATCATAAATCGGTACAAAGTCATCAGGTAGATTGTCGATAAAATAATCGGCAGCCCGGATAGCAGCATCCAGAAATTTTTCTTTTCCGGTGTACCGGTAAATCATGGTAAAACCATAAATAGCCCATGCCTGGCCCCGGGCCCAGACAGAATTGGGACCATATCCCTGCCGGGTACCTTTCCAGTTCACATTCCCTGAGTCATCAAAATCAACAATGTGGTAGCTCGTTCCGTCCGGCCTCATGTGATGTTTGAGTGATGTTTCCGCGTGAGAGAGAGCAATATTGTACCATTCGGAATTACCGCTGTTTTCAGCATTCCAGAACAGGAGCTCAAGGTTCATCAAATTATCGATGATTACCGGAAAATTTCCGATCCAGTCCCATGATTTAATCGCTCCGATTTTTGGATCATAACGCTGCGCAAGTGTATTTGCCGCTCGCAGCATAATTCGCTGGTAGTACTGCCCCTGAATTAATTGATAAGCATTGCCAAAACTGCTGGAAATTCTGAATCCTGTGTCGTGGTCGATGTTAAGATTGGCCGTTGATTCAAGATCTTCGGTCCATTCTTTTGCATAATCTTTCCACTGGGTTTCGCCGGTTAGTTGGTACATGTACCAAAGAGTTCCTGCAAAAAATCCGCTTGTCCATTCGCTTCTTTTTAAAAAGCGGGTATCCCAGAGCCCTGTATTGCGATCGGTGTGGCCGGGATGCAGACTTGCATTATAATTCAGCTCCTCAAGAGTTTCGGCCAGTTTTGTTTGGGCATGGCCAAGCACCTGTGGAAATGCGTGAAATTCTTTAAGCCCGTTATCAGAATCCTGAGCATACACTGAAGAAAAAAACAGACAACAGATGGGTATCAGTGCAGATGTCAGGATGGTTTGTTTCATTTCCGTCGAAAAAGATGGTTATTGATCAGGCTGATTGTGTAACCAATCGAGAGGGAGAAAGGCCAGTGTAATATCGGGATGGCTGCATCCATTATTGATCAGAATTTTCGCTGTTTCTGCATACTCTGATGATTCAAACGCAATGGCCGCTGGTATAAAAATTTCCAGATAGCGGCAATCATCAAACTGTTGATCGTCGAGCAACTGCCTGCGATCCCCTTCGTTTTTTATATCGGTCATCACTAAATCGAGTGCTGGTTTTAATCCGCCGTAGTTATCATTGTTTAACGGATTTGGCCAGTCGCGATCGGTTGCAGTTCGGTTCTTACGGATCAAAGATAAATTTGTATATGCCCTCAGATTAAAATATTCGTAATGCCGCTGCCTGGTTCTGCTCAACTCATTGGGCTGTTTTCCATTAGGCTGAATTTGTATATCAATTCTGTCTGAAACAGGAGGAATGTGAAAATTGGAATTTACTCTTTCTTCCTGCTCGGAAAACAGAAAATAAATGGCTCTCTGAACATCCATCCATGAAGAGATATTTGTGGTCTCGAATGCATCGGCATTATAGTTTTTGATGATCCAGGTTGAAAATCTGTGAAACCACTCTTTAAGTTTAATATGATGATTTGATGGCCAGTGATTGCTGTCGTACAATAGAGAAACGGCTTCTATAACAAAAATAAAATCATTCGCATCGATAATTCCCTGAAGCGAACCCTGATTGCCTTCAATAGTGGGATTTACCTGTGCATGGTTCATGTTGGGATTCATCCGGGTGGAATCATCCAAAAACCAGCCATAAATCAATTCAGAGGCTTTTTTTGCATAATCTTCATTTTCGCTGTAGAAATAGGCGAGAGACAGGGTGTAAATGGCAGCCGAAATGCGGGCAAGCCTTGGGCGGTCGTAGTCGTAAATCATTGGGTTCGTAACACCATCACTGCTGCCGCTGTATCTGGCAATGCTCATATAATCGTGCCAGTCACCACTGGGCGGCAGTTCGCTCTTATCAGTTACAAATTCAAAAGAATCATCCAGCAATAATTCATCCGCACCGGATAATAATTTTTGATACTCATTTTGAAATTCAGGTGCATCCAAATGATCCCTGATCATTTCCAAGTGCTCTACATTCATAATATATGGGCCGGTATTCGATGCTGTGAAATCCGGTAGCGAGTCTGATTCACTGCACTGCAGGAAAAGCAACAATACAGGAAGAATCAAAAACTTCTTTATTTTTGAATGATATGTGGATTCAGGTATCAAAATTTTTGTTGTACCGGATTTTTGATCAAAAACAACTTATGCATTTAGTGTGCTAAATAGTCTTCTTAAGTCATTACGTCACATCGAGCGCAATCCCGATGCAATTCAATCGGGATGAAGTCGAGATGCTGCTTCCCAAACCTTAAAACAAGTTCTCGACTTCGTTTGGTCACTTCCGTTCTCGCACTGCGCTCGAACTGACGGACATTACGCGTTAAACAAATACAATAAAACTGACAAGCTTTTTTTGAACTTTTTGTTTAACCAATAATTTTTCAGTTAACTTTAAAATATATCAACCAAAAAGAAAAATAACATTACTTATTCTTCTTGATGATACATTTAATGTTGCCAGTAATTTCAATATCATGCTAACCGGCCACTGAATTTAAGCTTTAACAGTTATTTGAAACCTACAGTATCAGTCATAATTCCTGTTTTAAATGCCTCTGAAACCATCGGAGAACTGCTGGATGCGCTTCAGAATCAAACCTATGGTTCGAACAATTCCGAGATTCTGATCGTTGACAACGGTTCAGAAGATGATACGGTAAAAACTGCTCAAAAATATCCGGTAACGGTAATTCGGGAAACAACGGTAAAAAGCCCGTATGCGGCACGTAATGCTGGCCTGAAACAGGCAAGGGGTGAAATTATTGCCATGACCGATGCCAACAAAATACCTGAAAAAATCTGGCTGGAAAAAGGCATCAAAACACTCAAAGACGAAAATGCAGACCTTGCGGGCGGAAATATTCAGTTTCGGCTGCCGAATAAACCCAGAGCCGCCGAAGTATATGATGCCATCACTTTTAATGACAACAGGCGCTTTGTGTTTGAGGAGAAGGGTGCCGCAACCGGCAACCTTTTTTTCAAAAAAAATATTGTTGATAAGGTTGGTTTTTTCCCGGGAGAGGCACGTTCGGGGATGGACATCTGGTGGACTCAAAATGCCGTTCGCAATGGCCACAAACTGGTATATGCAGAAAAAGCAGTGGTTTGGTGTAAACCGCGCAACCTGAAACAGGTCTTGAAAAAATCGTTCCGCGTGGGAACTTCTCACCCGTTCAACCAAAAGCAGGCGGGAAAATCCTTACCTTCAATCTTGATGATGATTTTACGCACATTTTTTCCGCCAAAAGTCCGGCTGCTGAAAGAAAAAATCAGTAACGTTCATCCACCAGCATCGCTGTTTTTGGTATGGGCTGTGGCCTGGCTCAGCAAAATCTGGATGGGTTTCGGACGCGTAACCGGCCTTTTAAAATTGAACAGGGCCCCTTCAATCACAAAAGCTGGTTCATCGATATGAAAATTGGGTATCTCTACTACACATTCTACCCGGTTACCGGCGGGGCGTCTGTTCATGGATATTACCTGGCCAGGGAACTCAGCAAGCTCGGTTATCAACTTTTTAAGCTGAACGGTGAGCCTGACCCCTGGACAACCCGGCTCAAAAACCCTGTCACCGGTTTTTTCAGGATGCTGCGTGAGTGCGATTTGATTTACGTGCGAATGGATTACTTTCTGAATGCCAGAAATTTTTTAGGGCTGCTCGCCATCTTATCAGGTAAAAAAGTCATTGTTGAATTGAACTCACCCTCTGATGAACTGCACCTGTTTGGTCGCAGCCAAAAATATATCTCGCGGGTTGATAAAATCATGGGAGTAATTTTACGGCGGGCAGATTCGGTCATAGTTGTCAGCAGGCCGATTAAAGAATATTGCGAACAAGAACTGCGGCTGGAAAATGTACATGTTATTGAAAATGGAGGCGAGAGTTTTGAGGCACCTCGGGATGAAATTTCTGATGAATTGAAAGAAAGAATCAAAGAGATTCGAAGCCGGTATAAAAATTTGATTGTTTGGCCTGGATCTGTGAACAAAATGCAGGATTTCGAACTTTTGCGAGAAATAGCTGAGACTCAGCGCGAAAAGTCTGCGCTTTTGTTGATCACCAACAATCAAAACAAAAAAACAGAACAACTTGAAGCCGCAGGTAACGTTTATCAGTTTAGTCAGCTTCAGAGAAATGAGGTGGAGTTTTTGATTGATTCGGCAGACATCGGCCTGGCATTTTATGGTGATTATTCCTGGTCGCGATGGGGGTTTTACAACAGCTCGCTCAAAATTTTTGAATTTCTGAATAACGGGCTGCTCACCATTACCAATCGTCCGGGAACCGAAATTCAGAAATCATATCCAAATTTCCGATTTGCCCAAAAAAGTGATGAAATTCTTACCTTTATTGAAGAGTTTGAAGGCGAAAAAGTAATTCCGCCTTCAGCAAGAACATGGAAAGAAGTTGCTGAAGAAACTTCAAAAATTATCCGCACGGTAACCGATAAGTGAAAATTTACCATCCACATCGAATAAAGTCGGCTATTTTTCTGCTGCCGTTTTTCCTGTATGAGGACCTGCTGCTTGCGGCCATCATGCTGGTGGTGGGGATGATTGTGATGTTCGGAGAAAAAATTAATGAGGCCATCAACCGGCTCAACTGGCGCGAGTATCTCTTTTTTCTCTACATGTTTCACATGCTGTTTGGTGAGCGCGATTTCGCCTACCTGGGTCTGGAGCCGCTATTTGTCACGGAAATAGTGCTGGTTGTGCTTACAGCGGCCTATGCAAAAGATCTGTTTCAAATCAGGCGTGTGCTTTTCATTTATTACCTGATTGTGCTGATCGGAATCGGGTTTGCCTTCGTCTACTTTTTTCAGCATCAAATTGATGCGGTGCGTGATTCATTTATGCTGATCTACGCTTTCTGGGTACCCATTGTTTATCATGTTTTCAGGGGCAGAAACCATTACGATCTCTTCTTCCTCTTTTTAAAAATATTCATTGTTCTGAAGGCCATTGCCTATTGCTACGAGGCGGCCATGATTATTTTTGGTTATCAGCGTATTACGTTCGAAGGGTTCCGTTTTGGAGTCGGATACATCCTGCCATCGCTGATTGTAGTTGCAATTTTCCTGCCCATAAAATACATCGACCTGAAATACAAAATACTCGGCCTGATGATGATACCGGCCGTTTTCACCGTATTTCACCGCTCCATTTTTATGGGGATTTTACTTGGTCTTGCTGTGATCTTTGTGATTGGCAGCCACGTGTCACGGAAAAATATTTTGAGGTACGGGGTCACAAGCCTGGCACTTTTAATCGGCTTTCTGTTCTATTACAACACCCTGGTTGAAGTGGATATTTTCAATATACTGGAGCGAAAAACTTCACTGGAAGAGGGTAACATCAATTACAGGGTGCTTTCATGGCAGCATGTGATGGAGAAGTTCTACGAAAACTTCTTGATCGGGTACGGTGTCGGGCGCCCGGTGATGTTTGCCTATCAAAATGTGTTCTACTCAACGGTGGATATGACCTACTTTGAAATCAGGGATCTTGCAGGCAATGCTCAGCCGCACAACTCCTACCTGAATATTTTAACCCGATTTGGAATCCTGGTCTTCCCGCTGTTTCTCTATGCCATTTTTAAACCATTGCTGAGGCTGCGCCACTATGTTCAGCAAAAACACAGAAACGGAATTCATGCCTACTCTATGTTTATGCTGCTGGTCGGCTTTCTGCTGATTATGTATGTTCTGGCATTTTTTAATGTGGTGCTCGAAGGGCCACATCACTCATTTCCGTTCTGGCTGGTCATAGGCATGTTGCTTGGGTTTGGCCGCGCCGGAAACCTGACACCCAGGAAGGTTCGAATTACGCGCTATATAAATGAATAGCAGCCGACAGATGTTATTTAGTGATACTTTCCATAGATTCTCTGAATTAAAAAACATTATGCGGATTTCATTCGGAGAATGGTTTCAAATATTCCTATCATTGTTTTTGACTCGCAAAATGAGCCGGGCTGAAATGAAGTTTCGATATTATTTTTTATGAACATACTTCAGGTACACAATAAATATAAAATTATTGGCGGAGAGTGGACGGTACTTGAACAGGAGTACGAGCTTTTAAAAAAATCGCACAACATTGAACAGCTTATTGTAAATAACAGCGATGATCTAAAATCTCTCTCCAACCGGATCAAACTGATTTTTACCACCCATTACAACAGGGATTCAAAAAAAAAGATGGCCGGCAAACTTGCATCCGGCAATTACGATTTGATGCACGTTCACAACTTTTTTCCGCTCTTGTCGCCGTCCATTTTTGAGGCAGCCAGGGAAGCCGGAATCCCGTCGGTCATGAGCCTCCATAATTTCAGGCTGATTCATCCCAACGCTTTGATGTATCACAAGGGAAAAATCGATGAACGAAGTTTGCAGGGGAGCGCCTACCGATGTGTTTGGGACGGTGTGTACCGAAATTCAAAACTTCAGACAGCCGTAACAGCGCACATGATTGAATATCATCGCAAGAAAAAAACCTGGCACAGGTATCCGTCTGCGTTTATAGCACTGTCAGAGTTTTCTAAAGAAAAGTTTGTGGAGGGTGGACTGCCTGAAGAGCGAATTTTTATCAAACCCAATTTTTTATCCGATCCGCTTGAAGAATATCCCGGCCTGAAGATCAGCGAAGAGAAGCAAAACCGGTTTTTGTATGTAGGCAGGCTAAGCAATGAAAAAGGCATAAAAGATTTGATTGAGTGCTGGATGGAGAATACCATCGACAGCAGGCTTGAAATTGCCGGTGACGGTCCGCTGAAAAAAGAGCTGGAGAAAAAAACCAGGCGCCACAAAAATATTCGCTGGCTGGGGCAGAAATCAAAAAAATCAATTTTAAAGCTTCTGTCTGAATCCAAAGCATTGATTTTTCCCACACGATGTTATGAAGGCCAGCCGCTTATTCTGCTCGAGGCCATGTCGATGGGATGCCCTGTAATTACATCGAGAATCGGCAATCCGAAAAACATCATACAGCATGGCGAAAACGGCCTTCACTTTTCTCCTGGCAACCGCCGTGAGTTGTTTGAGCAGGTTTTATATTTGAATAGAAATAACATGATACGAATGGAAATGAGCAGAATCGCCCGAAAATCGTATCTTCATAATTATACACCGGATCATAATTACCGAAAGCTGATGGAAATTTATGAGCAGGCTAAACTGCTCGAAAAAAAACTGGCTTCGGGCACATAGACGTTCACAAATATGAACAGCGACAGGGCAAATATTCTGGATGTTCAGGTGAGCAGGTTTGACCTGGACGAAACTATGCAGCAATTTTCGTACGCGATTGAAAACGGAAATAAACTCCGGGTTGCCGTAACACCGGTGAACTGTATTCTCTGGGCTCGGAAAAACGAACGTCTCAAATCGCTTTACAACGGTGCTGATATTGTAACCGCTGATGGTGTGCCAGTGGTCTGGGCTTCCAGGTTGTTGAATGCACCCATTCGCGGCCGGGTGACCGGCCTTGACCTGCTGCCGGAATTTTCTGCGATTGCCTCAAAAAAAGGATATCGATTTTTTTTACTGGGCGCCGCAGAAGGCGTTGCCGATCAGCTTGCCGGTACATTACAGAAGCAAAATCCAGAGCTTCAGATTGCAGGTACGTATTCACCGTCTTTTACAGAAACTTTTTCGGATTCAGAAAACGAGAAAATGATCGATTTGATTAATCAATCCGGTGCCGATGTGTTGTGGGTAAGTTTAACCGCTCCAAAGCAGGATTTCTGGATTGCCGAAAACTTCGATCAATTAAATGTTTCAGTTGCAGTGGGAGTGGGTGCTGCCTTCGATGTGGTTGCAGGCAACATTAAGCGCTCGCCTGCATGGATGCAGAAGGCCGGGCTTGAATGGTTCTACAGGCTGATGAAAGAACCGGGGCGCCTCTCGAAGCGATACCTGGTTGAAGCTCCGCTGTTTATTCCATTAATTTTCAAACAATTTTTAACTACCAGATTTTTAGGGAATGATTCAAAAACAGGATAAAATTTATGTTGCGGGCCACCGTGGAATGGTCGGCTCAGCCATTTATCGCAGACTGCAGAAAGAGGGTTTTGAGAATATTGTTGTTCGCACAAGCAGCGAGCTGGACCTTCGGAATCAGCAGGATGTATCAGCATTTATAAAAAATGAGAAGCCGGATGCAGTCATTATTGCTGCCGCAAAAGTTGGAGGAATCCTGGCGAATGACACATACCCGTATGATTTTTTGCACGATAATCTCATTATTCAGGACAACCTGGTTCATGCATCACATCAAAACGATGTAAAGAAGCTGGTGTTTCTGGGAAGTTCGTGCATCTATCCCAAATTTGCTGAACAGCCTATGCGAGAAGACTCGCTTTTGACCGGTGAGCTTGAGCCGACCAACCAGTGGTATGCCATCGCAAAAATTGCCGGTGTAAAATTATGTGATGCCCTCAGAAAACAATTCGGAAGAGATTATTTCAGCCTGATGCCCACGAATTTATATGGCCCCGGAGATAATTTCGACCTGGAAACCTCACATGTGCTTCCAGCCATGATCCGCAAATTTGATGATGCCAGAGAAGCAGGACACAAGCCGGTAACCTTGTGGGGATCAGGCAAACCGATGCGAGAGTTTTTGTATGTAGATGATGTTGCAGATGCGGTGATTTTTACTCTTCAGCGCAAGATGGAAAAAAATCTCTACAATGTTGGAACAGGCAAAGATATTACCATTACAGAACTGGCGCAGAAAATTCAATCTATTACCGGCCATAAAGGCGAGATAGTTTGGGATTCGGACAAACCCGACGGCACCCCAAGAAAATTGATGGATGTATCCAGGATGAAAGAGGAGGGGTGGAGCTACACAACAGAACTGACTGAAGGTATTAAAAAAACTTACCGATGTTTCAGGGAAAACAGGGAAAGCATTCGCGAAGTCAGGTTTGAGGATGGATGATTTACAATAACTTCAGACCAATTTCTGTGCTTTTAAAATGATGCGCCAAATTTAATGTAAGATAATGAGCAAAAAAGCTCTCATAACCGGAATTACCGGCCAGGATGGTGCCTACCTGGCTGAGTATTTACTTGATAAAGGTTATGAAGTGCACGGAGTTAAAAGGCGATCAAGCCTGATTAAAACGGACAGGATAGACCATCTTTATAAAGAACCCAATCAAACTGATCCGCCATTTTATCTGCATTATGGTGATATGACGGATGCATCCGCACTGACCCGGCTGATTGGGGATATACTTCCGGATGAAATTTATAATCTTGCCGCACAGAGCCACGTTCAGGTTTCATTCGAAACTCCGGAATACACCGCTAATTGCGATGCCCTGGGTACACTCAGAATACTGGAAGCTATTCGACTGCTTGGATTGACCGAAAAGGTGAAATTTTACCAGGCATCCACCAGTGAACTGTTTGGGAATACTACCGAAATTCCTCAGAATGAGAACACACCGTTTTATCCGAGGTCTCCCTATGCAGTCGCAAAACTTTATGCATATTGGATAACCGTAAACTACAGGGAAGCATACAATCTTTTTGCAGTGAACGGCATATTATTTAATCATGAATCTCCCAAACGCGGTGAGACATTTGTTACACGAAAAGTTGTACGTGCGGCGGTTCGAATTGCCAAAGGAATTCAAAAAAAACTTTATCTTGGCAATCTGGATGCCGAGAGAGACTGGGGACACGCCAAAGACTTTGTGCGCGGAATGTGGTTAATGCTTCAACAGGATAAACCGGATGACTATGTGCTGGCAACCGGTAAAACTCAATCAGTTCGCCGGCTATGTGAACTCAGTTTCAGTTATGCAGGTATTAACCTGGAATGGCAGGGCAGTGGTGCAGATGAAGTAGGGATTTGCAGTGAAAGCGGAAGAATAATCATTGAAAAAGATTCCCGCTATCTCAGGCCTGCAGAAACCGGGCTATTACAGGGAGATGCATCCAAAGCAAGAAGAGAATTGAGCTGGATTCCGGAATACAATTTCGAAAAATTGATCAAAGAGATGGTTATACATGAAGCCGGGCGTGTATCAGAGGAAAAATAGCATGGTTTTTTGGATATATAGTCAGTACGCAGATACATCGAGAAGTTTAAAAGCAGGTTAAGAAATAATGTCAAATACCGGTAAAAAGCTTATTTTGAGAAAAAGAAGACTTTTTGTAAAGAAAAATGCATAATTGGGAACAAATATCCTTAAATTCACTCGATATAATCTAAATTGCCTGAAATGCATTTCAACGTTGTATATGAGATGTAAACAAGCTAATTTTTTAGCGCGCTTTAGAAAGTACTTCGTGCCAAAAATATTTTTTAATGGATCTATCTATAAATGACGTGCAGACGGTAAGGGAAAAGCTTCAGCAGGAGTCCAGGAAAAATGGAAACCAAACGGGCTCAAAACTGTCTGAAAGCAGCTACGCGATATCACGTTACAAAAATTTGAAAGTAAGGCAATACAAAGGCAAGAGAGCTTTGGATCTTTCTATAGGGGGAGTTGCACTGATATTTTGTTTGATATTGTTTCCATTTATTGCATTAGGAATCAAATTCTCATCAAAAGGGCCAGTAATATTTAAACAAAAGCGAACCGGCCAAAACGGGACTACATTTACCTGCTTTAAGTTTCGGACCATGAAAAAAGGTGATTGGGGTCCTCACAACGGGAAACCTGATATCACACTGGAAGGTGATGACCGCATATTTGCATTCGGAAAATTTCTGCGTTTACTGAATCTCGATGAATTACCACAGATAATAAATGTTTTAAAAGGTGATATGAGCCTTGTTGGCCCGAGGCCCTATCCTGTTGATGAATGTGCATATTGGAACTCCACATTCGATGATTTTTTCTACAGATATGCCGTTAAACCTGGAATTACGGGGTTTTCTCAGGTAAAGGGATATCGTGGTGGAACATATAGTGTAGAGCACATGAGAAAACGTACCGATTATGATTTGATTTATGTTCAAAAAAATACGTTTTTCATGGACCTGTACATAATAATGAAAACAGTGACCAAAATGGTAAATTTGGATACCAATGCCCACTAAGGTACGTTTTCATTCTCTAATCTCATTTCTAAATCTTTAAACTTGCTACATCCAAACAGTAACATGAAACAAATTCTTTCATTTTTATTACTATTTTTTATTTCGCTCTCCTTTGCTCTTCTCCCCTCACAAACACAAGCTCAGATAGGTGGTGGTGTAAGTTTTGGCAACATTCAAAACCTTCAGGTGGAGGATTTATCGGATGATGAACTGCTGAATTTTTACAGGCAAATGCGGGCGCAGGGTTTAACCATTCAGGAAGTAGGCAATATTGCCAGAGCGCGAGGCATGCCTTCATCAGAAGTATCAAGGCTTACCAGCAGGCTGAACAGAATTGCCACCGGTAGAGATAGAGACAGAGATCCTACCGTTCGTTCCATTTCAAGAACTGGCGATGAAGCAAGAATGCAATTTGATCCAGTAACACCTCTCGAAGAAGAGTTGCTGATAAGTGAATTGAGGAGGTTGGTTCAGGAACGAAATGAAGAAGACTTAATGCGTGAACTTGATCTGATACTTGAAGAAGGATTTCCGGTATTTGGCGCAAAATTGTTTGCCGGTTCATCACTGTCTTTTGAACCTTCTCTGAATATTCCCACACCGGTCGACTATGTTTTTGGTCCTGATGATGAAATTAGAATTGATATTTGGGGAGCAGCCGAAGCAGAATATCGGCTAATTGTTAATCCGGATGGCAATATTCGCATACCCAATATCGGGCCTATCCAGGTGGGTGGTCTGCAATATGATGAGGCAAGAGATCGGATCATTAAAAACCTGAAGAGAATTTATTCAGGAATAAACCTTACCGACCCATCAGAAGGAAACACCTTTGCTGATATTTCTTTAGGAAATACACGTAGTATTAATGTCAGCATGATTGGTGAAGTACGACAGCCAGGCTCATACACGGTTTCATCCCTCGCAACAGTTTTTAACATGCTGTATGCCGCCGGTGGTCCTAACCGAACCGGTTCATGGAGAAATATTCAGATTATCAGGGGTGAAGAAGTTGTTCGAGAGTTCGACTTGTATGACCTGATAGTTCATGCTAATCAAAGGGACAATATTCGTCTAAAAGACCAGGATATTATCAAGGTGCCACCATATATCAACAGGATTCGTTTGAATGGTGAAGTTAAACGGCCTGGTTTATATGAGATGAAAGAAGGAGAAACACTGGCTGATTTGATACATTTTTCTGGCGGTTTTGCAGAAAATGCGTACAAAGAACGAATTGTTCTACAAAGAAGAAGTGAAGTACAGCGTAGTATTTCTGACGTAAAATGGCCCGAAGGTGGTGATATTGAACTTCGTAACGGTGATGAAATTGAGATAGAGAGAATAACTGATCGATTTGAAAACAGAGTTCGTATTGAGGGTGCAGTTTATCGTGAAGGTAATTATGAGCTTACTGAAGGGATGATGTTGACCGATCTATTGGATAAAGCGGAAGGTGTAACAGAGGATGTGTATTTGGAGCGGGGAATTATCATCAGAAGTATGGATAACTTGATGCTCGAAAGTATTGCATTCTCCGTGCGTGATATTCTGGAAGGTACTGCGGAGGATATTAAGTTAAAACGTGACGATCTGGTTCAGATTGCTTCCCTTTTTGATATGCAGGAAAGTAGGACCATTCGCGTTTCCGGTGCTGTAAATAGTCCGGAAAGTTTTGAATTTCTTGAGGGAATGACACTTGAAGATGCCATATATTTGGCCAGTGGTTTACGCGATAGGGCAGCAGCTTATCGTGTTGAAGTTGCACGGCGTATAGTGGATGAAGGTTCACAGATGAAAGTTAATCAAATAGCTGATGTATATCATTTTGAAATTGAGCCTAACTTTCAATTTCGCGATCGTGACCGGGAATTTAAACTGAAACCTTTTGACATGGTTTTTGTACGAACAAAGCCTAATTATCAGCAGCAGCTTACCGTACGAATTGAAGGTGAAGTAGAGTTTCCCGGAGAGTATGTACTCGAACAACGGGATGCCCGGCTTACTGATTTAGTTGAACAAGCCGGAGGCTTGTCTCAGTATGCATTCCCACAGGGTGCATCGATGCAGCGTATACTTGAAATAGGTTCTGAGGATGATTTTGCGAATGATTTTGGAACCGGTCTTCTACAACTTGATATACTTAATCTTGAGGGTGTTAATTTACAGCGCCCTGAATCGGTTAATGATACAACTTATACACCTGTTGGAATACGACTTGCTGAAGCAATTAATAATCCTAAAGGAAGTAGCGATATTCGTGTTCAGGAAGGTGATGTGATTACAATTCCAAGGCAACTTGAAACTATACGTATTGAAGGAGGGGTACTATCACCTGTAACAACGAGGTATGTGCCCGGACGTGGCCTTCAAAGTTATATTGATGCTGCTGGTGGAACTACAGAAAGGGGACAGCGCAGGCGGGCATATATTGTATATGCAAATGGTGAAGTTGACCGGGTAAGAAGTTTTCTTAGAATCAGGAGTAATCCCGATGTAGAACCTGGTGCAACCATTATTGTACCCGAAAAACCTGCTGCGCTTCAGCTATCACCGCAAGAACGTATTAGCTTGGCCTCGAGTATAGCATCTACTGCTTTACTTTTTGTAACACTGATTGATCGGCTTAGCGACTGATTTTCAACCTTTTTACAGGTCGGATTGGTTGAAGAAAGAAGCCTCTCCGATTAATTATTGGTTTCATTACACTGGGTTTACGACATGAGTAAGCAGAAAACCGCATTAATTACCGGAATAACAGGTCAGGACGGTTCTTACCTGGCAGAATTGCTCTTAGAAAAAGGGTACATGGTTCATGGGATCAAGAGGCGGGCAAGTTTATTTAATACCGATAGGATTGATCATTTATATCAAGACCCGCAAGAAGCTGATCAATCGCTTGTATTGCACTACGGGGATTTAACTGATTCCATGAACATCACCCGAATTATTCAGCAAACACAACCGGATGAGATCTACAATCTCGCGGCAATGAGCCATGTTAAAGTCAGCTTCGAAACTCCGGAATATACGGCTAATGCAGACGGTATCGGCACCCTTCGAATTCTTGAAGCAGTACGGCTTCTTGGAATGGAGAAAAAAACCCGCATTTACCAGGCATCAACATCCGAGCTTTATGGCTTGGTTCAGGAAGTTCCGCAAAATGAAAAAACCCCGTTTTATCCGCGTTCTCCTTATGCCGTTGCCAAACTCTATGCCTACTGGATTACAATAAATTACCGTGAAGCGTACGATTTTTATGCTTGTAATGGCATTCTGTTTAATCACGAATCTCCCCGCAGAGGAGAAACTTTTGTAACCCGGAAAATTACCAGAGCAGCAGCAAAAATTGCTCTTGGGCTTCAGGAAACGTTATACATAGGAAATATGGATGCAAAACGTGATTGGGGTCATGCAAAAGATTATGCTGAAGCCATGTGGCTTATGTTGCAGCAAGAGACCCCCGAAGATTTTGTGATTGCTACGGGAATTACAACTTCGGTTCGTGATTTTATTAAATTGTCTTTTGCAGAAGCAGGTATGAATTTGACATTTAAAGGAGAAGGTGTTGATGAAGTTGGAATTCTGGAGTCATTCGGGCCGCAATGGAATGATCATAAATTTAAAAGTTCCATTAAACCCGGTGATGTGCTTGTAAAAGTAGACCCACGCTATTTTCGCCCAACGGAAGTAGATTTGCTGATTGGCGACCCTAAAAAAGCCAAAGAGAAATTGGGATGGAATCCTGAATACAGCCTGAAAGAACTAATTGATGAGATGGTCAGGTCTGACCTGGAACTTTTCACAAAAGAATGTACATTGCTTGAAAATGGTTATACAGTACTAAGGCAGGCTGAATAACCGTGGGTTTTATCATGCTGCTGATAAATGTTAGTATATGAAAGATTCCATCAAAAAGATCTACTCCCTGCTCCCTGAAGGAGACCACTATAAACTGGCAGTTCTGTTCTTTTTGATGCTTGTTGCCTCTCTTCTTGCCTTGATTGGAATCGGAACCGTTCCTGTTTTTGTGATTGCAGTTATGGATGCCGAGAGAATTTTGACCATGCCATACATAGGCCCTGCTCTCGAAGCATTGAATATTACCACCCCAAGGCGCCTGGCAATTTTTGGCTCCGCATTTTTACTGTTTGTATATCTTCAGAAAAACCTGTTTATGGTTTTTTACGATTACCTGAACAGTAAATTTATGCTCAACAGAAGTTTTTTTCTTCAGAACCGGCTGTTCAGGGCATATATGTATTCTCCCTATACTTTTTTCATCAGCCGTAATTCATCCGAATTGCTCAGAAATATAAGCAGTGAAGCAAGAAAAGTACTGGAAGGTACATTAAAACCTATACTGTTGATAGCACTGAATGGGATAATGACGATCGTAATTGTGGGGGCATTAATTGTTGTTGAACCCCTGATTTCCGGCCTGGGCATTTTATTATTTGGTTCATTCTCCTACCTGTTCATAAAAGCTACCAAAAACAAAATGTCTTTTTTCGGAAGTGAATCACTCGGCCACAGGCATGCAATGAACAAAGTAGTTTTGCAGGGTTTAGGCGGCTTTAAGGATGCAAAAGTTTTAAAGCGTGAATCGCACTTTCTGGATGAATTCAAATTTCACTCGAGCCGCCACCGCTTATATGATCTTTGGAGAAATGTTTTGAATAACGCTCCTCAGCAGATTATTGAGATGATAGCCCTTGCAGGAATTCTGTTTATTGCCCTTATGATGGTATTACAAGGCCGCGATGTCAGTGCCATTGTTCCTGCTGTAGCCATGTTTGGTGCAGCCGTTATGAAAATTAAACCATCTATTTTTACGATCATTCAGAATCTGAATAGTCTTCGGTATAACATCCATTCTGTTGAGGCTGTTTATCATGATTTGCAACTATTAGAGCGGGATATTCCATATGTAAGCCCCAGAAGGCCTCGTTCAAAAAGATTGCTGCAAATTAAAAATCACATTGAGCTCAGGAATGTAGACTTCGCTTATCCGGAATCCGGTGAAAGTGCGCTAAAAAAAATTTCGATAACCATACCCAAAAACCGCTCGGTTGCATTTGTGGGGCCATCGGGGGCTGGTAAAACTACCATTGTTGATGTGATTCTGGGACTCCTGAAACCATCAAAAGGCAGCATATTGGTGGATGGGAAAAACATACATGATGATCTTGATGCCTGGCAATCCAATATCGGTTACATTCCTCAATTTATATATCTGCTGGATGATACAATAAGAAGGAACATCTGTTTTGGAATTCCGGAAGATGAGATTGATGAAGAACAATTTCTCCTTGCCATTGAAACAGCTCAGTTAACAGAATTAATAAATTTTCTTGATGATGGTGTACAGACTATAGTTGGAGAACATGGAATTCGACTGTCAGGCGGCCAGCGCCAGCGAATTGGCATTGCCAGGGCCATCTACAATAATCCCCAGGTTCTGATTATGGATGAAGCAACCTCAGCGCTTGACAACATCACGGAAAAACACGTGGTGCGGGCCATTGAAAAACTAAAGGGAGATAAAACCATCATTATGATAGCTCATCGGCTTACCACCGTCCAAAATTGTGATATCATCTATATGATGAAAGATGGCCGGATTATCGGAGAAGGAAACTATTCAGAACTGCTGGAAACAAACGAAGAGTTCAGAGAGATGAGCCTTGTTGATGAATAGAATGGATTTTCATCTCATTGTGTTGATTCATCTTTGGATGTATTATGGCGGGTCTTAAAGTTAAGTATAAAAAAATATTAACTTACATGTACCCGGGAAGGGACTCTAAATAGTATATATGCTTTTAAAAGGTAGTTTCATTTAGTACCAATATATGCTTATATGTATGCTTAGGCAATGATTAGTTAAAAATTAGTTACAGAATATGTTTTACTAATGTTGTACTATTTGTTTCACTGATGTATATTAAAAGTGAACTTATAACTTGTTTTACTATCATATGCCTGCAACATTTAAATACTATTTACGAACTGATCAGCCAAATTCCAACGGTGAATGTTCTCTTTATCTTAGGATAACTCACAATCGGAAAATGAAATACCATAACACTGGTATTAAATTGCACCCTTCAGATTGGAATTCAAAACGTGATGAAGTTAGATCCGGTCACCGCCAAGCTGATAAAATCAATGATACCCTGGATCAATTAAAAGAACGCGCAAATCAGATCCGGCGTGAACTTGCCATGCAATTGAAAGAAAATGCAGATGCTATAAAACGTATTTTAGAAAGTTCATCTTCAGATGACTTCTTTTCACTTGCAGATGAATACCTGGCAGACCTTAAATCAAACGGTCACTACCACACCCAAAGACAAAGCAAGGTGGCTATTGATAAGCTGAAACGGTTTCACAATAAAAAACATCTGCCTGTAAATCTAATAGATGAAGCGTTTTTACAACGGTTTGTGAAGTTTATGCAGCAGCCACCTTATAACAACAAAGCATCTACCATTCATAAAAATATAGGTGCTATTAGTGCGATATTAGACAATGCCACTCAATTAAACATGCTACCATATAACCCAACTAAGAATGAAGGGTTTAAGCTGCCTAAAAAGAACGGTACCACCACCAAAGCAAAATTAACGTTTGAGCAGATTAAACAAATAGAGAACATGCAACTGAAACCAGGTAGTAATTGCTGGAATGCGCGTAACGCTTTTATTTTAGCTTTCTACTTTTGTGGGATCCGGTTTGGTGACTTGTGTATGTTGCGGTGGGAAAACGTTTCAAGTGGTCGTTTACGCTATACAATGAGTAAAACTGATACTGATATTGATGTAAAGATTCCTGAAGGTGCTAAGCGTTTTTTAGAATTGTATGATATGAAGTCAGATACTGATTTTATCCTACCATTTTTATCTGATATGAGTAAAGAAGATCAAAAAGATGGTGGGTATATCCGTAAACGAATAGCGAGTAATAATACTATTGTGAATGGCTGCCTAAAAGATATTGCTGATCAATTAGAAATATCAGAATCAGTTTCTATGCACGTGGCAAGGCATTCTTTTGCGCAATATGCCGTGGATGAAAAGAAAGTGCCTGCCTACCATTTAATGATCTTGTTAGGTCACAGTAATATTAAAACCACCATGCAATATTTGAAAACAATCAATGTGAGTGCAGCAGATAAGACGCTGGACGCTATATTTTAAAAAAAGAACCCCGGCAGCCTGCAACGGAATACCGGGGTTTTGAACTTATAACTTATATATATAATACAATGAAGAAAGAAGAAAGTAAATATACCCTGGAGACGTGGCAACAGATGGAGAGAGATTACAGAAACGGGAAAATACCTGAACTAACTGATTCTGTGATTATAAAAGGGTTTCTGCCATATCAAGTTTATCTGATAAGTGCGCGTTTATCCGATACGCCGAATTATTTAAGTGAATCAGAATACAAGCGTATTTTAAATGAGCAGATACGTGTTTTTGATATACGCTTGGAGTTGGGTTTAAACTATACCTTCAATTCATTTATAAATAAGCTGAAAGGATTATCACCGGCGGAAATTGAAAGGGCTATTCAGGAAAAAATACAGGTTTACGAGGATGCAACCAGGGGAATGGATTTACAGGTACGCAATAATGTGGCAGATGGAGCAAAGCGCCCGTATGGAATTGATTATGGCACATATCATTACACAAAATGTTTATCGTCTAAAGAGCTTGCAGGATATTATTTAACGTATGAAGTTAATGGAGAACCTAAATCAAATGAGTATTTCGATTTGTGGTTTATGAAAAAAATGTGTGTCAATTTGAAATCTGAATTATCTACCATGTACAAACGGAATCTATTAGATCAATTCTTTTATGGATTCAAGCCAAAAGAGCATGAAAAAACTTTAGTGGGTGAATATTTAATTCACTGGGAGAGTAACAAGGGGTTTTGGAATGCAAGAAGTAGAGCAAAAAATACGATTACAAATGAATATCCAATAATTGAAAATATATCTGATAGTGTGATAAAAAACTGGGAGGACAAATGGAAGGAATTTTTGTCTTCACGCACAGAAAAAAATGTTTTCAATTAATTTAACACAACTTTCTATATCATTTCTATAACCTTTCTATAGACCAAATTGTAACGTCTGTGCAATTTATAGGTGCGTTTTAACGAAAACTAAAAACCACCTGTAATGAATACGGAAATATTTATTCCCACCAAAAAAGAGTTTCAGGATATTTTATCTGAGACCGTTGATGCTATCCTGGCGCAACGAATCCCACAAATTATACGGCAAGCGAACCGGAAAGAGATCCTGACCCCTGCAGAGGTAAAAGAACTCACTGGCATGTCGTACCGGATGCAGAAGTACCACCGAGACCAAAAAAACCTACCGCATTCAAGAGATGGGAGGAAAATATTCTATCAGACAACGGATGTTGAAACATTTATGACTGATAGACGAATTGAAGCGAGAGGGTAAGCAATGATTGAACTTATAACTGCAACAAAAGACAGCCATAACTTTACCCTGCTGCTGAAGTGTTTAAAAAGTGGAATACATACCTATTCTATCACTTTTAATGCGTTACGCGCTAAATATGAGCCATTTTTGGGTGAAGATTTTGAACAGGCTTTTATTAAGGAGGTGCGCAATGATAAGTGAGAAGCTCACACCTACTGACACCAAAATTATTTTAAATGCACTGGGTATTGATGCCAATGGTAAAGCCTGGCAGACGATTAAAAGCCCTTTAAGAGAGGAGAATGACGCTTCTTTTGGGCTGAATGTTGAAACAGGTGCCTGGAAAGATCATGCTACTGGTGAAACGGGTGATGTTATCACCTTAATTGAGCGTATTAATCACCTGGAAACCAAACAGGCGGTGGATTGGCTTAAAAAACATGTTGACCTGGGTGATACTCTGCATAAAGCAACTGCCAATGGTAAAGTAAAGAAGATCGAACCGTTTTGGAATGAATACAGAAAGGAATTCATCAAAATGGGTATGAAACGAATTGATAAGGAACCCGGTCACAGACTACTCACCATTGCAAAAGAGTATGATTGCCTGGAATTAGCCACATTGCAAAAATTCGGGTGCGGTATTGTGGAAAAATGGGGTGCCGATTATTTAGCTCTGCCGTATGCCACCGGCTGCCAATTATACCGGCGCGAAGGTGAAAAGATTATCAAATCAGTGAAAGGATCCACACCTGGAGCTTCATTTTTTGGCATTAAGCAATTAGCTGGACGTGATACACTATATATAGCAAAATCACCACGCGAAACGATGCTTTTAAATCAATTATTCAGTGAAAGCGCGGACGTGGTGGGATTGTGTACCGGTGAACAGGGTAACATATCAAAAAAACAATTTGAAGCCCTTAGAAACGAAATTTCAGCGTCAAAATATTCACATATCTACATTTTTTTGGATTGTGACACTGAAGCGGCACTTAAAACGGCACTTTCGTTTGAAAGTGAGGTAAGGAAAGTAACAGGGAACGGAA
>SLPZ01000200.1 GCA_007131725.1 Balneolaceae bacterium
CCGTCCCGGCGGCGCAGAAAAGTATCGGCCATTTGCAGCGTTCCGGCACTCATGCCATCACTCACCATAAAAATAATATTCTTCGTTTTTCCTCTTTGGCGGATTGCCTCACACCCACCAGCAATGGCCACTCCCGAACCGAGAAGAAGCGTTGACAGGGCACCTGTTTTTAAAAATTCTCGTCTGCTTTGTTTACTCATAGTACTACATGTTTTGGTTTGATTGAATTTTAAGATTTTGGAGCTGAACCGATTCAATTCGGAATTTGAACAAAATGAAAACCGGCTTGAGCCTTTGTATTTTCAGTTCTTTTATCCAAAAATTTGTGTAACTAACAATCTACTGATTTTAGATGTGAATATGGAATGCAAGGTGTTAAGGTTTTGTAAAACCGCTTCAGAAGCTGAAATCCAGTCAAATAGAAATCATCTTTCACCATTTTCAAAGATCTCCTCTAAAATTTCACCATCGGCATCCTCCATCACCAGCCCTAAAATTCTGGCGGCCGTTGGGGCTACGGAACGGTTATCAATTCTTTCCAGCTCCATGCCTGACCGGATTCCATAACCGGATGCAATAAAGATGGTTTTCATCTCGGGCACATCACTGAGGTAGCCATGCGTTCCGCGGACCCGGTCATGATCTTTTATGTGATTTTCGCCCATCACAGCATTGCCAAATGAAACGTGCTGTGAAGCATTGAGCAGCAGATCACCCATGCTGGAGTTTTCATCAGGCTGAGGCAGGCCATATTGATGATATTCATCCGGTCTTAACACCCTGGAAATACCTTCTGCTTCCGATAAAACATTGTATGCTTCTTCAAGATCCTGCTCTTTGGTATCTGGATTGAGTGCAAACACCATGGCAGTACCCCCATTTGATACAGCATAAACCCGGGTGCCTGTCAGGTTTCCGCTGTCGTCCGATTCGATCAATCCATGCTGTCTCAGTAAAATATTGGGATGCACCTCCTGCTTAACATTCATAAAACCGTGATCTGATACCAGGAATATGGAGGTTTTTTCCCGGATACCTGCTTTATCAAGCGCATTCAAAATCCGCTGTACATGTGCATCTGCCAGGGTAAGGGCGGTGAAACCGGGATGTGTGCCTTCACCGAATTGGTGATGAGTCGAATCCACATTCAGAAGATGAAACAGTAAAAGATTGGGCTGATGGTTTATGATTAAATGCTCAGCTGCGGCCGTCCAGATTTCATCCCGGTTCAAAATGGTTCCGGACCGGAAAGTGGCATCCGTGTCATCTTTCAGAATACCCGCTTCCAGCAATTCACCAAGCAATTGCGGGGTTGTGCTGCGAATGGCTCCAGGTGCATCCGGCATGCTGAAATGAAGCGTTTCGGCGTTGCGGGTTACCGGCCAGTTGACTTCAGCGGTGATCAGGCCGGCTTCGTATGCAACATCAAAAATAGCCGGATGGGACGTCAGGTCGGAACGGTCCAGGTTGCTTTGCCGCCCCACTCCGCGGTGAGTTCGCACAAATCTCCCGTTGGTCAGCACTCCATGTTTATCGGAAAAAACCCCGGTTGCCAGCGTGGTGTGATTGGGCCAGGTTACTGTTGGTGTGGAGGGCACAAAATGGGTTGACCAAACTCCGTTTTCAGCCAGTGAACGGATTGCCGGAAGCGGAAAACGTTCATCCCATAAAGCACTTGCAGGGAAGCCGTCGATGCTGATGATAATAACGTAGGTATCGTCAGCATCGGCATTTTTTTCAACCTGATTTTCAGATAGTTGAATTACCGCAAACCAGCAAAATGAAAACTGGATAGCTGAAAACATAAGAAATGTTTTGAAGGTGTACTTTCTCATAGGGTTATATCATCATAAAACTGTTTATCAAAATTTAATTACTGCCGCAAATGACTGGTTAAAAAATATTGGCTCTGCCGGAGGCTGTGTGGGTTATTAAAAATGCTACGAAATTATAGCTGGGGTAGTTGACAGTAGGCAATAGGCAGTTGACAACTCATTTGAATAAATATGGATGGATATTAATCTTTCCAAATTAATAAAAAACAGATGTTAAACCACATAAACCAAATTAAAAGTTTGTCAACTGTCAAATGCCTACTGTCAATTGAAATTTCACTTTCTTAAAATATCTCGCCCTGGAACACATTAAGTTTCATGCAAATCCAAAAACTAAAAACCATCATTCATTCCACAAATCCGGGATGTGCTCATAACCACGGGCTCTTTCCAGTACATGTTCAAAAGGTTCGATTTCACCTGCGTGTACCTGGTAAAGCCTTTTTGATGTTTCAGATACAGCATCCACCAAATACGGATATGGGCGATCGGTTACATCAATCAAGCCGCAGTTCAGGTTTTCACCATCATAAGCCCGCCCGGTCAGATCCTGATCCGGCCATTGGAAATAGGAAGTACCAATCAGGCCGGGATGTGCATAAGCCGCCTCTGTATAATGGCGGTAGGCAATACCTCTCTCCTCCTGGGTATCCACCTGCCAAAGCGACTGTGACATCCCACGATCCACCGTACCGAAATGGTATTCCCCGATCATCAGCGGCATTTCGGTAATCTCCATAAACTGGTCCATCAACTCATGTGATGGGGCAAGGCTGTAGGAATTAAAACTGAACACATCAAAAACGCCTTTGCACAATTCCAGCACTTCCGGCTGAGCTCCTCCCCCAAAACGGATTCCAAGGTTCAAGTGGCCCGGGCTATGCCTTTGCAGGGCTTCATCCACGGTTTCAATGAAAATGCGGAAGGTTTGATGGACAAAATCGACTCTTCGTTCCGGGGTGTCTTCTTCATCGAGATAGCGGATCAGCTCCTGTTTGATAGGACGCTCATCACTTTCTTCTAAAATCAGGTCAATCACCCTGAGTTCAATCCCCTGCCAGGCCGGCTCGTTTCCGGTAAAATAACCGATCAGCCACGGGTTGTCTCTGTAGCGCTCTGTGGACTGCTCTACGGCCTCATCAATTTGCTCTTCAAAACCGGGAGCGTAAACATCCGCCAGTCCCATCAGGCTGCCGTCGATTCCCAGCCCGCCGAGTTGTGTCATAAACGGAATCCGGTTCTGCAGGCGCACATCATCACTCGACCAGTTAGCTATCGTATTCAACCCCCACCGGTTCATCCGGTTAAAAATATTGTCGATCGCTTTTTCCCGGTAATTCTCACCATACCGGCGATGCAGGTTCCATATGCCAAACGAGGCTCTGTCAGGATTTTCCGGATCAAAGCCCTTGCCTTCCGGCGGCAGTTCTTTCCACAGGTTTGGGCGGTGATCAATCCTCACCGCATTACCGCCGCCGCCAATCTGTACAACATTCACGCCGTGTGATAGAAACAGGTACCCCTCCGGGTCTACAAACCACCAGCGGCCGTCAACTTTTTCTGTCCTGAAAAACCCGGTTCCCTCATCAATTCTCGCATTCAGGTAGCCTCCGTATTTCGAATAGTTATATTCTTCCGTATCAACCGGCAGGTTATCTTCGGCTCCCCATTCCTCTCTCAATTGTTCGAGAGAGTAGATTTTATCTTCCCAGTCGCCCAGGTTCCACTGGCCGAATTCATCCACAGCCGGAGTGTCTTCAAGATATTCATCGCCGGGGTCATCAACGGAGAGGGAAACAGAGCGAATTTTGAATTCCTGGTCACCAATCGGCACACGCATCCGCACGCCGATGGAATCCACACCGGTCAGCGGGCCTCTGTCGCCGCCACCCAGGTTCACCCATCCGGTATGCCGTGGCTGATTGTACATGCCGGCAAGGTCGTGCCAGGCAGCAGGCGGTTCCCGATAATACCGGAGCGGAATGGCCAGCCGGTTCCAGCCGTTCGGAACGTAACTCATCACCCGCAATTCGTTATACCCGTAATCGGTGGTGAAGCCCACATTAAAACGCTGCGGGGTGGTGATCTTATACTCCAGAACCACGTAGTTGTATTCATCCCAGTTGGAAGGCAGGCCGGGAGCAATATCCTCAAGGGCAAACATTTGCCCGGAAACCTCGTGCTCTCTGTTAAAATGTACGGTGTGGTAATCTTGCTGCTGGCAGGCGCTGAAAATCAGAAGCGCTGCGAGTGTGATTATTCCCAAAAAGTTGTTTTTGATATACTGCATTATTGTAAGATTCTGTCTCTTTTTAAAAAATTGGCATTAATAAATATTGTGAAGTTTTATGAATTGCCAATGTACGGATCATGCAAACGCATTATGAAATGTAATAAAAATTCAAACTGTATTTGGTGGATTTCGGGACCCATCCCCAACCTACTCGTATCCCGAATGAAATGTGTCAGGAAGAGGAAGGGGTGGCCTTTTTCATTGATTTTGCCAATAACAAAAAAGTCACTTCTTTGCCAAAATTTTCAGTACGGATGATAAGTTTTCATTAACCGATTGGTGTGAAAAGAAATCAAAAAAATCCCGGATGGTCAGATCCGGGATTAAGTTTTTGTTTTTTGTTGTCCAGCTATGGAATTGGTTTAGAGAGAATCATAGATCAAAAAATCAATTAAGTTTTTTAACAACCTTAAATCCTCTTAAATAGCGCATTATAGATTTTTTTATTTCATGTTTTAAAACTTCATCAAGTTCAATATTTCTTTTTCTCAAATGAACAACTGCTCTTTCTTTTATTTCGATAAATTCATCGGTCGAATAAACATAATGCCCTGCAATAACAGCCCGATCATAGTCGCTGGCATTAGTATCATTCAGCATCCACTTTTTCCATTTTCCCGAATTGTAAGACAATTCAATAAATTGATCAGCAAGGAAGCCAAGAGAATGCTCCTCCATTAACTTCAATAATGTTTTTGTTTCTGTTACAGCAAATTCAGGAGCCACATTGGCCGCATGAATTCCAAGTTCCGGATGCATCCGTATAGCATTATCGGACAAATAGTCACCATTATGAACTTTTATATGAATGCCGGCGCGGTTACAGATTTCCACAATTTCCGGAATCTTCTGGTAGATGTGAGATTTGGATTCCTGAGTATTTATTGCTTGTTCGAGTAATCCGATGTTTTTTGTTTCCATCACACGGGTGCCTATCTGAACTACCACAAACATTGGCAAAGGCACCTCTTTTTCACTGCAAAACTCTTCAATTCGTGATAGCAGATACTCAAGGTCTTCATTGGTTTCAACCAAGCCGCTTTGTTCTTCGGTTCCCACCTCAAAATACACCGGCCGGTTTTTTTCAGCAGCGTATTTTGAGCAATATTCATAGAGTTCAAATACGCGATTGAGTATGATATCTATATCCGGTTCATTATGAATATCTATACTTGGATCTATATGAAGCATCTTGAATCCGGCATCAATATCCGCTCGGTATGAAGCCTTTGCGGATTCCATGGCCTCTTCAATTGAATGATTTCGTCTTACTTCCATGGGATTTTGCCACGGGCCGCCATGGTCACGGGCAAGGATGACTCTTGCACTTTTATCTTTTTTTTGCACATAATCGGCAAATTGATGTGTTGTCCAGTTATTAACGTAACCACCTCCGTGCTTTTCAGAATCCACCTGTCGACGGCTTGCTATCAACATCATGGGAACCTGGTACTGATTGCTGAGCTCTATGGTGGCATCCACACAGTTTACACTAACTGGCCCAACTGCCAAAAGTGTGCATTGATTGTATGAAATATATTTATAAAGTTTAATCCGAAGATCAGGTAAATTTTGAAAATGTTTATTTTTAACGGACTGATTCAATTGCCTGGACCTCAGCAGGTTGATTTATCGTGGATTGTTCCTAACTGGTAATCAAAAAACCATTAGAATAACCGATATTAAATCTGTAATAAACCATATATCTGATTATCTGAATTTTGACTATAGGTTTATCCGACTGCATATTCACGTACGCCGGCAGTATCAACCATCAGATCAAACAGTTCAGTATTTTTTACAAGTGGTTTTAGTTTTTCACTTCCCGGCCCCCAGGCTGCAATTTCAACATAATCGGCAGTATGACTTGTACTGATAAAGTACACTCCGTTGTAATTAGCCAAAACTCCAGACATAACTGCCCCTGCATTGGTTCTTTGACCATAGGGTGCTCTGAATTCACGCCGAAAAGCTTTATGAATTTTACTTCCCTGATCTTTTGTAATCTGAGTATTTGTAGCAAATTCCAATACTTCTCTCACTCGGTTTATAGAAACATTGTCATCAGGTGATTCGTCTGACCAGTAAAAATCAAGTTCTCCATAAAGCCACTCAAAACTACGGCGATAATTTCTAATCGTATTCAACATTATTGGAGAATCTTCATAACCACTTCCATGAGCACTTAACCCCGGATTGGCATTTCCATGATCGGTGGTCAAAATTACCAGGGTGTCATCTCTGTTTTTGGTATAATCCATAACAACTTTTACGGCATCATCGAAGGCTATTTGGTCGTAAACCAAGCCAGCAGCATCATTTCCGTGTGCAGCATGATCTACCCGCCCCCCTTCCACCTGAATAATGAAACCATTTTCATTGGTTTCGAGACGACTTAGGGCTTCAGAAGTCATTTCAGCAAGAGTTGGTATTTTATTTTTAAGATCAAAGATATTTTCATGATCTATAGTGTATGGAAGGTGTGAATCATAAAAAATGCCAAGTAGCTTATTGTTTCGATCTGCCTGTTTTAATTCTTCTTTATTTCTTGCAATCTGATATCCCTTTTGAATCATTTTATGATATAGATCCTGTCCGTCTGAACGTAATTCCGGATGGAAATGCCTGTTGCCACCTCCCATTAACACGTCGAAGTTGCGATCTGAATATTGCTCTGCAATTTCATCTTCCATACCTCTTGAAGGTACATTGGTGGCAAATCCGGCAGGTGTGGCATGTGTGATTCGGGTTGTGGTTACCAATCCGGTTCCTTTTCCTGCATCACGGAAAATTTCGAGTACTGTTCTATAAACCTCATCATTCGGTCCCATATTTACGGCACCATTATTTATTCTGTAGCCAGAACCCCACGAAGATGCAGCAGCAGAAGAATCAGTAACATTCGAATTTAGAGGAGCCATATCCATCAACCCTCTGAAAAATTTTCTGTCTGGATTTCTGTAGAGATTGACCCAGTGGGTTGGTTCATCTTTTTGGCTTTGCTTAATTAAATCAGCAATCGTCAGGGTCCCGATACTCATTCCATCTGAAACAAGAAAAATAATATTTTTCACTTGGCCTGGTTCAGTTTTTGAATTTCTTGACCCATTCCTGCTCCCATAAATTCCAGCTCCAAAAGCAATTGATGATAAGGCACTGTTTTTGATAAATTCTCTTCGCGATTGTTTAGACA
>SLPZ01000051.1 GCA_007131725.1 Balneolaceae bacterium
AACGAATATTTTGTGGTGCCGGATGTAGAAAAATCCGAACATATTGAACAGGATTTCAACCTTAGTTTCGACAATTTTTCTGGTAAAGGCACAACTTCCCGGCAGCCGAAACAGGATGAAGCTCCCGTTCATTTACCGTCCCGGATTAATTTTAAACGCCGCAGCTTTGATGGTGAAGAAACTGCTGAAAAGCTCTACGGCCCATCAGGACAGCAGGATGAGAGCAAGCCGCAACAGGAATCTGCCAGGCAGAGAACCGGTAGCGATAAAGGTTTCTGGCAGCTTCATAACCGGTACATTCTCACGCAAACCCGAACTGGAATGTGTGTGGTTGACCAGCATGCTGCACACAAGCGAATTATTTTCGAAAAAGCATTAAGTGCTACGGAAGAGAGCCTACCCGGTACTCAACAGCTTCTTTTTGCCCAAACGGTTGAGCTGTCCGCATCAGAATTCTCACTACTGAAAGAACTGCTGCCCATTATTCAGCGCATGGGTTTCAGTATCCAGATGCTCAGCGGAAATACGGCCATTATCAACGGGGTTCCGGCCGATATTGAAATTGGGAATGAGAGCCAGGTGCTGCGTGATATGTTGCAGCAGTACAGGGAATTGGAGAAAAAGCCATCGCTTGATGCCCGGAAAAAAGTGGCCATTGCTTTTGCTTCCCGAACGGCCATACCACGAGGGAAACGGCTTACCGAAACCGAAATGGAGACACTGATCGATCAGTTATTTGCCTGTGCTGAACCGTATCACGACCCGCTTGAAAAACCGACATTGATCTATATGTCACTGGATGACCTGAAAAGAAGGTTTCGGTAAAAGGAATTAAAGTTAGCTTTTGTCAGTGATTGTGCATTTGCTGTTTCTTGCAGTGTGAAAGATTGTATATTGCGGTTAACCCAAATATCTCACAGAAAATAAGTGAAACATAGCATAACTTTATGATTATTTGTCCCTTAAGTGACATATTTTGAGCCTTCAGAAAATGCAGTCTGTTTTTCTGCGACATTTTCCCCTCAGATTCGTTTGCCAAAGGCATCCCTTTGGGGGAATCTAAAATTGCATGCTCAACGTACTCAGGTACGTTTCCGCTGCCATTTTATCTTCTCCTTGCTGAGGGAAAAATCTCTTGGTGAGATATCCGGGTTAAGTATCAATCTTAAACTCAGTACGATTAACAATATCAGCACACAGTGAATATACTTGCCGTAGAACCATTTTACAGCGGATCGCACAAGGCATTTTTAAATGGCCTTCAGGAGAACTCATCGCATAATATCTTCCCGATCAAACTGGATTATAAACGCTGGAAATGGCGAATGCACGGCGATTCGGTGAAACTGGCGGAAATGTCGAGCCATGTTGATGAAGAGATTGATCTCTTACTGGTAAGCAGTATGACCAACCTTCCCGCTTTTCTGGCACTCACCAACCCGAGGTTTGCATACACTCCCAAAGTTATGATGATGCACGAAAATCAGCTAACCCAACCCATGCCGGAAGGTGAGAAGCGTGATCTGACGTATTGCTACATCAACTATGTAAGTATGCTTGCGGCTGATAAGCTGCTGTTCACCACAAAATTTCACCTAAATGATCTGCTTGAGTCTCTGCCGGATTTTCTGGACCATTTCACAGATGATAAAAATTATGCCACCATCGATCAGATTCGTGAAAAAAGTATGGTGATGTATCCCGGGCTGAATCTTTCTGTTTTTGATCAGCATCCCGACACGAGACAGAATAACCGGCGGCCGGTAATCGTCTGGAACCAGCGCTGGCAGTTTGATCGCAATCCCGCCATGTTTTTCAAAGTGCTGAACCGGTTGAATGATATTGACCTGGAGTTTGACCTGATTCTGGCCGGTGATACCCAGCATCGGAAACCCGAGGAGTTTGAGCGGGCCTGGAAACGGTTCGGGGATCAAATCACTCATTTCGGATACGTGGAAAATGTGGAAAATTACAGCCGTCTGCTCCATTCCGGAGATATTGTGGTTTCGACAGCTACCCATGAATTTTTCTGTGTAGCCATCATGGAGGCGATCTACTGTGGCTGCCACCCGCTTGTGCCCAACCGCCTGCATTATCCTGAGCTGATTCCGGAAAGCCTGCACAGGCCGCTGCTTCACGCACCCGTTCTATATGATACCGAAGATGACCTTTTCCATAACATGAAAGACCTCTTGACCGGAAAAACCAAACCGCTGCCAAAGGCATCACTTCAAAACATCAACAAACATCTGGACTGGAGCCGCATGATTGACCGGTATGATGCTCTGTTCAGCGAGCTGAAAGAGACAAAAAGTATTGCTTCGTTTTAATGTACGCCGGACAGCTTGTCCGGCCTGGAAAGCCAAAGAAAATGCTCAAAACTGAAAACAGGAAATAAAACTGCTTCTTGAAATTAAAATTCAGTCTCAGCTTACATTCATGAGTAACGGGCAAGCTGCCCGTTGTACGTATGCCGGACAGCTTGTCCGGCTTGGAAAACAAAAGAGATTGCCAAAACTAAAATCAGGAAATAAAACTGCTTCCTGAAATTAAAATCCAGCCTCATGCTAAATTCATGAGTAACGGGCAAGCTCAACTGCGTGTAAAACTTCGTAGAGTAAACTGCCCGTTGTACGTTTTTAAAAGGGCGCGGAATCGTCATCACCGGGGCTATGGGGGCGGGGTGGAAGTGAGGGCCCTGAAGAGGAGTCATACTCCTCAAGATAATCGTTACCGCCGGGTGATTGTTCACCGGTATCTATTCTGGAGAGACGTTCAAAACGCGCATACTCTTTTACAAAATACATTCTTGTTGTGCCCACGGGCCCGTTTCTCTGCTTTCCGATAATCAGTTCGGCAAGGCCGTTTGTGGATTCACCTTCCGGTGTGGTAGTGATGCCGTAATACTCTGGCCGGTAGAGGAAACAAACCACATCGGCATCCTGTTCAATGGAGCCCGATTCTCTCAAGTCGCTGAGCTGCGGACGTTTATCACCGCCGCGCTGTTCAACCTGCCGGCTAAGCTGCGACAGGGCAACTACCGGAACATTCAGTTCTTTGGCAAGTGCTTTCAGTCCCCGCGAAATCGTGGCGATTTCCTGTTCACGGTTTCCAATATCTTTTGAGGTGGCGGTCATTAACTGCAGGTAATCCACTACAATCAGCCCGATGTCGTGTTCACTTTTCAGGCGCCTGCATTTGGTTCGCAGTTCCATCACACTTAAACTGGGGGTGTCATCAATAAAAATGCGAGCGGTAAACAAACGGCTTGCAGCATCAATCATTCGTTTAAAATCTTCATCCTTCACCCGGCCTGTACGGGCAGCCTGGGCATCAATCCGGGCTTCCATGGTGAGAAAACGCTGAACGAGCTGCTGTGCCGACATTTCAAGGCTGAAAATGGCTACGTTGGTTTGCATATTTTCGTCGGGATGCAGGGCCGCATTTCGGGCCGCGGTTAGCGTAAATGCAGTTTTACCCATCGACGGACGCGCTGCAATAATGATCAGATCTCCGTTTTGCCAGCCCGAGGTATAACGGTCTACATCCAGCCCGGCGGGCACGCCAGTAACACCTTCCGGTTTGCCGCGAAGCTCTTCAAGGTAACCGAGCGTATCCTTCAAAATATCGCCAATAGCAATTGCATTGGACCTGGATTTTGTATTGGCAATATCAAAAATTTTCTGTTCGGCACCGTCGAGCACATCGTTGGCATCAGTCGTAGTGTCGTATGCGGCTTTAATGATATCGTTGCAGTGGAGGATCAGATTGCGCTTAATGGCCTTCTCGGCAATGATCTGGGAGTGATAGTCGATATTAGCCGAAGAGCTTACCGATCGTGTCAGGTCTGCCAGGTATCCGCTGCCTCCCACTAAATCGAGCAGGTTTTTATCCCGGAGTTCATTTTCTACAGTCAGCAGATCAAGTGGGTTGCCTCGTTCGTACAGATCGAACAGGGTTTCGAAAATATGCTTGTTTGCCGGTTTGTAAAAATCTTCGGGACGCAGCAACTGCAGGGCTATCGTGGCGGCTTCTTTTTCAATCAGCATGGCACCGAGCACAGCTTCTTCCACTTCTACAGCCTGAGGTGGTATTCTGCCGCCTTCTGCCGGAATTTGAGCAGAACTCTGTGATCTGTTTGAACTGTTTTGACTGGCCATGAACGATGCCGAATGTTTGAGAGTATAGCAGATGGAAAATGTTGCGATTCCGGCCGAAATTGATGAGATCGGTTCATCAACCTGACTTTAATAAACTAAAGAATTGATGCGTTGTAACCCAAATTAAAAGTCTGAAAATTCGGAAAAATTTTCGGCAAAATTGAGGCATTTCCAAAATGCTTAATTACCCGAAAAGTTGAAGGAATTATAATTCAGGTTGAATTAAAAACCGACATCATTTTCAAAATTCACAACAACACTTTTTATGTCGATGGGTTTGTATGGTTCATCTCCACTCATATCCCGCACCACACAGGGGCAACTGCAGCAATAGACGGTTTTATACCACTCACCGGCACTGTCCTCTAATCTGATAGTGCCCTGTTTTACGCCACTTCTGAGGGGTGTACGCCGGTTTCGGTACAGTTCAAAAAAGTGTTCGCCGGCGTCGTTTGTGTGCAGTTCAGGCCCGAAAATCTGGTAGTTCACACCACCTTCAATGCGTTTTCTGATTCCGACCACTGTTTCAATCACGCCATCATCATTTACATGATTGTCCTTACCGTAATTGCCTTTCAGATATCGCCGCTCATCTACATTTTCAAAACGCAGGTATAAATATTTCACCTGTCCGTCGATATCGCTCATCAGGGAACTGCTTACTTTATCCACAATTCGTTTTCTTACAAAACCGCGGATTATACCGGGAACAGGCAGGCTTTTGTCCAAATGCTCATCTATCAGTTTTTCAAACCGTGCCCGTTTCAGGTTGTCCAGTTCGCGATAGTGTGGTTCGGGATCGAACGGAGTTGGTGCGGGAGGAACTTCGGCTTCCTTTTTAAGGAATGGTTTGGCATCACCAATTGTGGTATTTAATACTTTGGCTGCAAGATGTTTGCCTACTTCGAAATCGTGCTGCCGGTATTTTTCTTCAAAAAACCCGCCGAAACTCCGCAGAAAATTTCCCGCAATCGGCACTTGTCCGCCGCCTTCTATGGATGCCGGTGTGATAGCCACCATGTTCAGCTTCCGCTTGTCGCGAAGGTTAGCAACCAGGTCTATGGCAAGCCGCAATTTGGCGTTAAATGCACTGGATTCATCATCAGACCGAAGCCCCAGGTCTTTATCAATCCGTTGTTTTATTTCTGAGGATTGAATCTCCGTCTCTTCATCATTTTTTGATCGGTGAATTTTATCCCTGTAAATGTTTAAAAGCAGATCGTCGAGCTTTTCGTCGATATCAGAACCCGGCTTTGGCTGAACTTCATCAAAGAGCTTCATCAAATCATCCCGCCATTCAACAAGGCTGTTGTAATGTGCGGCCTTTAGCCAGTCGCGAAAAGTGGCCTGGCTGGCTAAAACTCCGGCAAATCGCCCGAATACACCCATCATCTTTCCAAAATAATCGGGCGTGTTGAGGCTCATCGATTTAAGCTGACCGCTGTTTGTGTATTCCTCGCTCAAACTTATCGGCATATTGAAGGATAGCGGATAGACTTCGCTTGTGCCGCTCACATTCGGATCGATGAAAATAAAAACCCGCTCCACGTCTTTGCCCTGATCCTGCTCCGCCGCCATTTGAATGGCTTCACGCAACGGCTCATTTCGGAGGATTCCTCCATCAAGATAATCAAACAAAAATTGCTGCTGATGTTTCAGGTCATCAGGCCAGTATTTGCCAAATTCATGGTTTTTACGCATAATCTGTTCAGGTGGAAACGCCCCCGGAAATGCGCCTGAAGCTATCGCGCCCTTGCGGAAAATATCCCACTTGTCTGTGGATGATCCTGAGTTCCATGGTGTAAGTTCATGATAGTTGCCAATAAATCCATTGCTTGATTTTTGATCGCGATTCAAAACAAACCTGATATTATCCTGATGAAAAGTGGTTTGTACAGCATCGGAAAATACACTCTCTTTCCCGGTTGGTGACCCGCCTCCGGCAGATGGCTGGCGAATAATCTGGCCTTCCGACCGCACCGGTATTCCGTTAAGGTTGGTGAGGCTGAAAGACACTTTCATGCCATCGGCAAAGAGCGGATGTTGTTCTGCATTGCCGGGCCAGCTATCGGTGTTGATGATTTCGTTTGCAATGTCAACAATTACCCGGTTCGAAAATAAACTTGCCTGATCATGTTTATTGATATTTTCGGGATAGAGATTGTCGATGGAAATTAGCTTTACCCATGCTCTGTGGAGAGCGTCCTCAATCTCCTGGCTTGATGAACCCTTCAGTAAATGATAAACCACAACTCCAAGTGTCATACTTCCGGCTGATGCGCCGGAAACCACATCAATTTTTGCAGGGCCTCGTTCTACATCTTTCAGTAAATGAATTACCTGTGCTAATGCTCCCCCGGAAAAAGTTCCCAGGCTGACTCCACCACCCATTATTAGTGCAATTCTTGTTTCTGCCATAGCTTTTACCCTCCTATTTTGTTTGTTGATGAACCTATTTACCTAATAATCAATGAAATATCAATAGGAAAATAAAATTGATCTAATGGAATAGAGTAATAAGGCAGAGTTATTCAGATATTTAAGGCTGATTCTGGTGCACCGAGATGTCAAGGATTTTTAAATGAACCATTTAAGGCTTACACCCAAGTTCATCATAACGGTTGCGCACTTTTTGAACATCCTCCCAGACGGGGCGTTTCCACTGCGGATTTCGGAGCAGTGCCGCAGGATGATAGGTTACCGTGAGTTCAGTTCCATGAAACGGGTAGAATTGCCCTCTTAAACTCCTGAGCGTGGTTTCTTTTTTCAGAAGTGTGGTGCCTGAAATTTTTCCAAGACACAGAATAATCTTGGGTTGAATGATTTCGATCTGACGCAAAAGATAGGGCAGGCTGCGGACGCGCTCATCCGGATTGGGGTTTCGGTTGCCGGGCGGACGGTGTTTTAAAATATTGGCGATGTAAACATCATCCCGCTCAAATTTGATGGCCGAAAGTATTTTATTAAGAAGCTGACCCGCCGCACCCACAAAAGGTTCACCCTGCCGGTCTTCTTCCTGTCCCGGGGCTTCGCCAATCAGCATTAAGTCCGCATTAGGGTTGCCTACCCCGAAAACGAGATTGGTGCCCTCGAGATCGGTGCGGAGTTCGTCCGCTTCTTCGCAAAGAGTTCTCAATTCCTCAAGTGTAGTGCAGGCTTTCAATCTATCGCCAATGGTTTGTGGTGATGTGGGTTCTTCTGTACGGACAATTTCGGGTTGATTGTCGTACTCATTGCTTTGTTTGTCTTCATCCAGCCCACGTTTTTGCACTACATCACCCTGGTTATATGATATCGTGTACGGGCCAAAAATTTTTTCGTCAATATCTAAAAATTCGGCAATGTCGGAGATCAGGTTGTTTTTTGATTGATTCATGATTGTGTATGATCTGCAAGCATTAATTAGAATTTACTGAATCCGTTGATAGACAACATCCCTGTAAAAATCAGTCGGGTAAGCGCCCACCTGTATCAGCAACGGACGTAAAGCATAGCGAATTTTAAGCTGATCAATTTCACCGTAAAGGTTCATATCGAAGGATATAAATTCTTCACGCATACCTGGATTATTCCAGTGAATTCGAAATGTGTTGTGATGCCAGTGCTCAAGGTTTCCGGTCAGATTTTCATCATCAAAAATTGAGAGGGTAAGTTTATCATTTTCAAGCCGGATTTCAGCATTTTGGTAGAGATCGTTGTAATAGATTCCCGTGTAGTCTTTAAGAGAATGGGTGGGGGTGGTATGCGGAATGCGGGTGGATTCAAACTCCTCTCGTAGTGAGCGCACGGAGTTGTACCGGTTGGTGTAAGCGTTAAAATAAATTTCATTCCAGTCTCGATCAGTGCTGTTCAGGTTGTGATCGATCACAGTTCTGGCTATGGCCTCGCGAAAAGTGGTAAAGACGTTGGTCATCACAATAATGCCAAGCCCGATTTCAGGAACAAGCATGTAAGTTGTGTTCATTCCGTCACTTGCACCTCCGTGAGAAATCATGCGATATCTCCGGTAATCGGTGATGTTGTATCCGTAACCGTAGCTGTTTTTCGGGGCATCAACCGAAGAAGCTCCGCGGGATATTTTCGGCGTTTGAATATCGGTGAGTGATTGTCCTGAGATGTACTGATGGCCATTATAACTGCCGTTATTCAGTTGTTTGATCATCCATTTGGCCATGTCATTCGCGGTAGAATTTACACCCCCGGCAGGTGATGATACATCCCAGTTGCGGAGCGGAATGTTAACAACTTCGCCTTCGATATATTGATGAGGCCAGGCCATGTTGCTATCTTCATCCAGATCATCAACACTGGTGTTGGTGCGGGTCATCTCCATCGGTTCAAAAAATCGCTCCATCATAAAATCATCCCAGCTTTGGCCGGTTACAGCCGGTACTATTTCGCCAGCCAGGGTGTACATCACATTACTGTACACATAATCTGAGCGGAATGGCTCTTCAAATTCATGATATCTCATCTGGTATAGCATTTCTTCCCTTGAGCTGTTGCTCATAAACTGAAGGCGGTTGCCCAGTAGTCGGCCAACGCCCACCTGATGGGTCAGCAGGTCGTGTATAGTTACATTGGCCGTTGCCCAGGGATCGCTGAGTTCGAACCATGGTATATGTTTTGTGACCGGGTCATGCCAGCTAATCAGTCCTTCATCCACAAGAATTGCGAGTGATGAGGCTGTCATGTGTTTGCTGATGGAAGCCACTCCGAATTGAGTATCGGCATCCACGGGCTGGGGATCATTAAGGTTCCGGATGCCGTATCCTTCAGCTAATATCACTTCATCATTTTTAACAACAGCGATGGCCATACCCGGAATATCCCACTGCTCTATTCCGTCAATTATCCACTGTTCAAAATTTTCAGGTATTACATCCTGTGCATGAATTGTGGCAGAGTGAAACAGAAAGAGAAGCAGCAATAACAGCAGTTGATGAATTTTTTTCATAAAAGCGAAAGATATTTTTATAGACAAGATGCGATTGCTTTTTATGTAGAGCAATTTAAGAGAATGAGAAAAGAATCGCAGAAAAAATTCTGTATGTGTTTAGTTGCTTGAATTAATTCAAAACTGGTTCAAGAGTTCATAAAAGCGGACGCTTGCGCCAGTATCATGCTGGTAAAGACTTCCGAAGTCTTTCATGATTTTAATAAATGATTGGCTGATTTTATACGTCAAACCTTCAAACAGTGTCGATGAAGACTTCGGAAGTCTCATGCCCGACATTCTAAAATTAACACGACACTAATCCTTCCTTGGAAGTTTTTCATCCAGCATGGCGGTATGGTAGACAAAAGTGGCCACGATGGTTGCCGTTCTGGCCAGATCCTGCTCCACCAGCCTTTCGTAGTAGTCCATGTTGGAGTGGTGGGTCATGGTAAAATATTCGATCGGGTCTTGTATAAACTGAAATCCGGGAAGTCCCACTCTGTCGAAAGCAACATGATCGGTTGATCCGGTATTTCGATAGGTTACGGTTGTGGCATCCCAATCACTGAATGGCTGAAGCCAGGTTCTGAAGAGCAGGCGCAGGTTTTCGTTCTCCTGCAAATAAATGCCTCGTATCTGTCCTGTTCCATTATCTACATTATAGTAGGCAGAAAAGTTGTCGTAATCGGGGGTGGTTTCCATATCATCGGTTGAGCCCCAGACCTGCTGGGTTTGTGCAAAATGTTCAGCCACATATTCCCGTGAGCCGTGCAAGCCCTGCTCTTCGCCGTCCCAAAGGGCAATTCGAATGGTGCGGCGCGGTTCAACGTCGATAGCTTTCAAAATTCGCATCACTTCCATCATCACGGCTGATCCGGCGGCATTGTCTGTGGCCCCGGTGGCTGCATGCCAGGAATCGAGATGGGCACCGAGCATCACAATTTCATCTCCAATATCCGGGTCGGTACCGGGAATTTCAGCGATCACATTGTAGCCGTAGAGGTCATCATCAAAAAATTCGGTTTTCATGTCCAGCTCCAGTTCTACCGGAACATCTTTTTCGAGCATTCTGAAAATTCTGCCATAGTGCTCTCTTTTCAGAGAAATTTGTGTGATGATTTCTGAAGGTTCGGCTTGATGGGGTCGAATCATTTCTGTCCACGGAGTTCCCGGCTCAACCGGCAGAGATGCAGCGGTTACGGCGATCTGGCCATACCAGCCCCTGTATCCGTAATCGAGCAGAGCCAGCGGCTGTTCTTCCTGCAGGAATTTCATGATCTGATAATTGAGTTCAGCCCGGGCCTGTGCATCATCACTCCGCCGTGGCGGGGATGGCGGGGTCAATGGTTCGGAGGCATTGGCAAGATTGAGCAGCCATTCGTCAGTGAAACGGCTTGCAACCGGGTCCCACATCGGCTCGGACTCTTCGGGCAGGTCGAGCATCACAAATTTATCGCCGAGACGGCCTCTGTATTCTTCAAGATCCTCGGCTTGTGCAATGTTCAAAAAAATGACTTCGCCTTTCACGGGCTCATCGTAACCGGGCGACCAGGCTTTTGGATATGCGGTTACGGGAAAGTAGCTGTAGGGTGATGTGGCGTGCATGGCAAATCGCTGCAATTCCCATCCGGTTCCAAACGGGCCCCACTGATGGAAATGTGCATTTTCGAGGCCAAGTTCTTCAAACTGCGATTTTGTGTACTCCCGGGCATTGGCCATCTGGGGAGAATTGGTTAACCGCGGGCCGTACACATCGGTCAGCCAGCTTGCAAAGTTCATCACCTGGGAATTGTCGAGGCCTTCCGATTTTATTTTTTCAACAATGTCAAGGTCAACGGAAGGAGAGTGAACCGACTGTGAGATTGCCGGCTGCCATAGAAAGATGAGTAGTGAAATAAGAAATGATAATAATCGAAGCATAATTTCTGATTTTAATTGATTTTCCAGGTGCAGGAATATGCCAAGATTTTTTCAAAAAAGCGGAAAAAATGGATGTTTTTTTCAGAGGAAATTGTGAATTGATTGCAGAAGAGAGTTTTTATAAAAGAACAGGCAGCAAATCCACTACGGCAGCTGCAACTCTTCCATTCGCCTCAGATGTTCAAAATAGCGCTCAATCAGGCGCTGATACTGCTCGGTGAAGGGGGTGTAGTTCGGATCCTGCATCCTGGCACGAATTTCCTGCTGAAGCTCCTCAAGTGTGATGTCAGGCGGAAGAACCCGTTCGTAATCCTGGGCTCTTGTCCCTTCGCGTTCTTCCTCTTCGCCGCGCTGCTGAAGGGATTCCTCGGCGTTCAGCATCCTGGAGAGAATATTTTGCTGCCGCTCAACCATCAGCGGGTCGGTAATTCCGCCGCGCATTTCGTTGATGGAATCTTCCATCTCTTCGATAGTCCGCTGAAGTTCGCTTAAGGTACGGTCGCCCTGTTCAAGTGCCCCGCTTCGCTGCAACTCCTCGAGCTGCCTGCGAATTTCGTTCTGCTGGCGTGCAATCTGGTCGAGCCGTTCGGATTGTTCTCTTGAAAGCCGATCGCCCTGTGCATCGTTGATCAAATCCTGAAGTTGCTGGTTGAGCTGCTGCTGGTCGCCGGAGAGATTCTGAAGCTGTTCAACCATCTGCTGCATCGACATGCCGCCCATTCCGTCACCGTTCTGCTGATCCATGAGCTGGTCAATCAGTGATGCGATCATCGAGGTTAGATCGTTAATTCCGCCAAGAGATTCTCTTGTGGAGATGGTAGCACCGCGCTGATTTCGCTCAACCATTTCTTCCAGAGTATTGCTCAGCGAACGCTCAACTTCGGCTTTTTTTCGGTTAATAGTATTGGGAACTCCGGGCAGTTCGGCTGATACCTGGAACAGCGTGTCGGCAACGGTTGAAAACTGATTACTCACATTGTTTTGAACACGGGCCAGATCCACAAATCCCTGGCTGCGGCTCCGGGTTTCTGCCGATGTTTGTGTGAGATATTCCTGCATGTCCGAAATCTCGAGCAGGGTATAAAGTGCTCTTTGCAGCGCAAGTATATTTACCTGGATTTGCTGGCCGCTCATTTGTTGAATCGACTCCCTGAAGCGCTGCGACTCCTGTTGCATCTGCTCGCTGATTTGCTGTTGCTGCTGCTGCATATCTTCAGATGGTGAGCTGTCTCCGCCGCCATTTTCCTGCTGCTGACCGGCTTCTTCCATTAGTTGTTCAAGCTGCTCGCGGATGTTTTCCAGTTCTTGCTGCCCCTGTTCTTTAATCTCTTTGAGGCGTTCTTCAGACCTGCGGGGCGGATTGCTGTCGAGCTGCTCGATCTGTTCGGAGACTTTATCCAGATCCTGACGGACGGTTTCCATTTCGTTGGAAAGCTGATCCACGGTTTGCTCTTCATTTCTGATTCTTTCGGCCATATCTTCATACTGGCTGGCAAGCTTGTCGAGATCACTGTTCATTTTCAGCCGCTTGAACAGCTCAACGGTACGCTCAAGCCGTTCTCTGTACAGGTTTTCGTTGAATTGTACATTCTCGAGTGCCTGTTCCAGTTCCTGGCGCGACATATTTTCGAGTGCCCGCTGCAGCTCTTCCATCGCCTCGCGCAAAGCCGGATCATGCAGTTCTCTCATCAGTTCCTGCAGCTCCCGGTAGGCCTGCTGTGTTTCTTCAGAAACGTGACTGCTCTGATCAATTTCCGATCGAATTTGTTCGAACTGTTCATTCATCCGCTCAATAGCTTCGTCGATCGACTGCTGCCTGTCTCTCACTTCCTCCAGCATCTGTTCCTGTTCAAATCCGCCGTCGGGATTTTGCCGCATCCGCTCAAGAAACTCTTCATACTCAAATTCCATCTGCCTGAAACTATCTGAAATTTCATCCAGTTCGCTCTGAACGTCGCGTTCTTTGCTGTCAATCTCATCAAAATATTCGGTGAGAGAAGGCACCTGGATGATTACCTGCTGCGATTCACTCCATTTGTAACCGGATATTTCATCATTGTCCCAAACCCTGATTCTGAATACGAGCTGATCCCGCGGCCGAAGCTCAAACTCTTCAAGGTTCCATTGAACCTGTTCGGTGCGCCCGTTTCTGGGCCTGTCTAACGGAACGGTTCCGGTGCCGGCTTGCTCAACAAAAGCCCGCTGATGTTCCCATCGAAGCTCAGCACGTGTCAGTCCAAAATCGTCGGTAGCCTGGTAAAAAATTTCGAATTGCTCCGGGTCGGATTTCATCACGGTTCCTGTCGGCTCCTGGATCACCACTACGGGATATTGATCTTCACGGACATTCACCATAGTCCGAAACAGGTTATTGTTACGCAGCCCGTCAAAATCTTCCATTTGGAATGTGAGGGTGTCAGAATCTTCCGGGTAGAGTGTGGCTGCAAACCGGGTCTGATTTTCATTTTCAGTTTCCATTTCAACATCCCCGCTGCCTGACCGGATTGCAAGTGATTCTAACGGTTTGTTGGTTTTTCCGTCAATCTGAAGCGTTGAACCGGGGTAGAGGTTCACCTGAGAAAACGGATATTCCAGCTTGTTTTCCGATAATCCGGTATAGGAGGGAGGGGTAACTGTGAGCACCAGTTCGTCAAAACGAGGCTGAAGCTGAACATTTACGGTATGTTCTTCGCTCAGGAAACCGTCCATTTCAACCCGGTACGAGATGGTGTTGATCAGATCGAGGCTGGGAGAAAGGAATGTTTGATTTTCAGAAAGCCTCATCTGTCGCTGACGATATCCATCCTCAACATCGGTTTTGTATTCCAGGATAACATTATCCGGCCGGGCATCGCCTTCAAACTGAATGCCGATCTGAATGGACGATCCGTGTTCGATGGTAGTATCGGCCGGGGTGATGCTGAATGCATATGGATTTGGCTGAATGTAGCTGTTCCAGAAATGAAGCGTTCGCATGGTTTCGGACGGCAGTGATGCAAAAATAAATAGAGAAAAAATCAACGAAACCGTCAAACCGGCACTGCTGTACCGAAACTGACGGGTTGTTTGTAATGATCGGTTAAAACTATCAATTTCTTTGGAGAGCTGATCCCGCTGAAAGGATTTCAGGTTTTCTGCAAGAGCCGCTTTATAGAACCTTGAACTTTTTTGTTTTTCATCAAGGTAGAGATCTACGGCACTTAGTATCTCTTTTCTGTTGTTATGTGTCAGCAGTTTTTCATAATAAGATGTAAAGTCCGGCAGCGATCCTCTTCGGGAAATCAGCCAGCCGGTGGCAATCGCACCGATTACAATCAATGATAAGAGAACTGATTTGCCTGTGGCTGATAAGAAAAAACTGTTTTCAATTAAAACGAGCAAACCAAAGCCGGCAAGCAATATTCCGGTAAAAAAACAGAAGGCAGTAAGCCACTTTTTCCTCAGAATTCCGGCATAGGAATTCCGAAGCTGCGAGACTATCTGTTTAATGTTTTTTTCGGTTTGATTGAAATCAGTCATAAAAAATTTACATCATGCTGTGGCGGCTGCAGGTTTGTTAACGCTTAATTTTTGGTTTTATGAGATTTGGTTTAGTGAAAGAGAATCTTTCATCATAAACTTCCCGTTTTCACGGCCTACGGTAGTCACTTCGTGTGAGGCATCGTGCTCCATGAAGAGATACCATCCGTTTTCTGCGGCCTGATTTAAAAATTCTTCTTTTTCAGCCAGTGTTTGAACCGGGTACATATCGTAGCCCATGATCCATGACAGGGGAATATGGGCAAATGTCGGGATCAGGTCTGCAGCAAAAATCACTTTTATATCAACGGCTGTTACTGCTGGAAGTTGCTGGCCAACGGTGTGGCCGTTTACTGTTAGGGTATCCAGTCCGGGCTCGAAGGTATGATTATCATCAACCAGATTGAGGCGTCCGCTATTTTCAATAGGTTCGAGATTTTCAGCAAAAAAACTGGCTTTCTCACGGGCATTAGGGTTGGTTGCAGTTTGCCAGTGCCGCTCGTTTACGTGATAGAGTGCATTCGGAAAAACCTCCTTCAGGTTTCCATCTTTATCGTAAGTGGTTGTTCCGCCACAGTGATCGAAATGGAGATGGGAAAAAATGATATCGGTCACTTCTTCCGGAGAAATTCCCAGGTTTGAGAGTGATCCGAGCAGGCTGCTGTGATCGTAATCAAGGCCGTAAATACCAGCCATTTTATCATTAAATTTATCGCCACTGGCAGTATCCACCAGGTAAATTTTTCCGGTGTTTTTTGATTTGATTAGCAGATTTCGCATGGCCATCGGAATTCTGTTTTTTTCATCTGATGGTATCTGTCGGCTCCAAAGTGTTTTGGGTACCACTCCGAACATTGCGCCTCCATCAAGCATAAACCGTCCGGCCTCAACAGCAAAGAGTTCAAAATTACCGATAATTGATGGCTCTAATTTTTCCATTAACGTCTGTTTGATTACACAATTTTGTAGTGTGATAAATATAAATAAAAAAAGCCGGTCACGTAAGAAACCGGCTTTATATGACAATTTTTAAAAATTAAAATGAGGGTACCGGGTCAACTCTGTAAAGCGTATCGAGTAGCGTGATTCCAACAAGCAGCACAAAGAATAATATGGACATGATAAACAGCATGACATTAAATTTGCTGTCCCACCACAAGTTCATGAAAAAGGCTGCTACAATTACCGCTTTTACCGCCGCAATGGAGATTTTTACAACTACATTCCAGGGTTCGGGAATATGAATATATGCAACGCCTACGGTTAAAAATGTAAGGATAAAGAGGCTGATTGCCACTCCCCAAAGAAATTTTGCTGATGATATATGATGTCCGCTCATGGTTTAAAAGAGTTTTTCGGTTAATCGATCAGGTAGAGTAATGGAAACAGGAAAATCCAGATCACGTCAACGAGGTGCCAATACAGTCCGGTAATTTCAACGGGTGTGTAATAGCCGCTGTGAAATACCTTTTTCTTCGCTTTGAAAACCAGCCAGACCATCAGACCAATTCCAACCAGAACATGAATGCCGTGCAGGCCTGTCATCATGTAATAGATGCTGAAAAAGATATTGGCTTTTTCGTGAGCTATTCCGTCGTAGCTGTAGTGTGCACCCGGCAGAATTCCTTTTTCGATCTTTTCGGCATACTCGAAATACTTGATAACCATAAATGTTACAGCCAGTCCAATGGTTATCCAAAGGTTGATAATCAAACCCCTGATCTGGTTAAGCTGGGCCGATCGAATGGCCATGGCAACGGTCAGCGAGCTGCCGATCAGTACAAAAGTGTTTACTGCACCCCAAAAAACATCCAGCTCTTCAGAAGCCAATAGATACAATTCGGGATACCAGGAACGGTAAACAATATAGGCAGCAAAAAGGCCGCCGAAAAAGAGTATTTCGGTAACGAGGAAGATCCACATCCCAAGTTTTGACGCTTCAAACTGCTGATCGCTGTCAATAAAATGGTGTTGCAGATGCTCCAGTTTTTCTTCTACTGCAGAAGGTTGAGACATGATCGTTAATTATGTTTTTCGCTTATTCTTTTTCCTGTTTTGAGACTTTCACCGCCACTTCTTCTTCGGCGTGGTGATGCCCGTGTTTAGCAGCTATACCAAGCTGAAATTCTGACATCGGTTTGTGATAATCATAAGGTCCGTTGATTATAACCGGTGTGTGCTCAAAGTTATGCAGCGGCACGGGCGAAGATGTTTGCCATTCAAGCGCACGGCTTCCCCAAGGGTTCGAAGATGCAGGTTTACCTTTTACGAGGGAGTGAATCATATAGGCGGCCATCATCACAAACCCGACACCCATAATGTATGCTCCGATGGTGGAGAATTGGTGGAATGACTGGAATTGATCGATATAGTTAAAATATCTCCGCGGCATACCCTGAGCACCCATTACAAACTGCGGCAGGAACGTCATGTTGAAACCAACAAAGATAACGGCACATGTAATTTTTGCCCAGAATTCACTGTACATCTTGCCGAACATTTTTGGCCACCAGTAGTGCAGCCCGGCCAGAAATGCCATTACCATACCGCCCATCATCACGTAATGGAAGTGGGCAACAACATAATAGGTGTCGTGCAGGTGAATATCCACGGCAAGCGCGCCGAGCATAATTCCCGTAAAGCCGCCAATAGTGAACAAAAACAGGAATACAAGGGCATAAACCATCGGAGTTTTCAGGTCTATTGAACCTTTGTACATGGTTGCCAGCCAATTGAAGATTTTAATGCCAGTCGGAATTCCAACCAGGAAGGTCAGGAAAGAGAATACCATATTTGCCAGTGACGACTGACCGGCGGTAAACATGTGGTGCCCCCAAACCAGGAACCCGATAAAGGCAATGGCAAGTGAAGACAGAGCAATGGCCCAGTATCCAAAGATAACCTTTCTTGAAAAAGTGGAGATCACTTCAGAAATTATGCCAAACCCGGGAACAATCATAATGTAGACGGCGGGATGTGAATAGAACCAGAAAAAGTGCTGGTATAGAACCGGGTCGCCGCCAATTGCCGGATCAAAAATCCCGATTGAAAGCATTCGCTCCATAGTGAGCAGAAGAAGGGTTATAGCGAGTACCGGAGTTGCCAGAATCTGAATAATACTTGTGGCATAAAGCCCCCAAAGGTTCAGAGGCAGTTTGTTCCAGGTGATGCCGGGCGATCTCATTTTATGGATAGTTACCATAAAGTTAATACCCGTTAAAATGGAAGAGAACCCAAGAATAAAAATTCCAAAGGTCATGGCCATAATGTTGCCACCGGATGTAGTTGAGCTGTAAGGAGTATAGAACGTCCATCCAGTATCAACACCACCGGTAAAAATGGCAAACAGTGTGAACAAGGCGCCAATTACATAAATATAATAGCTGGCAAGGTTAAGCCTTGGGAATGCAACATCTTTTGCTCCGAGCTGCAATGGCAATATAAAGTTACCCAAAACGGCAGGTACTGAGGGCACCAGGAAGAAGAAAATCATGATGGCGCCGTGGAGCGTAAATACCTGGTTGTACATATCGGCATCCATGAAGGAGCGTGCCGGTGTAAGCAGTTCAGTTCTTAGCAGCAGTGCCAGAACGCCTGCAACAAAGAAAAAGAAGACGATTGAGCCGAGATACATCAACCCGATCTTCTTATGATCAACCGTAGTCATCCAGGCCCAAAGGCCTTTTTCTTCGTTCAGATAGTGTTTTTCTGGATTTTCTTCAGGCTTAAAGCGCCTTACCTGTAACTTTCTTACTTTTTTTGATTCGTCGTTAGTAGCCATTGAATTACTCTAATGTTTTGATATACTCAATAATTGCATCGATTTGGCGATCGTCCAGTGTACCGGCATAGGAAGGCATAACAGGCTGATATCCGGCAGTAATTCTTGCATTTGGTTCAAGAATACTTTCGCGGATATAATTTTCATCGGCAACAACAATTTCACCATCTTCCATTTCCCGTTCAGAGCCAAACAATCCCTGGAAAGTTGGCCCCTGAAGGCGCGTTCCGTCACTGGAATGGCAGGTGTCGCAAGCATTACGTGTTACAAGCTGTTCACCACGTGCAACCGGATCCATATCATCGTCTTCGGCTCCGGCAGTTTCAAGCCAAATTTCGAAATCTTCCTGAGAATGGACATGTGCAGTTGCCAGCATGTTTGAATGAGCAGTGCCACAATATTCTGCGCAGTAAATTACTGATTCCCCGATTTCTGTAGCTTCAAACCAAAGTGATGTATACCGGTTCGGAAGAACATCCATCTTTACACGGTAATCGGGAATATAGAGTGAGTGGATGACATCATCTGAGCTCATCACCAGTTTTACCGGTCTGTCTACCGGTACGTGCATTTCGTTAACACTTACATGGCCGTTTTGATAATGAAATTCCCAGAGCCAGCTTTTTGCAACCACACGAATTTCGTAGGCATCGTCGGGTGGAGTTGTCAGGTTCATGTAACCGGTGAGGCCCCAGCCGAATACAATCATCACTAAAATGAGAGGTATTACTGACCAAGTAATTTCGAGCGTACTGTTGTGTGTAATTACAGGCGTAACATCATCTTCTGACCGCCTTCGGTATTTCCATGCAAAATATACGATTGCAATCGTAATACCCAACAGCAGAATTAAACTTACACTTGTAATAAAATGGAATAATGCATCCGTTTCAGCTGCCGTAGTACTTTTGGCAGGTGGAAGCATAAATTCGCTTATTCTGTTCATGTATCAAATTCGAGTTTTGGTGTTTGTGAAGAACTTCGTTCGCGCCTCCAAAAAACGCTCAGGAATATACCCAGAAATATTACTGTTGCCAAACCACCAAGCTTCATAATATTCATGGCTATGGGCACATAACTTTGCGATGATGGATCGTAGGTAAAGCAATAAAACATAACTCTTTCGAGGGTAGACCCCACAGTTCCGTCAGCGGCTTCGTATAGAGCATTCCTTAAATCGAACTCTCTGAAGGCTGCGCCATAGAGGTATCTTGTGATTACACCTTCGGGGCTGATCATCATAATACTGGCAAGGTGAAGGTACTCTCCGGTTTCTTCATGATATTTGTATCGAAAGCCTACAGCGTCAGTAAGTTTTGATATGGCCTCCTGCTGTCCGGTTAGAAAGTGCCAGCCATCTTCTGCACCAGGACGGTCTAATGCCGTCAGGTACTGATTTTTGGTTCTTGCCGCCAATTCCGGCGTCTCTTCCGGGTCGATACTAAAAGAGATGATGGTGTAATCTTTTCCGGGCGTCCATGCCATGTCATCCACAACATTGAAAACGGCATCCAGCACCATACCGCAAAGTACCGGGCATTCGTAATAAAGCGGGTTCAGAAGAACGGGTTTTCCATCTTTGATAAGTTCACCAATGCTTACTGAATCTCCTTCGGAATTGGCAAACCGGAGATCCATTGGAATTTTTTCACCAAGTTTTTCATCCACCCCAATGTCATCCACAATGGCTGGGGCACCTTGGTTTACCTGAGCATTAGCTGTATCAAAAATGAAAAACACTGCAACCATCGATAAGATTGTCAGAGTGTATTTCATGTTTGTTTGTAAAGAGAATCTAATCTTCGGCGATTATAGTTATAGCGCTATCTATTGGTATCCTGTAAATTCCTTCATCGGGGTCAACAACCCCAAAAGACTCAAGTTTTGCCTGGTCTCTTTGTTGCAACTCTTCAATGTTGTAAAACTGGCTTTCAGCAGAACGGTCGTGAAAGAACGCATCCCTGGTGAAGTCGTGCATATACTTCATTGCAACAATAAAAAGTAAAACAGCGGCTATCCCAAAAACAGACCAAAAAGTTAAGCGCTTGTAGTTCAGCTTGTCAAATGTAGCACCGTACTCAACGGATTGTTGAAAATCTTCAGATGCCTCAAGAGAAACTTCATCAGGATCTTTTTCGTTCGCTTCCTGATAGTCTTTTATCCATTTTTTTATCTGCTCTTCAGAAATGTCGTGCTCTGCAGCCAATTGTTTTATGGCTCCCTCTCCGCCTTTTATAGCTTTCAGCGCGATAGCTGCTATTTCTTTGGGGGTAAATTTTTCTGGTTTTTTACTCATGGCAAATAATATGAAAACGATTTATTGATGATAGCTTTTAGCAAGCGATTCACCCAGTTTGGGATCGTTAACCGGAACAATATTGTGTTTTTTAAAGCTCTGGAAAAACAGGCCCATAAATATTCCGCCAAGGCCGATAAGAGTTGCAAAATCGAGCCAGCTTAGCGATACGCCGCCATCGCTTAATACCGGCATAACTATCCAATGCAGTTCAATAAGATGCATTACAATAACCAATACGGAAGTGAAAACGAGCAGTTTATGATTATGTTTTGTATCTCTGTTAAGCAATAAAATAAAAGGAATTACAAATCGCCCAAAAAGCAACAGGTATGTTACAAAAGCCCAGCTTCCTTCAAGCCGGTGGTAAAACCAAAGGGTTGCTTCCGGAATATTTGCATAATAAATGAGTAAAAACTGGCTGAATGCGATATAAGCGTAGAAAACCGTAAAACCGAAGAACCAGGCACCGAGATCGTAGATGTGGGCTTTGCCAATGGTGTTTTCAAGTATTCCTTTGCGGTGCATCCAAAAAACCAAAAGGATTAAAACCGGGAAAAGGGCCTGGAAACTCATCGAAAAAAAGTAAACGCCAAACATGGTTGAGAACCAATGGGCATCGAGAGACATCAGCCAGTCGAAGCTTGCAAATGCTACCGTAAAGGCAAAGAGAAGAATTCCGGGAGCACTCAGTTTTCTGAGAATATGTGTGAGGCCCCAGTCATTTGTGCGGTCCATTTCAACGGAAACTTTATGCAGCCGGTAGCCAAGATAACCCCATATTCCAAAATAGATGAACTGCCTGATCACAAAAAAGGGAATGTTGAGATAGGGTACTTTACCCAGCATGATTGGATCATCGGCAACATATTCGGTATTTGTCCATGAATAAAGACTGCTCATGCCAAGCAGGACAGGTATCATAAAGATAGCCCAGATCCAGAAATTTGAGATGAATGATTCCGGTATACGCCGAATAACCGTTCCCCAGGATGATTTGGTGACATGATGCACCATAATCAAAATCATGGAAGCGAGAGCAAAACTGGTGAAAAAGGTGAAGCTGGTGAGATACGAAAAGAAAAACTGTTCACTGTTCAGAAAGTATCCAACAAGGCTTGCAATCAGCCCCGCAATGCCAAAGCCATAGCAGGTTTTTGCCACATCCAGGTTTGCTGGAAATTGAACAGAATCGGTAATTTTAGGACTTGTTGAAGCCATGAATTATCTTTTTAATGCTTGAATTTACTCGTCTGCTAATGTTTTGATAAACTCGACCAGAGATTGAATTTCACTTTCTGATAGGTGTGCATAAGATGCCATAACATTGTCATACCCCTCAGTAATTCTGGCACCAGGATCAACAATCGATTCATACAGGTAATCCTCATCAGCGATTGTTGAGGTTCCATCTACAAACGTAACTTCTGAACCGTAAAGGCCTGCCAGTGTTGGCCCTACACCGGGAGAACCATCCAGCGAGTGGCATGCCTGACATCCCTGCTGAACGATGAGACGCTCACCCAATTCAACCGACACTTCATCATCTGCAGCGGCAGCAATTGCAGCAGCACGAGCTTCTTCTCGCTCTTGCTCTTCCCGGAAAAGTTGTTGTAGTTCTGCAAGATCAACATCATACCGCTCCATCTCTTCCTCAGGAATATTTTGACTGCGCTGAAGAGCCCGAATGTAAGCTACAATGGCCCAGCGATCTTCAACTGAAATTTGTGTAGCGTAAGATGGCATGGTTCGGATACCGTTTGCTATGGCAGAATAAAGTTCACCGGCCGGCATATCGTAACTCTCCGTTCGGTGGAATGTGGGTGCGGGTACATATCCGTATTCTCCTGTCATAATAATTCCGCGGCCATCACCGGTGCCTCCGTGGCACATTTGGCAGAAAATATCGTACCTGTCTTTACCGCGATAGAGAAAATCGCGTGTCAGGTCAAAAGGAATTTCGTCAATATATTCTCCATCATCATCAATACCTTCAAACAGCGCAAGATCGTGGCGCAGGTTACCGCGGGCAACAGTGCCCTCTACGGGCATTCTCATGGCCATACCATCTTCAAAAAACGGATTTTCCTGCTGCGCATTAAAGCGTTCCTGGAAATTCATATTGAAATGGTGACGTATCGGTGGATTTTCAGTGGTTTGACCCCGGCAGGACATCAACACTGCCGATATCAAAAATAGTGCACTGATATATTTTAAGCCCGGTTTAATCATATTATGCGATCTTGAAAAATTTTGGTTTGATGAACTTATTCATCATAAATCTTTTCGATGTTGGTAGCCCCGGCGTCTTTGAGCAGAGTTTCTACTTTACTGGTTTCAAATTGAGGGTCTTCCGATTCAATACATACAAAAAAACCATCGTCTGATGCTTTTTTGAAATTCTCCGAATTAAACAGAGGATGGTTCAGCCGGGGTAGCCCGTTCAGATAAAACATACCGAAAACAGCCCCGAAAGCGGCAAGGAGCACGGTCAATTCAAACAATACAGGCACCCATGCCGGAATATTCATCAACGGTTTACCGCTGATGTTCAGAGGATAGTCAACAACCATCATAAAATAAATCATAGCAAAGCCACCCACCAGGCCTATCAAACCATGCCCGCCTACGATCCAGCCAAGTTTGGATTTTCTCAGGTTCATGGCTTTGTCCATTCCGTGAACCGGAAAGGGGCTGAATGTATCGTAATTTTTAAAACCTTTACTGTTCATCAGTTTTGCAGCATCCAGTAATTCTTTTGGATTTCTGAATTCTGCAAGAATACCGTAAAGTTTGTTATCTGAAGTTGATCTGTCCATATTCAAACTTATTAATCCGTTTTATTATAGGGTTCCGGCACTTGAACTTTCGGAGGTACATATTCCCCGGTTTCTTCATCATAATTATGGGGATCGGCCTGCGGCATAACTCCCTTCAGCTCCGAAACGGCAACCATCGGCAGGAAGCGTAAAAAGAGCAGGAAGAAGGTGAAAAACAATCCAAATGTTCCAACATAAGTAATTACATCCCAGAAGGTGGCTGTGTAGTAACCCCATGATGAAGGCAGAAAGTCGGTCGAGAGCGATGTAACCACAATTACAAATCGCTCAAACCACATGCCGATATTCACCACAATGGAAATCAGAAAGGTAAATGCCACATGCCTTCTCAGTTTTTTAAACCAGAAAAGCTGTGGTGAAATTACATTACAGGTAATCATTATCCAATAAGCCCAGGCATAAGGGCCGGTTGCCCGTATAATAAAGATGGCTTTTTCGTATTCAACACCGCTGTACCAGGCAATGAAAAATTCCATGATATATGCAAAACCAACCATGGAGCCTGTAACAAGAATAATGATGTTCATTTTTTCGATATGGTCAACCGTCATAATGTCCTCAAGCCCGTAAATTTTTCGGCAGATAATCATGAGGGTCAGCACCATAGCAAAACCGGAAAAAACGGCCCCGGCTACGAAATATGGGGGGAAAATAGTTGTGTGCCATCCTGGAATAATGGATACGGCAAAGTCGAACGAAACGATTGTGTGTACCGAGAGTACCAGCGGTGTGGCAAGGCCGGCAAGAATCATGTATGATTTTTCGTAATTCCACCAGTGGCGGTTACTTCCTCTCCAGCCGAGGGCAAATGTTCCGTAAAGGATCTTGCCAAGCTTGCTTTTTATACGGTCTCTGATAGTGGCAAGATCGGGGATAAGCCCTACGTACCAGAACAGGAATGATACTGTAAAATATGTAGATACGGCAAAAACATCCCACAGCAAAGGGCTGTTAAAGTTTGGCCACATGGCCATTGAGTTGGGCAGCGGAAACATCCAGTAAACCACCCAGATACGGCCAACATGAATTGCCGGAAATATCCCTGCACACATCACGGCAAAAATGGTCATGGCCTCGGCAAAACGGTTAATGGCTGTTCGCCAGCCCTGGCGAAACAGAAACAGAATGGCCGAAATGAGTGTACCTGCATGGCCGATACCAACCCACCAAACAAAGTTAATGATAGCCCAGCCCCAACCAACGGGTTGATTTAAACCCCAGATTCCGGTTCCCTCCCAAAACAGGTAGGCGATAGAAACCAAAAGTACAAGCATTAAAATATTAGAGATGCCAAAGGCAACATACCATGCTGTAGGAGTGGGCCGCATGTTGATATCCGTCACCATTGCGGTGATATCTTTAAAATCGTGATTCCCCTTCACAAGAGCGGGCTCCGGAACGTATTCGTACGTTTTACTCATGTTAAATCAATTGCGATTATATGTGCTGTATTGAATTATGCCAATTCAGGGTTTTTGTTAGTCAGCCTGGCAAGGTATGATGTTCTCGGCCGAACATTCATCTCCTCAAGCATTACATAATTTCGGTCGTTTCTTTTCTTAATTGAGACTTCGCTGTTTTCATCGGTCAGGTCTCCAAATGAGATGGCATTTGCCGGGCAAGCCTGCTGACAGGCGGTTTTTACAGTACCGTCTGCCGGTTTGCGTGAACCCGTAGCAATCTTCGATTTAATTTTTTCACGGTTTACGCGCTGAACACAATATGTACACTTTTCCATCACACCTCGGAAACGAATTGTAACTTCGGGATTCATCGCCATCTGGATGATTTCCGGATCGTCTCCGGTAGTTAAATATTCTTTGGTGTAATTGAAGAAATTAAACCTCCTAACCTTGAACGGACAGTTGTTGGCGCAATATCGGGTTCCTATACAGCGGTTGTATGTCATCTGATTAATGCCGTCTTCACTGTGTGTGGTTGCAGAAACCGGGCAAACCTGTTCGCATGGAGCCAGTTCGCAATGCATACAAGGCACCGGCTGGTGATAAGCCTTCGGATTTTCAGAATCACCTTCGTAATAGCGGTCGGTTCTGATCCAGTGCATAATGCGCCTTCGGCCCACTTCGCGTTTACCGATCACCGGAATGTTATTTTCCGCCTGGCATGCTATGGTGCAGACACCGCAACCAAAGCATGAGTTCAGGTCTATCGTCATGCCCCATTGTGGCTGATGATCAGGGCCATACTGTTCATTGAAAAGTGATATAGGGCCTCTTTCATCTCCTTTGGCCAAAGCTTCTTTCATACCCGGTACTTCAAAACCATGAGTATTTTCAAAGCTTGCAAAATCAGGTGTTTCTCTATACTCTTCAAGCGTAGCCGTCCGGATCATATCGCGCCCTTCAAGGCTGTGATGATCCTGAACACAGGCAATTTCATACGTTGACCCGGTCGCTTCAACATTAGCGGCCTGGAAGAACATGTGATTACTGGTTCTGAGCGGATAGGTATCCACGCCCACACCATCAGCTACACGCCCTACATTATTTCGGCCATAGCCCACTGTCAGGGTGATAGAATCATCTGCATGGCCGGGCACAACCCACGCTGCGATTTCGATTGTTTCATTTCCGGCTGATATTCTCACGGTAGGAACATTGTTGTGCCTGAAACTCGGTTCCGGCGGAATACCCAGTTGTTCTGCCGTTGCAGGGCTCATCTGGGCAACATTGTCCCAGGTAATTTTGGTCATCGGTTCGGGCAGTTCCTGCAGCCAGCTATTATTTGCATATCGGCCATCATACACCCGTGAGTCCGGTTTGATGCAAATTTCAATTCCGGGAACGGCCTCAGCAGCAAGCGCAGGCTCAATAGCTGATGCAAAGTTGCCAGAGAGTGAAACATCTGCCGGTTCAAAACCGGATTCGGGATCAATTCCGTCATGCAGAATCTGCTCCCACTGTCTGTCAAAATCCGATGTGATGAACTCCTGCCAGGTTTCCTGTACAAGATCATAACCTGAAACTTCCGCACCGTTCAGTAAAATTCCAAGTAACTCAATTTCACTCACGCCATTAAAAAGCGGCTGTATCTGGGGCTGAATGATTGAACGTTCACCGCTGTAGGACAGCCCGTCGCCCCAGTACTCAAGAAAATGTGCACGGTTCACATGCCAGTTGCACAAACTCGAAGTTTCATCCACATAATCAGAAAGATGAATTGTCGTATCGGCACTGGCAAGGGCGCCTTCAAAATTCAGGTCAGAAGGAGCGGAATACGCAACATTGGTTCCAACCATAACAACAGTGTCATAAACACCAGCTTGCAATTCATTGACAGCATCCAAAAACGCCTGGTTCTCATCGCGGTTTTCGCGGTATGGCAATGAGTGATGAGTAACCGTAGCACCAACATTCTCCAGTGCTATATTAATAGCTGCAACGGCTGCGTGAAGTTCAGGCGAATGCTCAGAACCCACAGTTAAAATTGAGTTGCCACGATTGCCCAAAAGTTCTTCGGCAAGTTTTTCAACCCAATCATGAGTGCTGAAAGCATTGGTTACATTGCTGAATGCCTCCAGGCCACTGATCTCCTCAGAAAGTTTTGCTGCCAGCGCATAAGTAAATGGTGCAATTTCTGATGTTTTCAGCCTCAGGCGGTGATCGGCATATGAGCCGGTATTCGTAAAACTGTTTTCCACCGCATAAATTCTCGACATGGAGTCATCAACCGAATCCACTTTACGCTTTTCGGTGAGTTTCAGTGAGTTTTCCACACTATTGATGTGCCCATAAGGACTCATAAAATCATCGTCGAGGGCGATAACCAGGTCGGCCTGGTCGTAATGATTGATGGTTCTCAGGCGCTGGCCGAAAGCGATTTGATTTCCTTCGATTCTGTTATTCTCAGAAAACGGTTCAAATGTTACCCATTCAGCATTGGGAAACTGATCAAGTATTTGCTGTTTTAGCCTATGATAGGTAGGAGAGGAGGTTGCTTCATCAATAAAAAGGATTCGCTTTTCCTGGTCTTCAAAATGTTCAGCCGCAAAATTGATGAAATCCTCTTTAGAAACTTTTTGCTCATTAAAAACCGGCGAACGAGATCGGTCGGGATCATACATCCCAAGAACCGAAGCCTGATTATAAATACTGGTACGGCCGAGGCTTGCCGGGTGATCTTCGTTACCTTCGATTTTTGTAGGGCGCCCTTCATTGTTGGTAATAAGAAGTCCGGTCAATGTATCCTGAAATGGCATGCCGGTTGCATAAAAGAGCGGCTCACCGAGAACCATATCTTCGGGCTGCCTGGAGTATGGCAGAATTTTTTGCACCGGTTTGCGGCAAGATGCAAAACCTGCAAGCGCAATGGATGCACCCATCACCCGTAAAAAACTTCTCCGGGAAACCTGATCAGTCAGTTCGGTTGCGTTTTCAGGAAATTCCCGTTGTTCAAATTTTTTGTACTCTTCGTTCTGAGCGAGCTGATTTAGACTTTTCCAGTAAGTTGTTTGATTGGACTGATCACTCATTCTTTAGGCTATTTGTATTAAAACTCGTTACTCCATTGAGTAAAAAAATTAGTAATGGCAACTCTGACAATATGTTGGTGCATTAATATTATGCTTGGCAACCAGCTCTAACCCAAGCTCTAACTGATTTTCAGCAACATACCCCATTGTGGTTACTTGATCTACGGGGCGCACATGCTTTTCAGGTTCGCGATGGCAGTCGAGGCACCAGCTCATACTTAAAGGTTCAGCCTGATATACTACTTCCATACGGTCAACGCGCCCGTGGCAAGACTCACATCCAACACCCACATTTACGTGCGCTGCATGATTGAAGTAAGCATAATCGGGAAGCATGTGCACACGAACCCATTCAATTGGTTTGCCGGTTTCCCAGCTTTCGTTTACCAGGGCAAGATCGTCACTGTCTGTTAAAATTTGGCCATGACAATTCATGCAGGTTTGAGTAGCAGGTATATTGGCATATTTCGATTCTGTTACCTGTGTATGACAGTATTGACAATCGAGCCCCAGTTGCCCGGCATGTATTTTATGGCTGAATGGAACCGGCTGTTCGGGCGCATAGCCTACATCTAAAAATTCGGGAGAAAAGAAATACCAAACTGCAAATACGACTGCATTTAGTAAAATTATTGTACCAACAAGAATTCGTCGTGGTGCTTCATTTGTCCACTTTGGGAAAATCTGGGCCATAAATTCAGTTAATCGTTACCATTTTGTAATACTTGTACCTGAGCTATCGGAAATTCTGCGCGGGAAATTATCGAATATATTGAAATCTGCATAGTAGATTTGTCCCCTACATAGATATTTAAAATGAATCTAAATAGCAGGTCACGCAGATTCATTTGGGCTTGGTTAACGCTAATTAAGATAGGATAATGAGCATATAGTTGCTGAAAATTTGATGAATTTTTTTAGCGTTTGTTAACGTTAATCTTGCGCAAACATTCAGATTTTTTAAACTGTTTAAAAAGATTGTAAGATAGGGATTTAGAAAATAGTTTTAAGATAGACAGGTACAGAAATGAGTGGTATTTCAAATTCTTTTTGTTAAAAAGCAAGCCAAAATAACTGAATTTGCATCCCAAAAAGCGTTAATTTTGTGCGAGGGACAGGAACGTGATTTTGTTTTAAACGATTAGTTATGGGATTGGTTTGATGAAACGGTTGTAATGAATCATGCCAAACCTGATTTATTCAATTATGGGAGTAAATAGCTGATAAATAAAAAATCACAGCCCCGCTGTTAACTGCTAAGTTTTTAAATTTCTACATAATTATGGATACATCACTACAGGAACAATTAACTGTTAATTTTTTGAAAGAGATCAGTGTTACACGAGCTCTGATAACAATTTTAATTGTAAGCGGAATAGCCCTCCTTTTTTTAATCTACCTGCTCTATTTCCGGGAAACTGCTGAAGCAGTCGACGCCTGGGTATATCAGCTTCCGGCGCTGAATGCTTTTCTAAATAGCATCAGCACGGTATTGATTGTTGCAGGATTTGTGGCGATCAAAAAAAAGAAGTTTATCCTTCATATGAGGTTCATGCTCACTGCATTTATCTTCTCCGCCCTGTTTTTAATCAGCTACTTAGTGTATCACAATTTTGTTGGCCACACACCATTTCCCGGTGAAGGTTTTATCCGTCCGATTTACTTTACAATTCTGATCTCCCACATAATATTATCAGCTACTGTGGTGCCTCTGGTATTAACCAGTTACTATTTTGCTTTTGCAGGTAAATTTCGAACACACAGAAAAGTGTCTAAATGGACGTTCCCTGTTTGGCTTTACGTTTCAGTTACAGGTGTAATTATTTTCTTTATGCTAAATGCGTATGTGTGAGGAGCAGGGTAAAATTAATCTGTGTTATTCAGAAACGATTTTTACTTTGGACTGATATCTCAAATAGCGAGTAAAGATTCTGTGCCATTATATGAGTAAAAAAAGAGAATGTCCCGGTTGTGCCATAGAGGTAGACGCTGATGCTGATGTTTGCCCCATCTGCGGTTATGATTTTCCAAAACAGCCCAAATCCATACAGATTGCAGTGTGGGTTTTTATTGCTTTGATGTTATTTTGGATTTTCTTTTGAGCATATCGTGTTTTCCGGGTTTTATTCAGATATTATTTCTGGAAGTTTGCGGCACGTTTTGAAGGGACAATGTGTTTGCAATGGGGCAACAAAAATTATTTCTTTATGAAAATTATATTATTAATATCAATTGTGTTTATGATGACTGAACAGAGCCAGCAAAAAAACCAGCAGGATACCGAAGTTGCAGTATTCGGAGCCGGTTGTTTTTGGTGTGTTGAAGCCATTTATCAGCGGGTGAAAGGAGTGGTTGCCGTAGAATCGGGGTACGCCGGAGGCAATTTCAAAAATCCCACCTATGAACAGGTTGTTACTGGTAGAACGGGTCATGCCGAAGTAGCAAGGATTGAATTTGATCCGGCGCAAATATCCTACGAAGAACTTCTCGAGGTTTTTTGGCACACCCATGATCCCACCACCCTGAATCGGCAGGGAGCTGATGTCGGTACACAATACCGGTCTGCCATTTTTTATTTAACCGAAGATCAGAAGAAGATCGCAGAAAAATCACTGAAAAAAACTGATGCATCCGATCTTTGGGAAAATCCGATCGTTACGGAAATCACTCCGCTATCGAATTACAGCAAAGCACAGGACTATCATCAAAATTACTTCAATAATAACCCTAACGCAGGCTACTGCATGGTTGTAATTGCTCCTAAACTGGCCAAATTCAAAAAAGACTTTCCGCACCTTCTGCAGGAATCTCTTTGAAAATTTTGATTTGATTTATAACGGAGATATGCTATTTATTGGCAATCAAAAAAATTATTATCTAACGAACCTTTGAAAAAATCAGATTTATGAAATCATTATTTGTATTGCTTCTAATTTTCTTTGCCTCAATGGGTTTCAGTAAAACTGCAACAGCACAGGAACGCACAACCGATCGTGTTTGGCAGAGCCCGAATGCGGCCGTTGCCCAGACAATCGGGCTGACTGAAGTGTCTTTAACCTATGGCCGGCCAGGTGTTCGCGACCGTGTGATTTTTGCCGATGACGGCCTGGTGCCGTTCAACAATGTATGGAGAACCGGCGCAAACGAATCCACAGCCATTACGTTTTCGAATGATGTTCTGGTTGAAGGTGAATTTGTTGAAGAAGGAACCTATTCTCTTTACACCATTCCACGCGCTGATGAATGGACAATCATCATCAACAATAAGCTATCATGGGGAACCCAGTACGATGAAACCGAAGATGTAATCCGGGTGGAGGTTCAGCCTGAAGAATCTTTCTATATGGATCAGATGATGATCTATTTTGAAAATGTAACCCCGGAAGAGGGCGATCTCGTAATCCACTGGGATACGGTGAAAGTGCCGGTAAATATCCGGCCCGTGGAGTAATGGCTCGAATTTTACAACTGACAGAGTGAGGCTGTCCAAAAAGTGCGTCATCCCGTACTTGATACGGGATCTCCTCTCTTGGTTAAAAGCAGGAGATGCCTGATCGAAGTCCGGCATCATGGTATCGAAATTGAATAATCTTATTGAACGCCCTTTTTGGACAACCTCTCCTGTAAGAGTTGTGGCCAATGGCAAATTTCCTGCTAAACAGTTGCACGCGATCCAGACATGATTGTTTTGGAATAACGCACTTTATCAATTCGAAAAGTCACAAGCGGGGACGCTTGCGCCATATCAGGTCGGGGACGCTTGCGCCAGTTCGTTTGACTTGCGCCATTTCATTTCAGGTAAAAGGTTTTTAGAAACGTATTCTCAAATTTGCCAGGATGTTTCTTGTTGCCTGCGGGTAGAAATAGTTAAAAAACTGCTCTTCGCCGCCGGAAATCCAGCCGAATGTGTATCCGTTCGAGACGTATTTTTCATTCAGGATATTGTTCACCTGAAGTGATGCAACGATACTGTTTACAAATGGGAAATTGCGCAGTTCGTAACGAATCAGTAAATCGTTCGTCCAGTAGGGATCTATTGAGCGTGCGCCGGATTGGGTATTATCCAGGTATTGCCGGGATACAAATTGTGAAATCCACTCTGTGCTGAACCTGCCCGTTTGATATGTGAGAACAGAATTTGCAATAACGGACGGCGAGAACGAGATATCCACTCCTGTCAGGATTTGAGACTGCTGTCCTCCTGCATCAAAATCATCCAGAAAGTGCTCATATTCATTAATTTTATTTCTGCTGAATGTGGCATTGCCGCTCCAGTGCAGTGTGGGTAAAATCCGGGCTCCCAGTTCCAGCTCAATCCCGGCACGGTAGCTTTCTGGTACATTTTCGCGCACAATGTTGCCAACATCATTCACCTCACCGGTGTTAATCAACTGATCGCGGTATAGCATGTAGTAAAGATTCACACCTGCCTCAATGCGTCCGAAATCGCCCCTGTAACCCAGCTCAAAATCATAGAGGCGTTCAGGATCGGGCCGGCTTTCTTCTGTTGATTCAACGTAATCCCGGCGGGTTGGCTCCTTTCCGCCAACACTCACGGATGCAAACGCACGCTGCCCTTCGGCAAATCGGTATACTACCCCGGCTTTGGGGTTAAAGAAATTGATGCGGTCACTTTGGGTAACATCGGCCACATCCCCGGTATCCCCGTCAATCCGCAAGCCGAGAAACCGGTAAGTGACAGCACGATACTGTAAGTCCAGGTAGGTGTTGAAAGAGGGTGAGAAATAGTAGTTCATTTTACCGAAAATGTTGAAATCGGTTTTGAAGCCGTTGTTGTCGTAGTAACGGTCACCGATGTCACTGTCTCCGGCAAAACGCGCCCAGATCACTTCACCAAAATGGTCGCCGTCATATTCGTTGTACCCACCCCCGAAGGTAAGATCCCACTGCTCGGGCAAGCTGTATTCTGTGTTAAATACCAGGCCGTAAAAATGATTGTCGAGCCAGCGACGCCGCACCAGGTCAGACCGGTCAATCACTTCATCACCTATCTCAACAGGGCTGATGTTGTACGTGCTTAACCTGTCGTTTCTTCGGAATTGCTCAAAATAACCGCGCCCGTACGTGTAATGAAGTGAAGCATTGGCATTCCAGTTGTCTTGTATCTGATACGAATAGTGAAGCTGATAGTGATCCTGCTGGTAATTATCTACCTGGTTGTCGTACGTAAATTCGTTGAACCGGCGGTTTCCGAGATTTTCAAGCCAGTGGGCGGCATCTTCTTCACCGAGCCAAAGCTGACTGATGTAGTGCTCCAACTGGGACTGGTCGTTATTCAGAATAGGTTCGGGTACACCGTTCCAGGCCTGATAGGTAACCTCCTGCCCGGAAAATACATCAGCCTTCAGCAAGCTGCGGTCACCAAGCCGCGATCCCGAGAGGTAGAACGACCGGAGATCGGATGTGGCACGGTCAATATATCCGTCTGAATCGATTTTGGATAGACGGCCTTCAATCTGCCAGCCGTTATCCAGGATGCCTGAACCAATCTGCACGTTGGCTTTTCTTGTTCCGAATGAGCCGATTCCGGTATTAAGCTCTCCGTAAGCGTCCGGACTCATGATGGCTGTTTGCAGGTTCATCGTACCGCCAAATGCGCCTGCACCGTGTGTGGATGTTCCCACACCGCGTTGTATCTGAATGTTTTGTGTTGATGATGCCAGGTCAGGCAGATTTACCCACCACACCCCATGAGATTCAGCATCGTTAAGAGGGATTCCGTTTACAGTTACATTTATTCGGCCCGGATCAACTCCGCGGATTCGAATGCTTGTGTAGCCGATTCCTGCACCTGCATCCGAGGTGGAAACAACGGAAGGAGTGGTTTGCACCAGGAAAGGAATATCCTGGCCAAAATTCCGGCTTTCAATTTCTTCGCGGCTGATATTGCTGTAAGCAATGGGTGTGGTGTCATCAACCCGCAGGGCGCTCACGAAAATTTCGCCGGTCATGTAAACCTGCTCTCTGAGCCCGATCTCCAAAAATTCGGCTTCATCCGTGACAGGAATATTCACCGTATGATATCCAACAAAACTGACTGTCAGTTCAGAACTGTCTGAAATCAGGTCAATTGAGAATGAGCCGTCACTGCCGGCAGAAGTGCCGTTTGTAGTTCCGGTTTCGATGATTGTGGCGCCTTCCAGAGGCAGACCTGTATCCTGGTCAAAAACCCGGCCTTCAATGGTTTGTGCTTGAATTTGAAATGATGCCCCGATGAGAAATAAAATCAGGGTAAAAAGAGTTGATAAATATTTAAGCATATAGCCTCCATCAATAAAGATTGAAGGAGGGGGTTTAACTTGCATTTGTGGAAGTTTTGCAAGTTAAAGATCGGTTTCCCTACGCCGGTATTACCCGGTTCAGGTTCACAGGGTATGATCTCAGTTCCGTTTTTTCATCCGGAACACCCCCAACCTTTTGTTGGTTTAGAAGTTTAAAAATAGGCAGGAAAGCCGTATGCTTCAAGAAAAACATTCAGGCCGTAGCAATGAATTACCGAATTAACCAAACCTTATTATCATCAGCATTATTACTTTTTGTTTTTTTTGGATGTAAGCCCGAAAAGCTTGAAATAACATCCGAAGAATATCTTCAGGAACACATTGAATGGCTAAGCGATATTGAAAGGGGAGGGAGGCTTGCAGGTTCCATACATGAAGCTGATGCCGCCAATTATATTGCCGACCGTTTTTTGCAATACGGGCTGGAACCCGCCGGCGACCAGGGAACCTATTTTCAGCAGTTTATTCTTACAGGGCCTATGGTTCAGATTATGGGTAAGGAAAATTATTTATCGAGAAATGTGGCGGGGCTGATTGAAGGCCGAAAACATCCGGAAAGATATATTATTATTGGTGCGCATTACGACGGGCAGGGAAAAGGTGGGGCCATCTCCATGGAGCACAACAGTGAACCGGCAATTCACCCCTCGGCAGATGACAACGCATCGGGTACGGCCGGACTGCTTTATCTGGCACGCCATTTTTCTGAAAACCCGGCCAATCACTCCATTCTGCTGATCGCGTTTTCGGGTGAGGAAATGGGGCTTCTGGGTTCGCGCCATTTTGCAGAAGAGATGGAAATGACCGCAGATTCTGTTATGGCAATGATTAATATTGACATGATCGGCAGATTAACCGAGGGAGAACTCACAATTTTTGGAACCGGCACTGCCAATATCTGGGACGATCTGCTCGATTCGATTCCTGATGATATGCTCACAATTACGAGAACTCCGGGAGGTATGGGCAGCAGCGATCACGCATCTTTTTATGAAGTTGGCATACCTGTATTGCACTACTTTACCGGAATTCATGAAGATTATCACCGCTCAACCGATACGGCAGATAAAATCAATTTTACGGGCATGGAGTGGGTGCTGGAGCATCTGAAAAATACCGTTGCACATCTGGATGAAATGGACATATCAGACGTTGAATTTCAGGAGTCTACGGATCCGCGAAGCACTGTAATGAGAGGAGACGGAATAAGGCTTGGTGTGATTCCCGATTATACCTATTCGGGACCCGGATTCAAGGTTGAGTCGGTACGCGATGGCCAGCCTGCTGAACGTGCCGGTTTTGAAGAAGGCGATATTGTACTGGAAATGAACAGTGATACAATCCAGGATCTGTTTGATTACGCTCAAAAACTTGGTGAATTTAGCGAGGGTGATGAAGTAACCTTCAAAGTTCAGCGCGGTGATGAAGAAATTGAACTGATTGTTGAGTTTTAAAAGATCAACAAAATTATAGCAGTTGGTTTCAATGTATTTCCTCAAGATAATAAGCCCTTTGGGAGAAGTTGACATAAGGCAGTTGGCAGTTGACAATTTTTTTGTCAACTGCCAACTATATATCGACAACCTGTTGGTATTAACGACGCTTTATGCGACTAAAGAATAAATTTAAAAAATTAAATACGATAATTAATGAACAAGGAATTTCATTTGAGTAATATTTTTATCAGCCTGATTGCAACAGCACTTCTGGTTAGTGCGTGCAGTGAAAGCCATGATCTGCCGCCTGCTCCGTCGGGTGTTCAGGCCTATTCACTGCTGGGTGATACACTTTTTACACCCCAAATTTCATCCGAGACATTTGATCTTTACAATGAACAACTGCTGGAGGCCATTCTTGAGTACAGAGTCGATCCGGAAGATCCGGAGGTGTTGATCTGGCTCGGCAGGAGAACGGCCTATCTTGGGGAATATCGCGAAGCCGTCCGGATTTTTACTGAGGCCATCTATAAACACCCGGAAGATCCCAGGATGTACCGCCACAGAGGGCACCGCTATCTCACACTTCGTTTGTTTGATATGGCACTCAGTGATTTCAGAAATGCCGAATCCTTGATGCGAAATATGCCCGATCAGGTTGAACCCGACGGTTTGCCCAATCCGCAGGATATTCCCACAAGTACACTCAAATCCAACGTGTGGTATCACATGGGATTGGCTTATTATGTGAAGGGGGAATTCAATGAGGCAAGAGAAGCCTATGAAAAAGCACTCGAGCTGGATTTAACGGATGATATGAAGGTTGCCGTTCTTTACTGGTACTATATGACTTTAAAGAGGGAGGGCAAGGATGAACAAGCCGGCCGTGCCATTGCCGGTATCAACGAAGAGATCGAGTTGTTGGAAAATGAAGTATACCTGAATCTGCTTCTTGTCTTTAATGGCATTTTTGACGCCGACCGGCTCGTTGAACACACCGATGACGCCCTTCGGGATGCAACTCTCGGATACGGCCTTGGAAACTGGCATTACATCAACGGAAGAGAAGAACGGGCATATGAAATCTGGCAGAATATTTACGACAACGGAGAGTGGCCGGCGTTCGGTTTTATTGCTGCAGAGGCAGAATTAGCGAGGAGATAAAATCGCTTAAACCTCTTCCACCTCATCCAGTTTCACTCCAACGAGCCGGCTCACACCGGTTTCCGGCATGGTGACACCATACATCATCTCCGCTTTCGACATGGTTTTTTTGTTGTGGGTGATGATGATAAATTGTGTGTCTTGGCTGAATGTGCGAAGCATCTGTGAGAAGCGTTCAATATTGGCATCATCCAGCGGGGCGTCTACCTCGTCAAGTACACAAAACGGACTCGGTTTTACCAGGTAAATTGCAAACAGCAAAGCGATGGCTGTCAGTGTTTTCTCACCGCCGGAGAGCTGGTTGATTCCTGAAGGCCGCTTACCCCTGGGATTGGCTTTAATTTCAATTTTGGATTCAAGCGGATCATCCGCATTTTCTTCGATTAAAAGGTCGCAAAAATCATCTTCGTGAAAGAGGGTGCTGAAAACGGTTTTAAAATTCTGCCGGATTTTTTCAAAGGTTTCGTTGAAGCGCTGGGTGGCCGTCAGGTTGATTTCACGAATGGTTTCACGCATCTCCTTTTCGGCTTTCTGGAGATCTTCAATCTGGCCTTCATAAAAATCGAGGCGCTCTTTTTCTTCACCAAATTCTTCAATGGCAAGCGGATTCACATCCCCGATTCGCTGCAATTTTTGACGGAGTGAGGTAATTTTCACTTTTGCATCATCCGGTTCCATATCCTCAGGTAATTCTTCACTAAGCTGATCCATCAAAACGCCATATGTTTCCCAGATATGATCGGCCAGCCCCTGTGCCTGCATCTCAAATTTTTCTCTCGCCATTGTCAGGTGGTGCACAAGCTCCAGGTTTACCTCTTTTTTCTTCCGAAGTTCTTTGAGTTCCTTCTCAATTTCGTTGATTTGTCCGCGCTGCAGGCTGCTCTCTTTTTCAGCTTTTTCAAGTTTTTCATCAGCGGTTATTTTTTTGATCCGGGTTTCTTCAAGCCGTATATCCGTTTGCCCGATTTGTTCAGAATAGGACTCAATCTTTTCCCGGCTTTCTGTCTTCAGCTTTTTTCTGGTTTCCAGCCTTGTTTTGATGGATGCAACTCCGTTTTCGGCACGCAGAATATCTCGTTCAAGGTTTTCAGCTTTGTTTTTTAAATCCTGGTGCTTCAGGCGGGCATCATTATAGCGGTTCTGGGCTATGGCTCTTTCTTCTTCCAGCCGCTGTAATATGTCTTTTTTATTCTGCTGCTCTTTACTCAGTTCAGAAATTTTTTGCTGAAATTCTTTCTGTTTTGGCTGGAGCTCCTCGAGTTCTTCAGCCGCCACGTCAAGGTTGCCTGCAAGGGCTTCTTTCCTGTTTTTTAAATCGGCAATATTTTTCTCATAAACCTGTATTCCCGATTGATAACGGCTCATCTCCTGTTCATGTGTCCGTGCCGTTTTCTGCATCTCTTTGATGGTTTGGCGTATCGCATCCACATTCAAAGACTGCAGCTCTTTCTTGACCTCCTCAAGTTCGGTTTCCCGGTGCTCAATTGTGGTGTTGAGCTCAGTTTCTCTGGCTGATAATTTTTCGAGTTTATCCTTCAGCCCCAGGCGGATTCCGGCTTGCTTGTTTCTGCTGCCGCTTTTCAGAATGTGGTTTGATGTAATCAGGTCTCCGTCTCTGGTTACTGCTGCCTCCCCCTCTTTTTTAAGCATCGCCGAAGCTTCGTCAAGATCTTCGGCAATCAGTATACTACCAAGAAGTAGGCGTGCCATATTCCGGTAATCATCATCGTGCCAGACATGTTCCAGAATCGACCCGGGCAGTTGATTTTGTGCACTTTGCAAAGCCTGAACCGGAATAAAAGTAGCACGGCCTTTTTCATTCTCTTTTAGTATTTGAGAAGCACGCTTTGCACTTTCGAGTGTATCCGTTACTACATAATTCACGGCATCTCCCAAAGCGGTATCCAGGGCGGCGGTGTACTCTTCGGAAGTTTGAAGAATCTCACCCACGGGCTTGAGAAGGTTAAATTCTCCTGAGTGATGTTCTAAAAGATAGGCTACCGAACCCGGCATCGCCTCGTTCGATTCTGCAATGCTCTGCAAAAGGGAAATTTCAGACTGCACAGCATCTTTTTCGCTTTTCAGCGAACGTATATTTTCACGGAGGGATTCCTGGTTTTTCTGAAGTTCATTTCGTTTTTCTATTGCTTTTTCCAGCAATTGCTCCTGTTTTTCGATGTCAGAATAGACAGCATCCGCTTTTTCTTTGATCAGGCTAAGCTCACCTTTTGAGTTCAGAATTTCATCTTCAAAATTTTCAATATCCTTCACAATTCTGAGCCGGTCGTCTTCACTGCTTTCCAGTTTCGATTCCAGCTTTATACGGCTTGATTGAAGGGCTGTCAGTTTCTGGTTTGCATCGCTGATGGCAATTTCCAGTTCATACAACTCATGACGTATTTTGGCATATTTTTGCTGAACATCAGAAAACGTATCCTTGGATTTGTTGAGGCTTTGTTCGGATTTCTCTTTTTCATCCGACAAATTTTCGAGTGTTTTTTTGTGAGATTCTTTCAGTTCTTCAAGTTCTTTAATATCAATCTCACTCTGCTCAATATCAGACTGGTATTGCCTGATGACACCTTCTTCATTTGTGATTTTTTCCTTCAGAATGGTGAGGCTGGTTTCCATCTCCCGGATTGAAGAATGAAGCTGGCTGACTCTCCGATTGGCATCGGCTTCAATTTTTTCTTTTTCAAGCAGGCGGGTTCTGGCTTTTTCTTCGGTTGCTTCAAGCTCTGAAAGGCGCTCAGAAATCTCTTTCTTTTCTTTCTCTGAATTTAAAATTCGGGTTTGAAGCGGTTCAAGCTCTTGGTTAATGGTGTTGTATTCGTGCAGTGTATACGCCTTATCGAGGTGTTCAAGCTCGTGTTTGTAGGCTTTGGCTTTTGCAGCTTTACCGGCCTGTATTTCGAGAGAGCGCACTTTTTTCCGGATTTCAACCAAAATATCCTCAAGCCGCTGAAGGTTTTTCAGGGTTTCATCCAGTTTTCTGAGTGTCTGTTTTCTTTTTTCTTTGTACCGGGTTACTCCTGCAGCCTCCTCAAATAAGCGGCGGCGGTCGTTATTGCGGTCGTTCAGAATTTCCTCAACCATTTTCAGCTCAATCACCGAATAGGCATCGGAGCTCATTCCCGTATCCATGAACAGTTCCATGATGTCCTTCAGCCGGCACGGGGTGTTGTTGATGAGATACTCACTATCTCCCGACCTGTAGAGCCGCCGGGTAATGGTCAGCTCACTATATTCGACAGGAAGGATGCCTTTGTCGTTTACAAAGGTGAGAGATACATCGGCCATTCCCAGGGCTTTTTTCTTGGCTGTACCGTTAAAAATTACGTTGCTCATCGAACTTGACCGCAGCAGGGTGGGGCGCTGCTCACCGAGAACCCACCGCAGTGCATCCACAATATTCGACTTGCCGCAGCCATTTGGCCCGACAATAGCCGTGATACCGTCGTCGAATTTAACATGGGTTTTATGGGCAAAACTCTTAAAGCCGTGTAATTCAAGTTCAGAAATGTACATGTAGTGCTAACGTAAAAGAGTATCAGAATTCAAAAATGATGAAATCAAAAATGTGCAGTTATGGTATGTAAGAACTGCCTGCAGGCAGACATGCAATATAGTGATAAAAGAGCAGAGCTATGCCTGTTAAAAGCAGAATCTGCTTGCAGAATAAATGCAAAAAAACTGAGATGCAAGAAATGAAGAAACGTTTCAGACAGTCATGATGTCCGACTCTTTAACTTCGAGCAGTTCATCAATTTTGCCGATATATTTGTCTGTCAGCTTTTGCACTTCCTCTTCAGCTTCGTAGCGGCTGTCTTCCGGAAGAGATTCATTTTGCACGGTTTTTTTGATTTCATCATTTGCATCCCGTCTGGCATTGCGGATACTAATCCGGCCTTGTTCGGCAACTTCTTTGGCTTTTTTTACAAGTTCGCGGCGCCGCTCCTCCGACAGCATCGGGAATGGAATCCGGATTATAGTGCCGTCGTTATTGGGATTCAAACCAAGGTTAGATGCCATAATTGCCTTTTCGATATCCCCGAGGACAGATTTATCGTACGGCTGAACGGTGATCAGCCTTGCCTCGGGAGCAGATACGGTTGCAAGCTGGTTTAGCGGGGTCTGAGATCCGTAATAGTCTACTTTGATGTGATCGAGCAATGCGGGACTTGCCTTGCCGGCCCGGATGTGAGAAAATTCTTTTTTACAGTAAGCCACAGCCTCAACCATTTTCTCTTTGGCTTCTTCGATGATCAATTGAAGTTCTTCAGGTATCATAGTTCACTTAAATTAGGTTCAAAATTTCAACACGGGCAGGTATTGATCGGTCTCCCGGATTATTTCAGTATTTCCTGTTTTCAATTTCAACAGGATTTTATATCAATCCTTTAATTTAAGAAAACTACTTTTTATCCCAAACTACAGTGGTTCCAATTGAACGGTCTTTGTTCACAACTTTTTGCAGGTTGCCGGGTTTGTTTACATCAAAAACAATGATGGGAGTTTTATTATCTCTGCATAGCGTAAAGGCGGTTAAATCCATCACTTTCAGACGCCGCTGAAGAACTTCATCTCCGGTAATGATATCAAACTTTTTGGCATCATTATTTTTTTCCGGGTCAGAATCATATATACCATCCACACGGGTTCCCTTCAGAATCACATCGGCTTCAATTTCGATGGCTCTCAGTGATGCGGCCGTATCGGTTGTGAAATAGGGGTTTCCTGTGCCGGCTCCGAAAATAATTACGCGGCCTTTTTCAAGGTGGCGAACAGCACGGCGCCGAATAAAGGGCTCTGCGATTTCTTCCATTCTGATGGCACTCATCAGCCGTGTGTGAACGCCCTTCCTTTCAAGTGCATCCTGAAGTGCCATACTGTTGATCATGGTGGCAAGCATTCCCATGTAATCGCCCTGAACGCGATCCATTCCTTCCGTGGCTCCTCTCACGCCTCTGAAGATATTTCCTCCGCCTATCACAACAGACACTTCAACGTCCTGGCGCTGCACCTGTTTAATTTCATCGGCGTAATGTGTCAGCATTTTTGCATCAATTCCGTGTCCCTGTTCTCCGAGCAGCGCCTCACCGCTTAGTTTCAGTAAAATTCGTTTATATTTGTCGGCCAAAATAAAATGGGTTTGTTTGGTTTTGGTTGATTGTTCTGAATGTACCGGATTTCCCAAATAACAGACAAAAAAAAAGCTACCATTAAGGCAGCTTTTTTTAAAAGGGTTTTTATGATTCTCCGAGCTGGAGCCGATGAAATGATCTCACCAGCGGCGCGTTCTCTTTCTGGAGGTACTCTTTTACAGTAATACCGTTGTCTTTCACAAATTTTTGTTCCAGAAGCACCCGCTCCTCGTAAAAACGGCGAAGTTTACCCTGAGCGGCTTTTTCGGCAATTTCAGCCGGTTTTCCTTCATTAATCAACTGCTCTTTGGCAATTTCCAGCTCTTTTTCCACTACTGATGCATCAACACCGTCGCGGGTAACAGCCAGCGGATTCATGGCAGCAATCTGCATGGCAACATCTTTTCCGACATTATCATTATCGAGGCTGCTTTCGAATTCTACAATAACGCCCAACTGGTTTCCGGGGTGAATGTAATCAACGAGCGCTCCCGAAGTGCTGATGAAAAGTACGCGGCTGATCTCAATTTTTTCACCAATTTTTCCAACCATAGATTCCAGGTGCTTTTCAACGGTGAGGCCGTTAACCTCTTTCTTGGAAAGCTCTTCGATGGTTCCGGTTTCATGTTCAAATGCGGCATCGAGAAACGATTGTGCCTGTGCCTGGAAATCTTCGTTGCGAGCCACAAAGTCGGTTTCGCAGTTAATTTCGATGGCAGAGGCTTTTTTCTTGTCATCGCTGATTTTAACGAGTATCAGCCCCTGGTTTGCTTCTCTGTCGGCACGTTTCTCTGATACTTTTTGTCCTTTTTTACGCAAAAATTCAACGGCTTTGTCAAAGTCGCCGCCGGTTTCTTTCAGGGCGTTTTTGCAATCCATCATTCCGGCCCCGGTAGCTTCGCGTAATTTCATTACATCTTTTGCACTAATACTCATGTCTGTATCTGTTTATCAATTTCGGTTTCCAGAAGGCTCCTATTCCGAGCTTTCTTTGGTTTTGTCAGTTTCTTTGGCTTCTTTTTCCTCTGTACCGGAGGCTTCGGCAGTTTCTGAGGTTTCATCATCTGAAGATGCTTTTTTTGATGATGTATCAGCTTTTTCAGCAGAATCGGCTTTCTTTCTTCGTCGTTTTCTGCGCTTGGTTTTTACCTCAGGTTCGCCTTTTTCTTCTACCTCTTCTTTCTCTACAGCAACTTTGGCTTCTTCAGCAGCCTGTTCCATCAATTCTTCTTCTTTCATCGCTTCACGCTCGGCGTTGCCTTCAATAATGGCATCGGCAATCAGCGAGGTTACAAGCTGGATGGTTCGTGCGGAATCATCATTGGCCGGAATAATATAGTCCGGGATGTCAGGATCACTGTTCGTGTCAACCATCGCAATGATAGGAATATTCAGTTTCACAGCTTCATTGATTGCGATGTGTTCTTTAATTGTATCCACCACAAAAACAGCACCCGGCAACCGGTTCATGTTTGCGATTCCGCCAAGTGTCTGCTCAAGCTTTTCACGTTCACGCTCAAGCATCAATCCTTCTTTTTTAGTGAGCTCGTCGAACGTGCCGTCGGTTTTCATTTTTTCGATTTCCTCCATACGGGAAATACTTTTGCGAACCGTGCTGAAATTGGTCAGCATTCCACCAAGCCATCGGTGGGTAGCGAAGGGCATACCAGAGCGGATAGCTTCGGTTTTGATAATATCCTGTGCCTGTTTTTTAGTACCTACAAACAGGATGGTTTTACCGGCACGTGCAAGGTTGGCCACTTCTTCGAGGGCTTCCTGCAGATATTGTTCGGTTTTTTTCAGGTCTATGATGTGGATTCCGTTGCGGGCCATAAAGATGAATTCTTTCATCTTTGGATTCCACCGGCGGGTGAGGTGTCCGAAATGGGCTCCGGACTTAAGCAGTTCTTCTACTGTAGCAGATTTTGGCATTATATTAAGTATGTATGTTTGAGTTAGTCCTCTACACAGGTCTTTCCCAAAGCACCCATCCCGCTTTTTCGGCGGAACACTCGGCGAAGGGTCGCTGTGTATGTGTTTTTTAGTGCTCAGTTAACAATCTGCAGAATAATTCAGAAATTTTCTGCAAACTTGTTTCAAAAAGCAACAGGGCAGTTTGATCGGGGTTAAAACCCCACTGAGCTTTGCACCCTGCTCCTTTCAAAAAAATTACCGCTTCGAGAACTGGAATCTCTTACGGGCTTTGGGCTGTCCGTATTTTTTACGTTCAACCATACGGTCGTCTCGTGTAAGAAGGCCGTGTTTTTTCAATACAGAATGTTTGTCTTCGTTCAGGTCGTCCAGGGCACGCGCAAGTGCGAGTGAAACAGCACCGGCCTGACCGGTAATTCCGCCGCCTCGAACAGTTACTTTAATATCGTATTCGCCGTCGAGCTCGGTAACGGTTAGAGGGAGTTTTGCAATATTTAGCCGTGCTTTTGTGCTAAAATAATCCTCTATCGGCTTGCCGTTTACCAAAAAGCTTCCGCTGCCATTTTTTATGTAAAGGCGTGCAGTGGATGTTTTTCTTCGACCTATATAATTCGCTTTAGCCATATCAAATGTTTAGTTCTCTATAATTTCCGGTTGTTGTGCAGTATGCGGATGAACCGGGCCTGCGTAAACCCGCAGGTTGGTTAATAATTTTCTGCCAAGTTTATTCTTTGGGAGCATTCCCTTAACAGCATTCGTTACCAGAGATGTGGGGTCTTTTTCCAGCATCTCTTCAGCTGAGGTGAACTTCTCACCACCGGGATATCCTGTGTGGCGGAAATACTGCTTGTCTGTCATTTTTTTTCCGGTCAGCACTACTTTTTCAGCATTGATGACGATAACATTATCCCCGGCATCAATATGAGGTGTAAATTCCGGCTTGGTTTTTCCTCTGAGTATGGATGCAACCTGGCTGCACACTCTTCCTAAAGGTTTGTCTTCAGCATCTACCAATACCCATTTCTTATCCACTGAGCCTGGCTTTGCACTGTAAGTTTTGTTACTAATCGTATTCACGGGATTCTCTTTTATTTTGCAAAATTGATAAGTCGAAAAAAATAAGAGGAATTCTGGTTGATTGCAATAAATATTGCCCAGAATCATCAGAAAAAATGTAACGGATCATAACTGAACTGTCCAAAACATTTTAAAAATTAGCTTGAAAATCTTCGTTTCAGTTCATTTAAGATGGTTTTATTTGTAAATCATAAATAAATCCTCTCGTCTTTTTCTCGCAGAGTTACGCAGATTAAATCGCTGAGTCTCGCAGATATTCTGCGGAAATCTGCGCCAAACTCTGCGAAAATCTGCGAGATAGAGAACAAATGCCATCAAGGCTGTAAATTTTTCATTCGCTTTCCAGAAATGTTTTGGACAATTATGATAGCGGATGCCGGATGTATGCCGAAACCAAACAGAATTGTCAAAGATATTCTCTGAAAAATACCATATTTTTAGAGGCTAAAGCATTCTAATTACGATACCTGAAAATTCAACCGAGGAAGATTTATGACGAGTAAAAATCCACTTAAGGAAACGAAATTAAAATTTAATACAGGTTCGGGAGAGGCACATTTATTTAGCCTCAAAAAACTGGAAGAACTTGGTTATGGAAATGTAAGCAGGCTGCCTTTTACCATAAAAATACTTTTAGAAGCTGTTTTGCGAGAGTACGATGGATTTGCCATTACCGAAGATGATGTGAAAATTCTGGCTGATTATAACGCAAAAAGTCCAAGCGGTGAAGTTCCTTTTAAACCTTCAAGAGTCGTGCTTCAGGATTTTACTGGCGTGCCGGCTGTGGTAGACCTGGCAGCACTTCGTTCGGCTATGAGTGAAATGGGCGGAAACCCGCAGTCAATCAACCCGCAGGTTCCCGTGGATCTTGTGATTGACCACTCAGTTCAGGTGGATATGTTCGGGCAGGAATACGCCTTCATGTTCAACGTGGAAAAGGAGATGGAGAGAAACCGCGAACGGTACGAATTTTTGAAATGGGGGAAAGAAGCATTTGACAATTTCCGGGTAGTACCGCCGGGCCGCGGAATTGTGCACCAGGTGAACCTTGAATACCTGGCGAAAGGAGTCTTCACAAGAAAAGAGGACGACGGTACAACGGTAGCCTATCCTGACACACTTGTCGGAACAGATTCACACACAACCATGATTAACGGACTCGGCATCCTCGGATGGGGCGTTGGCGGAATCGAAGCCGAAGCTGCCATGCTTGGCCAGCCAATCTACATGCTGGTGCCTGAAGTAATTGGTGTGAAGTTGACAGGCAAACTGCGGGAAGGCATCACGGCAACCGACCTGACACTGACCGTTACCGAAATGCTGCGCCGCCACGGTGTGGTCGGTAAATTTGTTGAATTTTTCGGTACAGGGCTCAGCAACATGAGTCTGCCCGACCGCGCAACCATCGCAAACATGTCTCCCGAATATGGCGCAACCATGGGTTTCTTCCCGATTGATGATGAAGCGCTGCGCTATATGAGCCGAACAGGCCGGAGTGATGAACTTGTAAAACTTGTTGGAAACTACACGAAAGAACAAGGGCTCTTCAGAACAGATGAAACTCCCGACCCGGAATTTACAGAAGTGCTTGAGCTCGACCTTGGCGATGTGGAAACCTCGCTTGCAGGGCCAAAACGCCCGCAGGACCGCATCACACTGCCAAATATGAAAAAAACATTTGAGGCTTCGCTTACCAGCAATGACCCCACGATGGGCTTCAGCCTTACTCAGGAAAAACTGGCAAGCAGGGGAGTCTTCAAAAACGGCCGGGAAATCGAGATGAAACACGGGGATGTGGTGATTGCGGCGATTACAAGCTGCACCAACACTTCCAACCCGAGCGTAATGCTGGGCGCCGGAATTATCGCTAAAAAAGCCGTTGAAAAAGGAATGAGCGTACCGCCTTACGTGAAAACCTCGCTGGCTCCGGGTTCGCGTGTGGTAACAGAATATCTGAAAGAAGCAGGACTGACCGACTATATGGACCGGCTTGGCTTTAACCTGGTTGGATACGGCTGCACAACCTGTATCGGAAACTCTGGCCCGCTGCCGGAAGCTGTGGAGAATGCCGTAAAAGAAGGTGATCTTGTTGTAGCCGGTGTACTTTCGGGCAACCGGAACTTTGAAGGACGGATTCATCCCTACGTGAAGGCCAACTACCTGGCATCACCACCGCTCGTGGTGGCGTATGCACTGGCCGGAACGGTTGACATCGATCTTGCCAATGAGCCGATCGGAAAAGATAAAGAAGGGAATGATGTTTACCTGAAGGAAATCTGGCCTACTTCGGAAGAAATCACCGAATTCCTGGACCAGGCAATCCGACCGGAACTGTTCGATCAAATGTATGAAGATATATTTGAGTCTGAAGCCTGGGACGATATTCCTGTTGGCGGCGGTGAATTGTATGAGTGGAAGGACGAATCAACCTACATCCAGGAGCCGCCATTTTTTAAGGGAATGGAAGAAACACCAAAGCCGATTCAGCCCATCAACGATGCAAGGGTGCTGGTGAAAGTTGGTGACTCGATCACCACAGACCATATCTCGCCCGCGGGTAACATCAAACCGGAGAGCCCGGCAGGTAAATACCTGATTGAAAACGGTGTGGAGATTGCGGATTTCAACTCGTACGGTTCGCGAAGAGGTAACGACCGTGTGATGACGCGTGGAACTTTTGCCAATGTGAGGTTTAAAAACCAGCTTGCACCGGGCACGGAAGGAGGTTTTACGAAATACCATCCAAATGGAGAAATTACCACAATTTATGAAGCTGCCGAGCAATACAAAAAAGACGGGACTCCGCTTGTTGCACTGGCAGGCCATGAGTACGGAACCGGTTCATCGCGAGACTGGGCCGCAAAAGGCACCATTCTGCTGGGCGTGAGAGCGGTAATTGCGGCTTCTTACGAAAGAATCCACCGGTCGAACCTTGTTGGCATGGGAGTTCTGCCACTGCAGTTTGCTGACGATCAAACTCACGAAACCCTGGGTCTTGACGGATCAGAAACCTATACCATCCACATCGATGATGACCTGAAACCTCAGCAAACCGTGAAAGTGGAAGCGGAGAAGGAAAACGGCAATGTGGTTGAGTTTGATACCGTTTGCCGGATCGACACGCCGGTAGAAATTGAGTATTTCCGAAACGGGGGCATTTTACACAAAGTGCTTCGCGATTATGTTGAGGAAGACAAGAAAAAAAGCTGATCATTTTGTTCGGCAACTTGCCAGAACATGATAAAAATAGAAGCTTTGATAAAAGTATAATTCCTATATATTCAGAAAGCCCGGATTTATGTCCGGGTTTTTTTATGAGAAGCGGCAGAGTTAGACTCCAAAATTGATTTGGTTCAGGCACCAAAGGCACAAGCGGACGCTTGCGCCAGTACCAGGTCGTCATCCCGTACTTGATACGTGATCTCCTCTTTTTGATAAGAAAAGGAGATGCCAGCCCCTTCGGGGGATCGGGGTCCGGCATGACGGTATCGATGATGAATCATCTCATTGCACGACTTTTTTGGACAACCCCTTCTTAAGGTTTTCTTTTTAACAGTTGCATAGTGGCGCTTCAAGGTCACTTTTTACACGAAAAACAAAGCAATACGAAATAAACCGGATTTATGTCTGATCAAATAGTGCTGATCGATTGCCCAGACGAAAAAGGGCTGGTCTATAATATTACAAAAGAGATTTACGGGCGCGGCCTGAATATTATCAACAACCAGGAGTACGTGGATACGGAGGCGAAGCACTTTTTTATGAGGACGGTTGTGGAGGGTAACAGCCTTGGAGAAAGTTTTCAGGAAAAACTTTTTGAGGTACTTCCCGATGGAGCAAATGTTCGGCTTTCATCAATCAAAAGACAGCCAGTTGTGATTATGGGCACTAAAGAACCACACTGTCTTGGCGATCTGCTTTTAAGAAATGCATACGCAGAGCTTCCGTGTGATGTGAAAGCGGTGATCAGCAATCATGATGATTTGCGCTCACTGGCAGAATCGTTTCAGATACCGTTTCATCATATCCCTGCGGATGGTGTTGATCGTCATCAGCATGAGAAAAAGATCAGCGAATGCCTGAGATTATATCAGCCAAAATATGTTATCCTGGCGAAGTATATGAGGATTTTTACACCGGAGTTCGTTGCTCAGTATCCTCATCGGATGATTAACATTCACCACTCGTTTTTACCGGCATTTATCGGGGCATCTCCATACCGGCAGGCATATGACCGGGGCGTGAAAATTATCGGGGCAACTTCACATTTCGTCACAGAAAACCTCGACGAGGGGCCGATTATTTCGCAAAATGTGATTCCGGTAAACCACACCTATACTCCGGAAGGAATGGCACAGGCCGGGCGGGACATCGAAAAAAATGTGCTTGCCACCGCCGTAAAACTGGTGCTCGAAGAACGGGTTTTCATTTTCAAAGACAAAACCATTGTTTTTGAGTAATTTTTCGAGAAGTTTCTCTGGCCTTGCTTTCCGTTACTGATATGTAACGTAAGTTCGAGATAAGAGAGCTGAATTAAATTGTTGTAGTTCAAAAAGGCCATCATCCCGCATTTGTTTTAAGGCAGTCATACCTCAAAACATCATACCGTGCCCCGACACTCTCATTTGTTGAACCTGCCTTCTCAGCAGACAGGCACGTAGTTGAAATCTCCTCCGTTTACCAGAGATGTTCTGGAACAACGTTTGGAGATTCCTTATCAAGTCAGGAATGATTGATTTTGGTTGGAGAGGCCGGATTGTTTGCACAGTAAACATCATAACCATTATATATTTTTTAATGGTAATGTCATTCTCGCGAGGGATCCCTAGAGGAAACTCAATTTAAATAAAAAATTTTTACTCAAATTATGTTCTATAAGAGCAGGTTTTTTAGTATCCTTAGGAATAAATATATCAGATACAGAAACTCCATCTAATTAACACTCATCGATATTCTGTGATACGATCATTATCTGCGATTTACTTGCTTGTCGTTCTTTTTATATCGTACCTGGCCTTCGCCAATTTCATACCGGAACCTGAACCGAAAATTGTGGAGCCTGAACCCGAAGAGTGGGTGATGGATCCTTACCTGGCTATGTACCTGGATGATTTTGCCAGGAATTTTGAAGAAGGCATGATCGAAGAAGAAATTCCCGGCGCGGCGGTTGTCATCGTAAAAGAGGGGAGGGTTGTATTTCAACAAGGCTTCGGGGTAAAAGAGAGAGGCAAGCCCGACAAAGTGGATGAACATACCGTATTCAGACTGGGGAGCCTGTCCAAAGGTTTTACCTCGGTTCTGGCCGGAGTGCTGGCAGAAGAGGGAGTCGTAAACTGGGATCAGCCGGTATCCCGCTATTTGAATGAATTCAGGCTGAATGACCCGGAACAGACCGGCCGGATTCAGGTGAGGCATTTGCTGTCGCACACAGTCGGATTGCCGCGCCATGCATATACAAATTTGATTGAAGACGGGCTTACTCTGGATCAAATTATCCCCCGTTTTGAAGTAGTTCCCCTGGCCGCAAGAGAAGGTGCTCAGCATTCCTATCAGAATGCTGCATTTTCAGTGATTGAAAGTGTCCTGGAAGCCAAAACAAACACAAGCTTTGACACGCTGCTGCATGATAAGCTTTTTAAGCCGCTGGAGATGAATCACTCCTCAACAGACTATTACAGCATGATAAATTCGGATAACAGGGCAACGCCTCATATTTTTCATTCGCGTGCACGGGGACGTGTTCCCGTTCCAATTAACAGGAGGTATTATAACGCGGTTTCATCCGGCGGAATTAATGCATCGGCCTCAGATATGGGGAAGTGGCTGCTGCTGTTAACAGGACATTATCCGGATATTATTTCTGAGGAGACACTCGCGGATATTTATGAGCCCCTGGCAACCATCCGAAACCAGCGATTCAGCCGGCATTGGGATGGAGTACGCCAAACGCACTACGGAATGGGGTGGAGAGTGCTTTATAATCATGGCCAAAGAATTATATTTCACGGAGGGTATGTGAACGGATTTCGAAGCGAGATCGCTTTTTCTCCTGAAGACGGTACAGGAATCTTTATCGTCATCAATACCCATTCAAGCTACCCGCTAACCGTTATCCCGGACTTATTTAATCACTTTAGAACAACTCCCCAAGTTGTGATTTCTGAGTGATGCCAGGTCAATTTTTAAAAAGTACGGATAATGAATTTTACTCGTCTCAATAGAGGGAATAATCGATACGATATTCGTTCTTCAGTTTTATCTGCCGTCATTGTGTACTCTTTCAAGCAAAAGCCCAGGAAAAACTGCCAGGAGCGGTGCAAATATGAAGGATAGCAAAAGACCCGGCGGATTTCGTAAAGAGAGCTTCATTAGCACCACGATGAGTTTCCTGAACCCACATTTCACACACTAAAATTATATGAACCCAAAAAAGTCGTTAGACCTTTTTTGCCCTGCGGGCCGACATTGAAACACAAAGGTTTATGAGTATTTATTAAAGAATGAACCCTTACTAGTTTCAATATCGGGGTCAACCCCGACAAAACATTGGTTCACAATGATTTGTCGACCCTTCGGGCAAAATTGTCATTGTTCCAATGACAATTTTGGGATGAAAACGATACACATCTATTTGTCATCACCTTAGAATTCAGTATCAACTTTTTAAGACTACCGGACTCTGTAGAAGAACGGCATCCAACCAAAAGAGAAAGAAGAAACAGACTATGGATTTTATTTAAGTCCATAATAGGGTGATGAGTAATGTTCCACAAAAGGTTTGGCGTTTCTGCGACCAGACAGCAACCTAATAAATTCAACAAGAAAACTGAACAGGTCCACGGGTTCATCATTCACAAGCAAAGCGGTCATCTGTTGAACAGGTAGTACTCATCTTTTGCACGCGAAGCGAAATGGTTTGTTAGACCGCTGATTTTAATTTACCTGACAAACTGTTTGGATGAATAATTATCCCGGAAAATTCCAAGCATATCTGTTAATAAATAAAAATGATAGGTTTGAAATAAAAAAATATGATATGCCGTTCATAAAACATTAAATAACAAACTGATAAATAAATTATAATAATTAAAACTTCAATGAGATTGCTATTGAGTTCTGAGAGCTACTGCTCCCTGGTGAACCCATGATCAACCAGTTTTTCAGCCAAAGCCCTGATATGAGCCGGGCCGACCTCGCAGCATCCCCCTATGATACCGGCACCGTGTTTTGCCCAGCCCAGTGCATACTCGGCATAGGCGGCGGGATCAAGGTCTTTTCGCGCCTCCAGCACATCTACTGTGCCGCCTGGTTCCAGAGCATCAACAGATTTGAAGCCGTTGGCATAGCCGCCGTAGGTTACATTAAATCTTGAAAGCACATCCATTGCAGTGGTGACCGCTTCAGGTGCGGAGCAATTTACGAGGAGGCCTTCAGCGCCATTACGCACGACTTTTTCGGCTGCTTCGGCCAGAGATTCACCGGAACGTAACCTTGCGCCGTCACCGTCATCTACTGTGAAGGACACCCATACCGGCAGGTTGCTTTCCACGGCAGCCTTCACCGCGGCGAGCGCTTCGCGGGCCAGGGACATGGTCTCGCAGATGAAAAGATCGACACCGTTGGCTTGTGTCGCGACTATCCGGCGGTATGATTTAAGACAGGCAGCGTTGTCAGGGACGATTTCGTGGTGATAGCTCCCCACGAGCGGCGGCAGGCAACCGGCAATTCGTATATCTTCTTTTCCGCTCGCATCGCGCGCTTTATGGGCTGCGTCCAGCGCGGCAGCATGCAGCGGTTCGAACAGTCCGGGTTCAGCGTCCCGTTCCAAGCGCTGTGGCGTGGCGCTGTACGTATTCAGAATAATAACTTTTGCCCCGGCTTCGATGTAATCGCGATGAGCCGAAACCACCAGTTCCGGTTCATCCAGCATTACCTGGGCAGACCACAAGGGAGATGGCGGGCGGCTGCTCCGGCGCCTGAGTTCCTGGCCCATTCCGCCATCCATTACGATCACATTGTTTCGATCAGATTCCATGATGGTACGTTTTTTATTTATGTTGTGATATCTGAATCATGCCATTCCAGCATTCAAGCGGTTTTATTGAATTCCGCGTTTATATTCCCAGGCTGATCCAATTTTCTAATTAACGTGAGTTCGAGATAAGAATGATGATAAATGGTTACTATGTCATATTGAGCGAAATTCCGATGGTGCCTTTCCATCGGTATGAAGTCGAAATATAGAGTTTTCGACTTCGTTCCGGCCAAAAAGCGGTCGGAACTGCGCTCAAACTGACGATACCTTTAGTTTTATCTCGAACTCACGTTAATAAATAATTTCATGAACAGTTGGGTGATGGATAATAAAGATGAGTGGATTTGGGATTTTGCAAATTTAAATTAAAGCGAAATTATAGAGCGTATCGAAATTTAATTCATTTGACCCGGATGTCCTTTTTGATCTTCAATTAACTTCTGATGGATAAAATCGAATAACTCTTTTTTATTAGATTCAGAATATCGTTGCTTTTTAGACTTAGATATTTGATTTATCAGCTTTGAAATTTTTAATAAGCTTTTTTTATCAAGATCCTTGTTGATTACGATTTTCTCTGTATTTGCGGCTGTCCTGTTATGCAGGTTAGAGACAACCTGCCTGAGTCGGTTAATAACTAAAAAACCTATTTCCGGATTTAAAGACTTTACTTTAATCTTCTCTTTTCTCTCAGAGTTGATATATTTTTTTATGTTTAATAAATCCTGAGGCTTAAAATCGCTAAAGTAACCAGTTGCATAACCGCCGGAGCTTAAGATTGCAGTAAAAACTCCAAATGTTAATCCACCCGCAGCAGCATCAATTAATGCACCAATTGCACCTCCTCCAACTGCCCAAATAAACCCACGTTGATGGGGGCTTAAATTACGTTTCCGGACAGTTTCGCTAAATAAGTCGTTATCTTCATAATTTTCAGTTAACTCTATTTCAATATCAATGCCAAATAATGAGTTAATTTTCTTCTGGCTTGAGTTCATTTTATTTATAACAAACTTGCGAGCCTGCTTCAGTAACTCTTCTTTGTGTTCATCATCATCTTGTAAAGGGTCGACATTTATTTCGAATTCATTATCGAATATTTCAAGAACTGTTTTTCTTATGATTCTTGCCGATTCCTCAAGTATCTGCTTTCTATCATTCTCTATTAAATCTATCACATAATTTATTGGTCTTTCCCATTTATCATGCAGATGGCTTAAAGCACTGAGAGTGCTTAGTTTTTCTTCAAAAGTTGTTTTATGTGGGTTAAAAACTTTTATAGTGTGAAAATACTGTCGTAACCCCTCTCTCCATGATTCTATGTGTAAATTTCCATCAATTGGATTAAGGATTGCAATTCTTGGCAAGTTTGTGAACTGAAGCAATTGAATTTCTCTTAAATAATCTTCCTTACTAAAGCTTTTTGAACAATCTGCTACATAAATAATGCAGGCAAAGTCTACAAGGGGTTTAAATATTTCTACCTCACGCTTATGATCGGGATGGCCTTTATAAGTATTTACATACTTTTGTATTAGTTCTAATGGCCTTTCATGCCCTTCTTTTTTCCAGTCATTAAGTATTTCAAAAACTTCCGCTTGATTTTCAAAGCCTGGAGTATCCCATAGTGTAAGTAGCTTCTCCATATCTCCCTCACTATTCTTTTTGTAGTAATGATATGGCTTACTTTTAGTGGTAGTTCCTGCTGTACTTTTTATAACTACATTTGGGTCGTTAGTTAATGCTTTCACAAAAGTACTTTTTCCTTTATTAGGAGCTCCTGTAATTACAAAAACCGGTGTGGAATTTTCGCTCATAATAGCCTATTTATATCTACTGATTCAGATACTTCAAGAAATATTCTTTTCGATCCAAGTTTTTGGTTGAGTGAAGCCATTCTATTCTTCCAATTCGATTCATTTACTGAATTAAGTTGATTAACATCTTCGTATAAAGGAATTATTTGAATTCTGCTTTTTGAGTTATGATTTAAAATTTCAGTAAGCACCTTTTCAAACCTAATATTAGGCGACTCCCAATATTTAATAAATACAATGATATCTGAATTGTTATTGACAGTTGATTCATTGGCAATTTTTTGTGCTATAATTTTATCATTTTTTGTTGGGCTGATGCCGCTTATTTTATTTAAAGAGATGATATTCCTATTCAAGTATTCCGATAACTTCTCTTCATTAATATTGG
>SLPZ01000325.1 GCA_007131725.1 Balneolaceae bacterium
CCCACGACCGTTAACAGACCGTGCTCGATCTGCTGCAAAATATCGGGCTTGCCATCGGGCTCACGAATTTCCACAAGCTTTAAACTTTTATCTATCAATGTATTATCCCGCATGACATTGAATTCTTCGAATGCGGCGCTAAGGATAAATACTTCGCCGGCCTGAGATTCCACGCGAAAATCATCATCACCCGCATCGTGCCAGCCGCCGCGATTCAGGCCCGGAACCGGTTCGAGCGGTTCAAACTCGGTCATGGTAGAAGAACCCTGGATGTATCCGTCAAAATGATCAACATCGGTTTGTGCCATCAGGGCATCATCCAGGTGGCAGGCATCGTGCCAGAGCCGGTACTTCTCCTTGACCCGCATGTGGCACATCTGCACGGGCAGGAAGTAATCGAGTACGGGCTGCCAAACATTTTCATCATACACATTTTCTGAAATACGGAATACCTCACTCTTCTGATCATCCATCACAAGTTGGTACATTCCGTCATCAGTCACATCAGAAAAATCGAAATGGAAATAACGGTAGCGTAAAAAATCACCCCAAAGCCCTGGGACTTCAGATTTCACCATTTCGTGCTGTCCATCCGGAGATATTCGGAAAAGTTGTATTTCAGAATCAAAATCATCATTCCGGTCGGTTTCGATTACCGCTACTTTTTTTTGATTTGGATGATATCCCACCATCGAGTATTGCATAACAGGCTCATAAATCCAATCTTCGATTACATGCGGACGGATGACCCATTCGATGGCGCCATCCGTGGCACCTTCGGCAACCGTGCTGCGCACAACAAACCATCCGTTCTGATGCTGCACACGCTGATCGAGCAGTTCCAGTTCGCCTTGTTTCGTTTCGATCTGAAGGCGGTATTCCGCGATTTCAGGAGCTACAGTCAGAGTTTGGCCCGTGGCCATTGGTGCAGGTCTTCCACAGTGATTCGGGAGCGGACGGTAAATTCTCAATTCTCCGGATGGTACAATTTCCGGGTTGGGTTTGCAATCTTCATCCACCGTTACCCCGGTTGGTTCGCGTGGGAAAATGCCGGTCTGGCCATCCATATTCCACGATTTGCCGAATAGTTCGTAAGGCGTCAGTTCCATGATGAAACCCACTTCGCCGATCCACTCTTCCGGCATTGGGCGGTCCAGGTCCACGCGGACATGGATTTCATCCCCTTTTGCAGAAACGATCACATCGTAATTAAAATAGAGATCGGGGTAATAGATCGGGTTGAAGCCCTGCATATGCTGGCTGGAATCGGGGTAGGTCAGAGTGGTGGTAACGGATTGATTATCAAAATCCACCACCCGGTTTTGCTGAAGCGGCATAGGCGACCACTGTCCGGGAGTCGGTTCAAGGCGCAGATCGCCATTTGTAGCGATACGAAGCCCGTGCGATACGATGATAATTCCGCTTTGATGGCTTTCGGGATCGGTGTCCAGGAACGGCATCACGCCCACGCCGCGGTTTTGAAAATATTCCAGTTCGTTGAGCACAAATTGTCCGGTTTCTGCAGGCGGGTCAGTTTTCAAACCATCATCAGATGGGTGAAAAAACGAAAAACCGGCAGCAAACATGATTGATAAAATAAGAGAGCAGATTGTTTTGATTAGCATGATAAAAATTGTCTGATTTGAATAAGATTCTGAAAATTCACCATTAATATTATTACCCGTTCTTTAGAAAATACCCTTACAAAAATTCTCATCAAACTTTTCGTTTAACTGTCGGCTGACGAGTGCATTTATCGTCTGCCGACTTGAAAAACGGAAGGCATAAACGGGATGTTTGCGCTATCTATGAGAGCGTCCTGGCAGAGTGCGAACGTTAGAGAGCTCCTGCCAGAGTCGCGGATAGTTTTTATGGCCCACAACTGGCCAGAGTTCTTTCCCATATTTTGGAAATTAATGTAGAGATTGATGGCACAAGCGGGGACGCTTGCGCCAGGAGTGCGGCGGACTCAGTACAGGCGTTTGATCCAGGATGGGGTTTACACAAGTTGTGATTTATTTTATCTGCCAGAGGCATATATTACTATGAAAAGATCATCTGAAAACGGAGCTATATGAAAAACTTGTACAAGAGAGTCACTTCAATTTCTCTTATAATTTTATTGCCATTTTTAGCAACAGCACAAAAAATTCCTTATCTGCCGGGCGATATCGAAACCTACATCATGAATCCCTCTTTTGTTGAGGAGAATCAGCAGTCGGCCCAGGTTCCAATGGTCGTTTTTGATAACAGGGCAGAGGCACTTTCTGGAATATGGGAAAATTCGCCGTGGTATTTTTCGCTGGATGGAACCTGGAAATTTCAATGGAACAGAAACACATACGGAGTTCATCAAGAATTCTTTGAAACGGGATTTGACAGCTCTGGATGGGACGATATCACGGTGCCGGGAACATGGCAAATGCAGGGATTTGGTTACAGCCTGTATCGTAATATTCCGCTGGAATTTAGTCCGTATGATCCGCCCAATGTCTCTCTCGATTTTAATCCTGTTGGTTCATACATCAGAATGTTTGAGCTGCCGGAAAACTGGAGCGGTAAAAACGTATTCCTCAATTTTGAGGGGGTAAAAACAGCTTTCTGGATCTGGCTGAACGGAGAATATGTGGGATTTAACAAAGGTGCGATGACATCCGCCATTTTTGATATTACTGACTATCTTCAGCCGGGAGAAAATCACATAGCCGTTAAGGTCATCCGGTGGGCCGATGGCACCTATCTCGAAAACCAGGATATGTGGAAGTTTCACGGTATCTACCGGAGTGTTTATCTCTATGCCACGCCGGATCTACATATCCGCGATTTTTTTGTACGTACACAGTTCGATCAATCTTTTACTGATGCCGATCTTCTGGTTGATGTTGAAATTACCAATTATGGTGCGGAAACAGACGAACGTATCAATGTGAGAGGGGAGCTTTATGATGCGGATAAAAACCTGGTGATGGATTTTACATCTGCGTTTTCCTCTCCAGGGAATGGCGAATCTGATTTCATTAATTTTTCGGAACGGGTGAGTGAGCCGCTTCAATGGTCGGCAGAGAAACCAAGCCTATACACACTGCTTCTTCACCTGGAAGACAGCAATGGCGAGACTCTCGAAATTCTGCATCAAAAAGTTGGTTTCCGGCAAGTTGATATTGTTGATGGTATGCTGCTTGTAAACGGGGTTCCGGTGAAAATCAAAGGTGTGAACCGGCATGAGCACAGCCCCTACAAAGGTCGCACGATGGATATGGATCAAGTTGAAGAAGAACTCAGGCTGATGAAGAAGCTCAATATCAATGCTATTAGAACGGCTCATTACCCTCACTCACCTGAATTTTATCGCCTTGCCGACCGTTATGGTTTTTATTTGGTGGATGAAGTGAATGTGGAGTGCCACCAGGGTGAAGATTGGCTGGCACACGTGCCCGGCTGGGAAGTGCCTTTTCTGGACAGAATGGAGAAATTTGTTCAGCGCGATAAAAACCATCCGAGTGTCATCATCTGGAGCACGGGTAATGAGTGCGGACTTGCACCCGTCCATCAAAAAATGGCTGATTTGACCCGTGAAATCGATCCCACAAGATTCATCATGCATCAGTCAAACCATCCGAACGGAGATGCTCCCTTCGCTGATGTTCTGGGAACCCGCTATCCTCATCCCGCCCTGCTCGCTGCAATCGGCGATACTACCAGCAGGCCTGTTATTATGGGTGAATATTCACATGCCATGGGCAATGCACTGGGCCATTTTGATGAGTACTGGGATATTATCTACAAGAATGAACGTCTGCAGGGTGGCTACATCTGGGACTGGATGGACCAGGGTGTTCTGTTTGATCTGAAGGAAGTGAAAGACCGCTCTCAGTACGATCAACAGGCGGTTTTGATGGGGCGGCCTGAAATTGTGAACAGCGAAATGGGGCCGGCTGTCGGGTTCAGTGGATTGGATAATTTTATTGAACTGACACCAACCGAAGAACTCGACATCAGAGGGCCTTTTACGGCAGAGTTTTGGGTATATCCAAGAGGGTTTGTAAACCACAACAACCTTTTCGGGAAAGGCCTGGCCATCGATCTTGCACAGGTTTCTGAGCGTGAAATTGAATTTACACTGAGAACGTACGAAACACACCACCTTCGGGCAGAATTACCGGTAAACTGGAATTTTAACTGGCACTACCTGGCCATTCAATATGATGGCAGTGAGATGTCGATCTGGCTGAATGGCATAAAAGTGGCTGATGCTCCGACCAGCGGAGATGTTCAGCGGGTCAGAAACCCGGTTACGTTCGGGAAAAATCACATGATCAACAATGAAGCGTGGGAGGGATATATCTCAAATTCCAAACTCACAGATGTCAGGATTTATCGAAAAGCCATTGATTACGAAAAGTTTGGATATTATAGAAATAATCCAGGTATTGATGATAACCTCTTGCTGTGGTTAACTTTTGATGAAATTGAAACAACAGGAAGGTTCTATTCCTACGGTTCAACTCCATTGAGCGGTTCGGGTTCGATGAACGGAATTATTGCATATAATCGTGAGCCGGAACCAGAAGCCTGGCAGGTGAAAAGGAGCCATGCACCGGTTTACTTTGAAGCAGTGGATTTATCTGCCGGGTTGATCCGTGTTCATAACCGCCATCAATTCACAAACCTGGATGAATTTGAAACCGCCTGGATGCTGAAAGAAAACGGACGAGTGATTGAAGAAGGAGAGTTGAATTTGAATGTCAAACCTCTTGAAGAGGAGGAAGTTGTCATACCGATTTCAAGTGATATTTCTGATGATCAATACTTCGATCTGTTTATTTCAGTCCGGCTGAAAGAGAATAAAATGTGGGCAGATGCGGGATATGAAATTGCATTTGGCGAGTTTCATCTGAAAGACGCGGAAACCTTCAAGCCGGATTTTTGGGCTTATGACTCTTCACAAACTGGACAAGTACTACTGGAAGAGGGTGAAGAATCCATCACAGTTAGCGGTGAAAATTTCAAGTATATCTTCAGCCTAAAAGATGGATCGATCGAATCGCTGAGCTGGAATGAGGCTGAAATCATTCATCGCGGTTCAGTTTTGAACGCATCGCGTGTTCCGATCATGAATGAAGTTTCATCATGGGGTGTGGCGGAGTTCGACCTGATTTATGAGTGGGGAATTGATGAACTGGTTCACGAACTGAAGCAGGTGGATGTTTATCAAAATAGTGATGATTCTATCCGGTTAACATTTGAAGTGAATTCATACTCGGGCGTGGCCAGGGATATGCGGTTTGATAACACGTTTGTATATACAGTTTCCGGCAATGGCGAGATCAGGCTTGAGCATAAGGTGATACCGAGGCTGGAGTACTCAGGCTGGCCGCCATCGCACATTCCGTGGCTTCAAAAGCTGGGATTGCAATTTACACTCGGAAGCGAAATTCAAACACTGGATTGGTTCGGCAGGGGCCCGTTTGAAACTTATCCGGATAGAAAAACCGGTGCAAAAACCGGAATTTATTCTGTTAATATCGATGATATTGAAATCCCCTACATCATCCCGCAGGATTTTGACAACCGATCAGGCGTGAGATGGGCAAAAATTTCAACGGGCAACGGAGAGGCATTAGCTTTTTACAGCGATCATCTGATGAATGTGGCCATCGACCCGTACGAAAACCTCGACAGCGCCTGGTATCCGTATCAACTGAGGAGAAGTTCAAACCCGGTGATGAGTATTGATCACAAAGTTACAGGAGTAGGAGGCACACCGGTCACAGCCAGGGAAGAATACCGGACATACGCGACAAAATATCATTACACACTCTACTTCTTGCCGCTGATACTTGATGACTAAAAGCTGCCAATTTCGAATATTTAATGAATCTTTTTTGTAAGGGAAAAGAGAGGATTCCGGGTACATACAATAGTGATGATATCTCGGCGAATTCACTTGCTCCTGGTAATTTGAATTGACCAATAAAATCCCCTCTTGGGAGGGGACAGACAACGTAGCGTTAAGCGTAGTTGTCAGGGTTGTGTTGAGTGTGGGTAAATTATTCTTAATCAACTTATTATAGATAATACAAAGAACACACCCCTCGCTTGATGAATCGCGCTTTACGCTTTCATCTGTGCATATCCCCTCTCAAGAGGGGACTTCAAAAAACGTTAACAGTTATTAGTTTATCTAAATGTATCGAGCTTGTTGGACATCCTGATAAAAAGTCATTTCATACATTATTTTTATGCGTAAATCAGCGAGAGTATAGTCGGACTTAATTCTAAACTATTTTTACAAAGGCACGAGTGAAAAGTATTTACTGATATTATCTAAAAACAGATTAAAACCATGCGAATTATTACACTCTTTTTAACACTGATTTTATTTCTTGCCGTGAGCTGCAATGGTACAACCGCAGTTGATGAGGAAGAAAACAATGATAAAAACGATGAACAGAACGAAGAAACTTATGAGCGCCCCGATGACTTGCCCGGTTTTTATGTAGAGGGCAGGCATATCTATGACCGTTGCGGTGAGGAAGTAATACTGCGGGGTGTGAACCGGATGACCATCGTGCTCGATTTTGATTATGATGAAGCTGGCCGGCCTGTTTTTAATCCACTGTCCCTTCAGGAGATTGCCAAAACAGGAGCTAACAGTGTGCGAATTATGTGGATGATGTGGCGGGATGCCCACCTGGTTGAAGAAGCCGTTGCCAAGGCCATAGAATTGGAGATGATTCCTATCCTCGAAATGCACGATGCCACCGGCGACTGGAGTAAACTGGATGAAGTTGTGGATTACTGGCTGGATGAGCTGCTTGATATCGTTAAAACTTACGAACGTGATTTGATTGTAAACATCGCAAACGAAGCTGGAAATCAGCATGTAAGCGACAGCCAGTTTCTTGAAGGATATGCGGAAGCTGTCGGAAGGATGCGCGATGCGGACATCCGGACTCCACTGATGATCGATGCTACCACCTGGGGACGAAATGTGGAACAATTGCTGCGGGTTGCTCCCGACCTGATGAAAGAAGATCCGGATCGTAACCTGATTTTCTCCTGGCACCCGTGGGATACCGGGGAAAATGAAGCCGCACGGGTTACCAATGCGATGGAAAAATCGGTTGATGAGGAGATCCCGTTTGTAATTGGTGAGTTTTCACACACCTCTGTGGGCTGCGTGGGTGAGGTTCCCTATCACCACATCATGGCGGAAGCCGAGCGGCTTGGGATCGGGTGGCTTGCGTGGTCGTGGGGGCCAGGCAACGGCGACTGCGAAACAATGGACATGACAACGGATGCGACATTTGAATCGCTCTTTGATTGGGGACTTGAAACAGCCGTTACCGATCCCAACAGCATCATGAATACTTCCGTGAGGCCATATTCGATGAGCGAAGGAAAATGCCGGGGTGACTAATAATACCTTGTTTTTAGGAGTAATACCCGTCAGTTCGAGCACAGTGCGGGAGCGGATGTGACCAAACGAAGTCGAGAACTCGTTTTGAGGTTAGAATACAGCATCTCGACTTCATTCCAACCGACATCCGTCGGGATCCATTGCGCTCGATGTGACAAATGAAGTCTATTCAGCCCACTAAATATGTACCGAATGAGTGGACAAATACTGAAAATCAAACACATAGTTAACTTAAAACAAACTGAAATCAAAAAATGAAACTGAAATTACAAAACTGCCTGTTTATACTGCTTTTACTACTTGTTTTTAGCCCTGTACTTCAGGCATCAGATAATCAAACAAACAACCTGGCTGCAACTGAAGAACGACAAACTGAAGTTAGCATTGAAGGAGAAAAATTCTACATTAACGGGATTCCAACCTACGAAGGGCAAACCTGGAAAACATCCTATGGGGGAGAATATCCGGTTGAGGGCTTGTTGATGAACGCCCGCCTGGTGCAGGGAGTGTTTGATGATTTAAACCCGAAAACCCGCGGGCAATGGCTTTATCCGGACACCGGTGAATGGGATCCGGATCGTAATACGGAGGAATTTGTACGTGCAATGGCATCCTGGCGGGAACACGGCCTGCTTGGTTTTACCCTGAATTTACAGGGTGGCTGTCCGTATGGCTACTGCAGCGGATTTCCATGGGATAATTCATCGTTTAATGCAGACGGTTCACTCAGAGAGCCTTTTATGCAGCGGGCTGAAAGAATACTTGACCGCGCCGATGAGCTTGGAATGGTAGTGATTTTGGGCCTTTTTTATTTCGGTGAAGATGGCACACTTCGAGATGAAGAGGCGGTCAAACTGGCTGTAACAAATGCCACAAACTGGGTGCTTGAAAACGGCTACACCAACGTGATTTTTGAGATCAACAACGAATGTACAGCAGGCGCGTACAACCACGAAATTTTACGATGCGAGCGTGTTCATGAACTCATCGAATTGGTTCAGTCGATCGAAGTGGATGGGCGATCTATCTATACCTCGACCTCGCTTGCAGGAAACCAGGTGCCAACGGATAATATCGTAGAAGTATCCGATTATGTGCTGATCCACGGAAATGGCGTGCAAAACTATGAACGGATCACAGAAATTTCACAGATTGTTCGCGATAAAGACGTATACCGGCCGATGCCGCTCGTGAATAACGAAGATGACATCCCCTGGAGAAACGAAGAACAGGGCTGGGGAGAAGAGGGAAATAATTTTGTAGCCAGTGTTAAAAGTTTTACAGGCTGGGGATATTTCGACTTTCGGCGCCCGGATGAACACCACGATTACAACCTCGGCTTTCAAAGCATACCGGTAAACTGGCAGATATCTTCTGACCGGAAATGGGATTTTTTCAACCTTCTTGCCGAAATTACGGGAAGCCCTGGTACACCCAAAGTTGATATCGAATTTTCCCGAAGGATTGGTGAAAAAATGGAGATCACCATGGAAGGTGGGCCTGATAACATTGAGTTTCAGAACCTGGAGCTGATTATCAATAACCGGGTAATTGCAGAATTACCGCAAATTCCGGTTGAGATTTTTGTGGATGAAATTGAGAAGAACTTCATGGCGGAAGAGCATTGGATAAAAGCAAGACTGACGTACAAAATTGAAGGCCGTGAAGTAATTGTGGAGTCTCCATATTACAGGAATCCGTGGTGGCCTTATGGAGGTATCTGGCAAGATTAATAATTTGTATCTTACATGAATAGACGGCAGCCGGATTCTTTCCAGATCCGGCCAGCCTCACATAACGAACTAACCGTTCAACAAAAAAAATAAAACAGAGGATTACAAAATGGATAACATCAAAGAATTTTTGAGAGATCAGAACCTGCTGGTTTCCGATATAGACCTTGACAATCTTGTTGAGGAATTCCTGGACGAGATGAAACGCGGACTTGAAGGAGAAGAGAGTTCGCTGCGCATGATTCCAACCTATATCGAGGCTGACAACGAATTTTTAACCGAAACACCCGTCTTGGCTATCGATGCCGGCGGCACCAATTTCCGGGCGGCGCTTATCACTTTCAAAGATAACGGTGAAACGGAAATCGGAGAGATTCATCATCACACCATGCCGGGGCTTGACCGGGAAATTTCGGCCGATGAATTTTTCAAAGCTATGGCCGGATTTATCGAGCCGCTTGTTGACAAAACTGACAGAATCGGGTTCTGTTTCTCATATGCAACGGAAATTTTCCCGAACAAAGACGGAAAGCTTCTTCAGTTCAGCAAAGAGGTAAAGGCACCTGAAGTGATCGGGATGATGATCGGGGAAACCTTGCTCAAAACTCTCGGTACGCCGGATAAAGAAATTGTACTGCTGAATGATACCGTTGCGACGCTTCTGGCTGGAAAATCATCCAACATGCAGAAAGAGTACGATTCATATGTCGGTTTTATCCTGGGAACAGGAACCAACACCTGCTACATCGAGCAAAATTCAAATATTCTGAAAAAGAAAGATTTTGACCCTGAGAAGAGTCAGATCATAAATACCGAATCGGGCAATTTTACCCGGGTTCCCCGTTCTAAAGTCGATATAGCTTTCGACAATACCACCATCAATCCCGGAGAGGGAATGTTCGAAAAAATGTTCTCCGGCGGATATTTTGGCGGACTCTGCCTCTACCTGCTTAAAACCGCGGCTGAAGAAGGACTCTTTTCTGATGAAGCCGCAGAGAAGGTAAAAGCCCTTGAAGACCTGACCTCCGAACAGGCCAATGAATTTGCAGAAAACCGCAATGCAGATGGAAATGTACTTGCCGGTTGTTTTGACGAAGATAATGATGCATCCACCGCATTTTTGCTGATCGATACACTCATTGAGCGGGCAGCGGTATTGGTTGCCGCAAACCTCGCTGCGATGGTTTTAAAATCGGGCAAAGGCAAGCAGGAAGACCGCCCCGTAATGATTACGATTGAGGGAACCACATTCTACAGGCTTCACCGCCTCAGAGAGCGTTTTGAGTCCGTTTTTGCTGGCTATCTGAGCGGTGACAAAAAGCGGTATGTTGAATTTACACACGTGGATCAGTCAAGCCTGGTGGGTGCTGCCCTTGCCGGTTTGATTGTGTCATAACTTGGCTGAAAGCTTGAAAACAGTAATAAAGCCCGTGGTATTCTCATCACGGGCTTTTACAAAAAGAAACTTCAAGCGTGCGTAAGCTCCTTGAAGCGTTCTTTTGATGGCTTCAGGGTGACGCTTGAAGGACTTCCGCTATGCTTCAGACGCTTCAAGGTCACTTAGCACGTGCTGAACACAAACTGGTATTCTGATCACGTAATTGTACTGTGTTTTAGATGATGTATATGCTTTAAACAATCGAAGAAAAGGCTTCCGAACTCTTCAGTTAATATCCAATTTCTGATTAAAAATTACACAAATCAAAATCCTGTTTATCGAGAACGGTTCTATGTATTACCCTCGTCTTGCTACTCAATACTTGATACTCTCTTAATCAACGTAAAGTAACTTTGCATGAACATCTCTGATTGCAGTTTGAGTAATTATATTAAGGGTTCTATTTATTCAAAATAATCTCAGCGTTAACAGGATCTGTGATCAGAACATCCAGGTAGCCTCCCTCAAGTGCTGCATGAATAGAATCAACTTTGCGTTTGCCTCCGGCAACTCCGATGGTTCGGGGTACTTTTTTTATCTGCTCAAGATTCATCCCAATCACACGTTTTTGAAGTTCATGCTGAATGGGATTTCCGGATTCATCGAAAAAATGTAAACAGATATCTCCGACCGCTCCGGTTTTCTTCAGGCTCTCCAATTCATCAGGCTGAAAAAAGTTGCCGCTGTTAGAGAGAAGCTCTGACGGCTGCATCGCTCCGATACCCACTACGGCAACCGTCAGTTTATCAAACATATCAAGCGCAATTTTTACGTATTCATCTTCGGTATAAATTTCAGGTATTGATTTTTTTGGAGTGATACCGGGAGCAGGTAAAAAAACAGGTTCGCCGTTAACCAGCGTTGAAAGCTTTTTGATGAGATGATTTGCATGTGTTTCTGCCGCAGGATTACCAAGCCCGCCGAGAATTTGCACCACTTTGGTTCCGTTTATGCCGGAAACAGGCTGCATCGATTTAACCATAGAAAGCAGTGTGATGCTCCAGGATGAAATTCCGATAATATCATTATCCGAGAGTGTTGACTCCAGGTAAAAAGCAGCAGCACTGCCAAGGCTTTTGGTGATATCATCTTCCTGACCGGATGCTGCTTCTGCAACAATAGCCTCTGTTAATCCGAACCTTTCTTCAAGACTGTTTTCGAGTTCATAAAAAACATCCATCGGAACTGAGACATGAGTCCTGACAATATCTTCATCTCGTGCCAGCTTTAACAACCTTGAAATGGTAGCCTGAGACAAGTACAGTTGTTGAGCGATTTGTTTCTGCAGCAACCCTTTTTCGTAGTAAAGCTGAGCTACTTTTGTTGCAAGCCGTATTTTTAAATTCGTATTCATAATCCTTCAGACATCATAATAACTGTAAATATTAGTGAATATTTATTCAGTACTAAATATATATACAAAATTATGATATTATACAATCAATCAACAGTAGCGATGCATACGCTGTTAACTATGGTGCTGTTAAAAGCCGAAAACATTTTCACCCAAAAGCCACTATCATGAGCAACCTGACACTTGGAGTTATTTTTGGCAACCGGGATTTTTTCCCTGACCAGCTTGTTGAAGACGCAAGAAAAGAATTTAAATTGCTGCTGAATGAATTGAATATCGACGCTGTGATGCTCAGCGATACCGATACAAAACTGGGAGGTGTTGAAACTTTTCAGGAAGCCCAAAAATGTGCCGAACTGTTTCGGGAAAATAAAGAACGTATACAGGGAATTTTGGTAGTATTGCCCAATTTCGGGGATGAAAAGGGAGTGAGTGATACCATCCGGCTGTCCGGCCTTAATGTTCCGGTTATGGTGATGGCTTATCCGGATGATATGGACAAAATGGATGTTGCCCGGAGAAGAGATGCTTTTTGCGGAAAAATTTCAGTCTGCAATAATTTATATCAATATGGCATTCCATTTACGCTGACTGAGAAGCATGTGATAAGCCCTCAAAAAGACTCTTTTAAACAGGAATTGCTCGATTTTACATCTGTGTGCAGAGTTGTAAATGGCCTCAAAAAAGTGAGGATCGGGGCTATCGGGGCTCGTCCGGGAGCATTCAACACGGTTCGTTACAGTGAGAAAATCCTGGAACGCCATGGCATCAGCGTGGTGACGGCTGACCTGTCAGAAATACTGGGGCAAACCGAAAAAATTGCTTCTGGCGATTCAAGGCTGAAAGAAACCGTTCAAAAAATAAAAGAATATACAAACACCGGTCTCACAACCCCGGAAAGCCTGGAACACATCGCCAGGCTCGATATCGTGCTCTCAGATTTCATGAAGGAACATGCCCTTGATGCAACAGCGATTCAATGCTGGACATCCATTCAGCAAAATTACGGATGCAACGTCTGCACAAGCATGTCTATGATGAGCGAGAATATGCTTCCGAGCGCCTGCGAAGTGGACGTCACGGGAACCCTGACCATGTATGCCATGCAGCTTGCATCACAATCACCCAGTGCACTGGTTGACTGGAACAACAACTACGCAGATGACGAGGAAAAATGCGTTCTTTTCCACTGCGGAAACTGGGCCAAATCCTTTTTGCCTGACGCAACCATCAGCACCGCACCCATACTGGGAACTGTGGTTGGAGAGGAGAACACAGCCGGGGCGCTTGAAGGCCGCACACCTGCTTCGCCGCTTACATTCGGGCGCTTATCAACCGATGACAACAAAGGCATCATCAAGGCCTATTTCGGCGAGGGTGAACTTACCGATGATGAACTGAACACATTCGGCACCCGGGCAGTGGCACGTGTCCCCAACCTGCAGGAACTGATGCACTATGTCTGTAAAAACGGGTTTGAGCATCATGTTGTGATGAATGCATCAAAAACATCAAAAATTCTTAACGAGGCCGTCGGAAACTATCTGGGTTGGGAAGTACACCTTCACAAATAAGTTACAGTCATGCAAAACACAGTGAATGACATAGCATCACTTGAAAAAAAATCTGTGATGTACAGAAGGCAGATTTTGAAGTGTATAAAACACGCAAATAAGGGGCATACCGCCGGCAGCCTGTCCTGCACAGACATCCTGAATGTTCTCTACAACCGCGTGATGAATGTTTCTCCTAATAATTTTTCCGACCCCAACCGAGACCGGTACATTCAGAGCAAGGGGCATTCCGTAGAGGCACTTTATACGGTTTTGTCTGATGTGGGATTTTTTCCTGAATCGGAGCTTTATACGTTTTCGAAATATCAATCTCATTTTGTCGGCCATCCCACACGGAAAGTGCCCGGCATAGAACACAACACCGGTGCATTGGGCCACGGTTTGTCAGTAAGTGTGGGACTGGCGCTGGCTGCAAAACTGGATAAGGCTCCCTTCAAAGTTTATACGCTGCTGGGAGACGGGGAGCTGGCTGAAGGCTCAAACTGGGAAGCCATGATGGCAGCGGGTCATTACGGGCTCGACAACATGCTGGCCATCATCGACTACAACAAACTGCAGATAACCGGCCCCGTTGATTCGGTATTAAAGGTTGAACCACTGCGGGAAAAAATTGAAGCCTTCGGATGGGAAGTTCAGGAAACAGACGGCCACAACCTGGCTGAAATGGAGCAACTCTTCAGCAGTATCCCATTCAAAGCAGGAAAACCGAATTTGGTTATAGCCCATACTGTAAAAGGCAAGGGCGTCAGCTTTATGGAGAATAATCATGTATGGCACCACAAAGTGCCGGATGATAATGAATACGCAACCGCCCTTGATGAGTTAAGGTTAGAGTGAAAGTATTGGTGCCTGTTTATTGCAGATATTAAGGTTCTACCGGAAATTTTGAGGGTATCAGGAATAGAAATTTTAAATAGTAATTTTATTAAATGACAGTTGACAGTAGGCAGTTGACAACTTTTTATGTTGGTTAAATATTAGATTATAAATCAGTTATTATAAGATTTGAGAGATTGATAACCACCCAAATTTATACTAATGAGTTGTCAACTGTCAACTGCCAACTACTGGTAACTATGATTTCGTGGCATTATTAATAACCCACAAAATTTCCTTTAGAACTGATATTATTTAATCATTGACGTAAGATGTTAAAAGAAGAAAAACCGAACCAAATTATATTTTCTGAAACGCTGATGGATCTTGCTGCGAGTGACAGAAACATCATTGTTACTACCAGTGATTCGAGGGGTTCGGGAAAGCTGGTTCCGTTTTCGGAGGCGTTTCCGGATCAGATTATTGAAACGGGTATTGCCGAGCAGAATCTCGTTGGCATTTCTGCCGGGCTGGCCTCTGCCGGGAAAAATGTTTTTGCCGTATCACCATCCTGTTTTCTCACTGCGAGGGCGCTGGAACAGATTAAAAATGATATTGCTTACTCCGATCATCCCGTCAGACTTGTGGGAATCAGCGCCGGAGTGAGTTACGGAGACCTTGGTTCAACCCATCATTCCATCCATGATCTTGCCGCATTACGCGCAATTAACAACCTGATTATTATTGTTCCGGCAGATAATTTTGAAACCAGGGAAGCTGTAAAGTTTGCTTACCATTCCAGAAACCCAGTTTTTTTACGCTTTGGCAAAAAACCGATGTATACTCTGCATAACAGCGAAACCCGTTTTGAGGCCGGAAAAGCCATAACGGTAAGGGAAGGATCTGATCTTGCTTTTATTGCCAATGGAGAAACTGTGTACAGAGCTCTACAGGCTGCCATGTTACTTGAAGTTGAAAATATTGATGCCCGAGTTGTGAGCATGCACACCATCAAACCGCTTGACAGGCAAGCTGTAATCAATGCGGCTAAAGAATGTGGTTCGGTTATCACCGTAGAAGAACATTTTATTCATGGCGGGCTTGGTGAGGCGTGTGCCGCAACTTTGATGGAAGCCGGAATTTCCGTTCCATTCCGGATTGCAGGAATTCCGGACGAGTATACTGTAACAGGAGGCCAGAACGATATTTTAAGCCACTACGGAATTTCTGCTGAAGGTTTGAGGGATAAGGCGAAAAAACTGCTTCAATTACAAACTCAATAAACCGATGCCATGACTGAGGTTATTTTATCGATTGACCAGGGTACTACCAACACAAAGGCACTGTTGGTAAATACCGGTGGCAGAATTGTAAGCCGGGGTTCATGCCCTGTTAACAACCGGTATCCGCAGCCGGGCTGGGTAGAGCAGGATCCTGCCGATATCTGGGAGAGTGTAAAAAAGTCTGCCGGAGAGTGTATCAATGCTGCCGGCAACATAAAAATTCTTGCCATAGCCATATCAAACCAGAGAGAATCTGCTTTGGTGTGGGATCGAAAAACGGGCAAACCGGCAGGTCCCGTGGTAGTGTGGCAGTGCCGCAGATCGGCGCCATTCTGCAATAAGCTTCACGAAAGCGGAATAGAAGAAAAGGCCCGGGAAAAATCTGGCCTGGTTATTGATCCGATGTTCTCGGCCGGTAAAATCCGCTGGCTGCTTGATCAAATTCCCGATGGATCAAAACGGGCTGAAAACGGTGAGCTTTGTGCAGGAACAATAGATAGCTGGCTGCTTTGGAACTTAACCGGTGGTGCCGTACACGCCTGTGATATCAGCAATGCAAGCCGTACGCAACTGATGAACCTGGAGCATGCCCGCTGGGATGATGACCTTACTGAATGGTATGGCATTCCAAAGGCCATGTTACCGGAAATCGTAAAGTCGTCCCACACGGCTGGGTTTACCAAAAATGTAGAAGGGCTGCCGGATGAACTTCCAGTGGCTGCTATGATCGGAGATTCGCATGCCGCGCTTTTTGGACAGGGTGGTTTTCGGCAAGGATCAGTGAAGGCAACTTACGGCACCGGTTCTTCAATTATGAGTCCAACGGGAAACAGGGTTACGTATAACCGCAGCCTTTCATCAACTGTTGCATGGGGATTGAAAAGTGAAATTACTTATGCACTTGAAGGAAATATTACATCCACAGGAGCCACCGTACAGTGGGTGTCGGATTTGTTGCGCTTGAAGAGTGCGGAAAAGGTTGCTGAACTCGCATCAGAAGCAGAAGACAATGGTGGCGTTTATATTGTACCGGCATTTACCGGTTTGGGAGCACCCCATTGGAACGACCGTGCACGAGGCCTCATCACCGGGCTTACCCGCGGCGCAGAAGCAAAACATATTGCAAGAGCGGCCATTGAATCCATAGCCTTCCAGGTGCAGGATGTATTTAAATTGATGAATGCAACTGATGAAAGTAAACTTCTTGCGGATGGCGGAGGCAGCAAGAATAACTCCCTGATGCAGTTTCAGGCCGATCTGTTGCAATGCCCGGTGCTTCGCAATAACGACACCGACATTTCGGCACTGGGTGCTTCTTACCTGGCCGGCCTCGAAATAGGCATCTGGAAAAATCTGAAGGATATTGAAGATCTGCCACGCAGTTATGACCGGTTTGATCCGAAGATGGACAGAGAAGATCGTGAATCAATCATCTCGGCCTGGGCCGAAGCGGTAGAAAGAGCTCTTTTTGAGTCGAAAACAGAAAGGTTATAAATAATGTGAGTCTCCCATGTATATCCCTGTATTGGCGCAAGCGACTGCCTGTCCCCGTGGGGCTTATGCCCATAGTACTTGTTTTTTGATGACTAAATTATACAACCTGCCAGAGTGCCGTGTTTTTTCGGCTCCTGGCAGAGTTGTGAACCATTGGAATGGTGCCTGTTTCCGAATTCTTTTGGGATTCGTCAGGACGGAAAAAAAGAGGCTGTCCAAAAAGGGCGTCATCCCGTACCTGCCTTCCGAAGCGGCAGCGCAGGCAGGCTTGATACGGGATCTCCTCTCTTTGATAAAAGCAGGAGATACCAGTCTGTCCCTTTCAGGAGATCGGTGTCCGGCATGACGGTATCGCAGTTATTATATCTAATTGACCGCCCTTTTAGGACAGTCTCAGACTGATTTACGAATTTCTTTTTTAGAACTTAGATTCAATATGAAATCTGCAACATTATGAGACAAACAAACATACCAAAGAGAATTACCGGAAAACTGGCCGTTACGGCGCAAATGTTTCTGGCCGGGTTCTTATTTCTGGTACTTCAGGCGTGTGAAATCAGAGAGATCGACCCCCAAACCGGCCGGGCAATTCTGGATGATGAAGCTGCCGGGTTTAGTGCCGAGGAGTTTGTCGATGAAAACTGGGACGGCCAGGTCATTCCCACAGTTGAGCTTAATGCAATTGATATTCACTACCTTTTAGCTTTACTGGAAACTGACCCGGAAACGGCCACACAGTATGGCCATCGGGAAGGTTCACGTCCCTACAGTTACCTGGTAAATGGAGTGGCAGAAGTTGCTGAAGTAGATACAAGCTCCAGGGTAGGGATGATTAAACTCTGCGGATTTGAAGATTCTGATCAATCCGTGAACATTCTCATCGGTCCGGTTATTTCCGGAACGGCACTCAGAGATGCACTGCCGTTTATCACGTTCGGGCAATTTATCAATCAGCTCGAATTTGCCGATGCATCCCGGGAAATGCACAACCGCATTCAGAGAACGGTTCTTGCTGAATTTGATATTGAACAGGCCGAAGGCAGGCAGATACAGTTTTATGGTGCATTTACCCATACAGGGGACGAAATTAACATCACACCGGTAATTCTCGATTGGGCAGATTAATGGCTAACAGCGAAATCAGCAATCACACAGAACCAATGACTGTTTCCGAAAAGCCGGTGCTTTCGGCCAGAGAGGTTACCAAAAAATATCCCGGCACAGTTGCATTAGACAATGTGGATCTGGACATCTATCCGGGAAAGGTAAATGTAATTTTGGGAGAAAACGGCGCTGGCAAGTCCACCCTGATGAAAATTTTTGCGGGCGTTGAAAAGCCCACAAACGGCAGCCTGATTCTTGACGGCGAGCCCGTTCGAATAAATTCGCCCGGCAAAGCGCTGGAGAATGGCATCGGAATCATTTATCAGGAACTGACCGTCTGTCCCAACCTTAGTGTTACGGAAAATATTTTTCTGGCCAGGGAAATAAAAAACCGTTTTGGAGTAGTCAATCAGAAAAAGCAGAGAAATATTTCGGCAGAAACGCTGAAAAAACTCGAGCAGCCCATCAATCCCGATATGCCGGTCAGCCAGTTACGGGTAGGCCAGCAGCAGCTTGTTGAAATTGCGAGATCATTGAAAGATAATGTGCGTATTCTCATCATGGATGAGCCCACTTCTGCTTTGAGCAGCAAAGAGACATCCATCCTGAAAGAAATCATCAGCGATTTAACCTCACAGGGAGTTGCCGTGATTTACATTTCTCATAAGCTGGATGAATGCCTGGAAATCGGTGACAGGTTTGCCGTGCTGCGTGATGGCAAACTTGTTGCCCAGGCAGAACGAAAAGATGCTTCGCTCTCCTGGATTATAAAGCACATGGCCGGGAAAAATCCCGATGAACTCTACCCGGAAACTGATCACAAAACAGGAAAAGCCATGCTGAAGGCAGAGAATCTTTGCTTACCGCGCACGGAAGGAGAGGGCTACCTTGTTGACCACGCCTCATTTACGCTGCACTCTGGTGAAATTACAGGAATCTACGGTTTGATGGGAGCCGGACGAACAGAGCTGCTTGAATCGCTTTTTGGGCTGCATAAACTCGCGACGGGCAGTTTGTTTTTGGATGGAAAAGCGATTGATGGGTTTACGATTGATGAGCGTATTGAGAATGGCCTGATGCTGATTCCGGAAGACAGGCAGAAGCAGGGGCTTATCCAAACCCTGTCGGTAGCTGAAAACATGACGCTATCAAGCCTGAAATCTTATCAAAAATCGGGATTCATATCAAATAAACTGGAAAAAATCGCTGTGAACGATTATATCAAAAAACTGCTGATCCGGCTTTCTGACCCCGGACAGCCCGTAGTTACCCTGAGCGGTGGGAATCAGCAAAAAGTGGTAATAGCAAAATGCATGCTCACCAATCCCAAAGTATTGATGATGGACGAGCCAACCCGCGGAGTTGACGTGGGGGCAAAATACGATATTTTCAAAATTATGAGTGATTTTGCAGCCCGCGATACCTCTGTTCTGTTCACATCGAGCGAATTACGAGAAATCATGGAAATGTCTGACCGCGTTCTTGTTTTAGCCCGGGGAAAAATTACTGCCGACCTGCGCGGGCAAGACATTACTGAAAAGGCAATACTCGATGCCTGTGTTATCCGAAACAAAGAAGAAAAACGAAAATCTGCCTGATGACTGGTAATCAAAAAATAATTTCAAGCACGAAATCTGCAAAACTGCTGCTCCTTCAGATGAGGGCATATCTCGCCCTGATCCTGGTGGTGGCGGTTTTTGCAGCACTCAGCCCAACCTTTTTAACAACCAGCAACCTTGTGATAATGGCCAAACAGGTTGCCATTAATGCCATTCTGGGTATTGGAATGACGTATGTGATTCTGAGTGCCGGTATAGATCTCTCGGTGGGGTCAATTGCAGGCCTTTCCGGCATGGTTGCAGGCTGGCTGCTGACCGAAGGGTTGCTGCTGCCCATGTTTGGGGTATCCATATTTTTTAATGTCTGGGTTGTGATTCTCATTGCGCTGATGACCGGTGCTTTTGTTGGCGCCATTAATGGCTTTTTGATTACAAAGCTGAATGTAGCACCCTTTATTGCCACTCTCGGTATGTTGTATGTGGCACGGGGCTGTGCCATGCTGATATCGGGCGGCTCAACATTTCCAAACCTGGCCGGCCGGGAATCGCTGGGCAATACCGGGTTTCTTGTGCTCGGCAACGAAATATTTCTCGGGTTGCCGCTTCCGATCTGGCTGATGATTGCCCTGACAATTATCGGAACCATCATCGCCAGGAAAACAGCTTTTGGAAGACATGTTTATGCGGTAGGCGGCAACGAAGAGTCAGCAAAGTTTACCGGTATTCGCGTAAACCGCATAAAAACGTTGACGTATGTAATCTCAGGTGTGTGTGCGGCTCTTGTTGGGTTGATTATTGCCTCACAGCTTGGTGCGGCTCATCCGGCCACCGGTGAGATGTATGAATTGAACGCAATTGCGGTGGTGGTGCTGGGAGGTACATCGCTTTTTGGCGGACGGGGCACCATAACGGGCACCATAATCGGTGCTTTTGTGATCGGTGTTCTCGAAAACGGAATGGTGCTGATCGGGATGTCGGAATTCTGGCAGATTGTAGTAAAAGGCCTGGTGATCATACTGGCCGTTGTGGTTGACCAGTGGCAGCAAAAAATCCAGCATCAAACCCTGGCAGAATCTGCATGATGATGTTGTGTAAAAAAATTACTGGCGCAAGAAGCCTGTACTGAGCGGAGACGAAGTATCCGCTTGTGCCAAAAATATCCGAACACTTCAATGCCCCAGTCAGTTGCCGGGTACTCTTGAAGGTTCATAAACATCCCCTCTTGAGAGGGGAAAGTTGGTCAAAAACACGATTTATCGTGATTTCTTGACTGACGAGGGGTGTGTTCCTTGATTGATCGAATATCACTGATAAGGGAATAACATTTTCAAAAGCATCTTAGTGGAAAAGGCGTACGCTTGAACCGGTTTTGAGAAACACACCCCTCGCTTGACAAATCAGGCTTTGCCTTTTTGTCTTCGCATTTCCCCTCTCAAGAGGGGATATAATAGCCAAAACCAATGATTTAATATTCATTATCATGAACTTAATGAATATTTATCGTAAGGGTCTGAGTTGATAAACAGGTAATTAATAGTAAAGAAATCAGCCCATTAAACCGGATTCAAAAATTTTATAAACACAACAAACAATACAAAGATCAAATCCATGCTCAATATTCAAAAATTTCTTATTGCATTATTGATACCGCTGTTTGCAATTGCTTGCGGCAACGGAGAACGGGAACGGCAGGTTTCCGAAGACGAGGAAAGGTTAATTGTTATCATCACGCCATCGCATGATAACCCTTTCTTTTTGGCCGAAGCACAAGCGGCCGATGAGGAAGCCCAGGAGATGGGTTACCGTACACTGGTGCTCTCTCATAACGACGACCCCGCCCGACAGGATCAGCACATAGACCGTGCAATTGCCAGTAATGCATCGGCAATTATACTGGATAATGCCGGTGCCGATGTATCTATTGCTGCTGTGGAAAGAGCCAAAGATGCCGGAATTCCATCATTTTTGATTGACCGTGAAATCAATGCAACGGGAATTGCAGTTTCGCAAATCGTATCAAATAACTACCAGTGCGCCGCTCTTGCTGCTGAAGAATTTGTCCGGAAAATGGGAGAAAGCGGTACGTACGCTGAGCTGGTTGGCCGTGAATCTGACACAAACGCCCATATCCGGTCTCGCGGGTTTAATGACATCCTGGAACAGTATCCAGAACTGGTTCAGGTGGCCAGGCAAAGCGCCAATTGGAGCCAAACACAGGGCTACAGCCGGGTTGAAACGATTTTGCAGGCACATCCCGATATCGAAGGCATTATTTCGGGTAACGACACAATGGCTGTAGGTGCGGCAGCGGCATTGCGGGCATCCGGAAAAACAGACGTGGTGCTTGTAGGTTTTGACGGAAGCCCGGATGCACTGGATGCCATTCGTGAAGGGCGAATGCACGCAACCGTTCTGCAGCCGGCTGCAAAAATGGCCCGCATGGCAGTGCATCAGGCTGATGAATACATCCGAACGGGAGAAACAGGCTACCCCGAAAAGCAATATTTCGACTGCGACCTGGTCACAGCCGATAATGTGGATCAATATCATATGTTCGAAAGGATTGAAGATTGATTTGCTCTATTCATACAGCAATGCCGGTATTATCTCGCTTTCACTGGTTCATAAACTCTGGCTTTAAAATTAATTTTGAAGCCAAATCCTGATACTAAAAAACTGTGGGGATTGATTCAGGCATCTACACTGACTTAACAAACACTATACGATAATTTAATTAAAACAATGAAAGCAATACACTTAACAATTTTTTTACTATTAATTTTCGCGTTAGCTGCCTGCGATGCACAAACATCTAATGATCTGCAAACAGATCAGGACAGAATCCGTAACGTCATCCTTACGGATATGACGCATGATGACGGTAACTCCCTGATTCGGTATCTCTACTATGCTTCCTATTTCGACCTTGAAGCCATGATTGTCACGAATCAACTGCCCGATTTTAATTATGACGAAACCGGCCCCTGGGACAAAGCGATGGGAATTCTGGATGCATACCGCGAAGAATTGCCCCAGCTTCGAAAGCACGATCCCGACCTGCCAGATTATGAAGAGCTGATGGCTGTTACCAAACAGGGGCGGGGTGCTTTACCCATTATCTGGCTCACCAATACTCTCGAATTTTCCGGACAGATTGCCGACCGCTTTGTAACCAGTGAATGGGATTCTGTCTATTTCCACGACTGGATTGGTGAGGGATACACCCCACATGGAGAGCCAAAAGATTCGGAAGGGAGTGACTTTTTGGTAGAGGTTTTCGAAAAAGATGATGACCGCCCCATATTTGTGCAGGCCTGGGGAGGCACCATCACTTTTGTACAGGCATTGCACCGGTTCCGTGAAAAGCATGGTGAAGAAAAATTCCAGGAGCTGCTCCCCA
>SLPZ01000282.1 GCA_007131725.1 Balneolaceae bacterium
CCATATCGGGCGGGCCCAGCGATCAGCTTGGAATTATGTCCGGCGACAGAATTATTTCCATCAACGATACAAGCGCCGTGGGATACTCCAATGAGCAGGTTGTGAGACGGCTCCGTGGGGAAAAAGGAACTACAGTTGATGTAGAGATTCTGAGGCCAAGAAATCCAAACACATTAAATTTTACGATTGTCCGCGACGACATACCCATAACCACCATTGACACGCACTACATGCTTGATGAGAAGACCGGCTACATCAAAATTAACCGGTTTGCAGCAACCACTCACGAAGAGTTTCTTGCTTCTGCAAGCGAGCTTAAAGAGCTGGGAATGGAGCGGTTTGTACTTGACCTGAGAAACAATCCCGGTGGATATTTAAGCCAGGCGATTGCCATTTCAGAAGAATTTTTCCCGAGAAATACCAAACTTGTGTCCACACAAAGCAGGCATTCGAGATTCAACTCTGAAGTATTTTCTCGTAAAGACGGAGAATTAAAAGACATACCTGTCATCGTTCTGGTCAATGAAGGATCGGCATCTGCAAGTGAAATTGTGAGCGGCGCCATTCAGGATCACGACAGAGGGCTGATTGTAGGACGCCGGACATTCGGAAAAGGCCTTGTTCAGCAGCAGTATGAGCTAATTGATAAGAGCAATATCCGTGTAACCATTTCGCGATACTACACACCATCCGGCCGCCTGATTCAAAAACCATTTGATGGCAGCTCAGAAGATTATGCTTTTGAGTTCAGGCATCGCACCACTGATGCGGTGATGGATGCAAATGAGTTCAAAGATCAGGTACCTGATTCACTCCGCTACAAGACTACTGCCGGGCGTGATGTATTCGGCGGCGGCGGAATTGTCCCGGATATCATTGTTCAGGAAGATATGACTACTTCTCCCTACCTGTTCAATTTCATGCTCGTTAACCGTGTGGACTTCGATTTCGTCAGGGAATATCTTGATGAAATGGGTGATGAATTCAGAGCTGAATGGGAGGATAATTTTGAACATTACCGGTCTGATTTTGTTTTCAGTGATGCAGCTCAGCAGATGTTCATGGACAGAATGAAAGATCAGGGCCTGGTGCTTTCTGATGATGTGGATGAACCGACCATCGAAGACAATAAGCTTCTGATAACCCAGGAACAGTATGACGAACTGATCTGGATGAATTTCGGGCGAATGAAAGCCGAACTGGCACGCCAGGTTTGGGGATCCGAGTACTTCTATCCCGTCATTAACGACTACCTGAATGATACCCTCAAAGAAGCAATGGATTTATGGGATGTTGCGCAAGAGCTTGAAATGTACGCACAAAAACAGGCCGAAGCACGATCGGATTAATTTCCTGTAAGTCTCATCACTAATTTTTTTTAAAAAATGAACTTCTAAGAGCCGGATATTCTCCGGCTCTTTTTTTTGTGCTATTAATATATCTGATAGTTCATAAGTTACTGGCACATGCGCCTGTGCTGAGCGGAGTCGAATGTATCCGCTTGTGCTCAGTTGCTCGCCCAAATTTTTCAAGAGCATCAACTTTTCAAAAACAATCGGTTTTTGAAACGATCTGTCATTAAAACTGCTGCCGTTTCGGTGCGAAGCCGATTTTTTCCCAGAGAATAAGGAACAGCCGAAATTTCCCGGAGCAATTCCCTCTCCTTTTCAGAAAATCCTCCTTCAGGGCCTACAATCAGCAACAATTTTTCCTGCTTTATCTCTGTAAAATCGTTTTCGGATTGACGAATCTCATCAGCCAGAATCACAGGTACGTCCCGGTTTATTCCTTTCAATACTTCACTTAACGATTGTGCCATCCGTACAGGCGGAAGATAGTACCTGAGTGATTGTTTCATAGCAGAAAGTGCGGCAGCCTGCAACCGGTCTGTCCGGATATTCTGTTTCTGGCTGTGTTCTCCCCGAAATACAATGATCTCATCCACACCCAATTCCGTTGCCTTTTCGATGGCAAATTCAAGCCGGTCCCGTTTTTTAATCAAACCAATACACAAAGTTATATAGGGCCACGCTCTCTCTTCAGTTACCAGTTCATCAGATTTTACGACAACCTGATTTTTGTTGATCTGTTCGATAATTCCGGTGAATTTCCTGCCATTCCCGTCAGTTATGTGAATTTTATCACCGGCAGAATTTCTAAGCACTTTCGAAATATGCATTGCTTCCTGTCCGGTTATAAAAATATCCGGCAGATGAATGTTCTCCGGTGGCGTATAGAAAAGGTTCATGGCTACGTCAGCTTCAGATCAACTCCCGGCCTGAAGGATGTTTTGCCTGTTCTCAGCATCTCTTTTACGTAGGGCTGGCAAAGTTTGCAGTTTGTACTACTGATTTTTTCAGCCTGCAGTTCCTGTATATCATGGTATCCTTTTTCTTCTGCAATTTCTTTGATTTGACGAAAAGAGATGTTGTGACAAATACAGCGGTCAACCGGCATAATCAGGATTGCTTAAAATGTTTTCCGAGTTTCAGGCCCTGTCCCTGGTAGTTGCTTTTAATTGAACTGCCGTAAATAAACTCCGGGATTTCTGTGTTGGGTTCAAACTTCATGCTGCAAAAGGTTTGGCCGTGTTCAATTAAAAACGGTACGTCGTGTGACCGCACTTCCAGCACAGCCCTGGCGCCTTTATCCTCCACCGAGCCGCCGAACCCGCTGTCAAAAAATCCGGCGTAGTGGGTTCGCAATTCTCCCGATCCGGTGTCATAAGCAATCATTTCTGCGGCAAGGTGTTTAGGAATTCGACAGCGTTCTTTCGAGGCAAAAATGTAGAAGGCCTCCGGCTCCAGGATCAGATGGTCATCGCTCCTTGCATAAATGGGCTCCCAGAAATCCGTGATTTCATAATGATTGATGTTGTCCAGGTCAATCAAATCGCGATGTTTTTTTGCTTTGTATCCCAAAATATCCTGTTCATCTCCCTGGAGGTTCACGCTGAGAAACAGCCCGTTGTTTACATTCATCTCCTCCATTTTCAGGGGTTCGCCACTCTCATCAAAAAGCAGCGGATCACTGCCGTGCGTTCGCAAAATATCCTGATCGGACAACACTGTGTGGCCATGGCGAATACGAAGCTGATTGAGCCTGTGCCCGGTTCTGACTTTGATTGGGAACGATTTGGGAACCACTTCCAGGTACAATTTTCCCTTGTATGCCTGGTCTATTTCCTCAAAACGGTGTGAGTAGTCGGTGATGACACGCGTAAAAATATCGAGGCGGCCGGTGGTGCTTTTCGGATTGGCTTTGGCCGTCAGGTTTTCTTCAGAAATAAATCGTATTTCCTCGTCATTCGAACCGTTAAAAAGATTTTTCTGCGGAGAAAAACGGGATACCGGAAGCTTCAGCTCTTCCAGCAGCGGAATAATGTAAACGCAGTTGGGCTCCAGAACCGCTCCATCTTCAATTGAAAAGGTGTATTGATGGAGCTTGTCGATTTTTTGTTGAACGGTTTCATTCTCAGGCAAAAAGCTGCTTCGAACACGGTATGCATGAGTACCGAGGCGAAGGTCAATGGAATTAGGCTGATATTGGTTCTCCTCAATGGGATGATCTTCGGAGCCGCTTATAATTCCGTTTTTTTCCAGTATTTTCAGTTTTTGAACGGGCAGAATACCCTTGGTTCGCAAGGTCACTTCGCTGATGCTTTTGGCCATAGTCATTGTAAATTTAACTGCTTTGCGAAGTTAAGAATTTAAATAGAGTTCTCCCACATTGATATGGAATGCTAAGAGTAATTTCTTGTCAATCCAGCCTTTTCAATTTTTTGATAAAGCTCTCACTCAATTCGCGCATTTCCTGCTTGTCATCATCAGAAAGTTTGTTGTCGTACATATTCACCATAAAATTGATGCGTCCGATCTTATTCAGCGTATCGCGTTGCTTGTCTACAAAATTCCAGAAAAGGTAGTTGAATGGACACGCTTTTTCACCCGTCTTTTTTGTAACGCTGTATTCGCAATTTTTACAATAATCACTCATTTTGTTGATGTAGTTCCCGCTCGAAACATACGGTTTTGATGCAAGCACACCCCCATCGGCATACGTGCTCATCCCCAACACATTCGGCAGTTCCACCCATTCGTAGGCATCGGCGTATGCAAGCAAAAACCATCGGTTTAATTCCCGCGGATCCGTTTCAGTCAGATTGCTGAAATTGCTCAAAATCATCAGCCTCTGTATATGATGAGAATACGCCTCCTCAATCACCGGCTGCAGGCTCTGTTGCATACATTTCATAGCAGTGTCGCCTGTCCAAAACATTTCAGGAAGTTTTTCACGGAACCCAAAATGGTTGGCCTTACGAACCTCCGGCATCATGGCTTCGTAGTAAATCCGGATATATTCACGCCAACCAATAATCTGCCTGATGAATCCCTCAACTGAATTTAACCTCGCCTCTCCTTTTTCGTAAGCATCCATTACTGCATCACAAACCTCACCCGGAAGCAACAATCCATTATTCAGATAGATGGATAACTGTGAATGAAAAAGTTTGTGGTTCCCTGTTTTCAAGGCATCCTCATATGGGCCAAACTCATCCAGGCGTTCTTCAATAAATTGACGCAGAAGCTGAAGTGCCTGTTTCCTGGTTACGGCATATCCAAAATTCTTCATCTTACCAAAACTGTCCGGAAAGTACTCTTCCACCATTTCCATCACCTCAGTGGTAATATCATCCGGCTGAAAAGTTTTGATCTCCGGAACGGGATGGCCATCGGGCAGGGATTCACGGTTTTGATCGTCATAATTCCACTCACCTCCTTCCGGTTCTTTTCCATTCATCAGGTATCCGGTATTTCTTCTCATTTCACGGTAAAAATATTCCATTCGATAGCCGGGTTTAATTTTATCAATCCACTGATCTGCATCAGCCAGAAAAAAACCATTGGGTATTTCTTTGACACTGCCATTGCGTTCACTTTTCACTTTTTCAAGCCTTTGCCGGGAATCCCATTCCGAAGGAGTCATGTAATACAGTGTTCCGTCATAATCATTCATAATCTCTATTAAGCCGTCATCAAAATGGCCATTCGATGAGTGATATAGAACATCAAACCCATTTTCGGCGCATTCAAGTGCAAAGTGTCTCATGGAGCTGAGTACATACACCGCTTTAATTTTGTGATGAGGAACTTCTTCTCCCTTTTTTCGGCTCTCCATGAAAATCAGAAGAGGTTTTTCCCGGGTAACCCATTCCGGCCAGGCATCAAGATTTAACTGATCGTGCAGTACAAATACTGCTTTTTTGAATTTATTGAGATCAGGTTTTTCCAGTTTTTCGTCAATCTGTTTTAAAAAAGGCCTTGGCATGTTTACTTTCCTTCGGTTGGATGATTTTTCACTCAACAATTCTAAATCTCAAAATCACGTTCCATTTTTATGAAAAAGAAAAGACAGCCGATCATCGGTGTGATGGGGCCCGGAAATCCCGGCAAGCCTGAAATTGTTGAATTTGCCGAAAATCTTGGAAGAAAAATTGCCGAACAGAAATGGATTCTGCTAACCGGCGGACGAAAAGCCGGTGTGATGGATGCCGCATCGAAAGGGGCATTTGAAGCGGGAGGAACAGTTTTGGGAATTTTACCGGATGAGAACCGCAATAGAATGTCAGAATATGTTACGATACCGATTTTAACCGGCATGGGCCATGCCCGGAATGTGATGAATATTCTCACTACTGATGTTATTGTGATTTGCGGAATGGGAGCCGGAACCGCATCTGAAGCGGCTCTAGCTATTAAAAACAGCACCCCTGTGATCTTCTCGATGGTTTATGAAGTATCGCTTTCACATTTTGCTGAACTAACAGGAAAAGATCTTCTCATCGCAGAATCTGTGGATGAAGTTATTCAGTGTATTCGTGATATTCTGATTTCGTGTCAACTTTAGAATGTCGATTATGTAAGACTTCCGAAGTCTATATCGAATATGCTTCAAGATTTGCCGTATAAAATCGTCCAATCTTTCATAGAATCCAGAAAGATTTCGAAAGCCTTTGGTGCAAACCTGCCAAACAATCATTGAGATGACATCAAAATATTCTGAGCTCAATTCACTCAAAATATTTTTTCCAGTCTTGACTATTATTCAAATTACTATTACTTTAGTACTAAATTATTAATAAAATATCATTGACATGCGAAAACCACTAAGCCCGCTTGGAGAAACAGAAATGGAAATTCTCAACCATGTTTGGGAGCTTGGTGAAGCTTCTGTATCAGACGTGAGGGAGAGAATCCTGGAATACCGCGACATTGCCTACACAACCGTGATGACGGTTATGAAAAACCTGGCTGATAAGAAGTATCTGAAGTACAGGCAAGAAGGGTTAAGCTATATTTACAGTGCGGCGGTCAGCCCCGAAAATGTTCGCTACAGCCTGGTTGACCGCCTGGTGGACAAAGTATTTAAAGGCTCCCCGACCGACCTGGTGCAAACGCTGGTTCAGAGCGAAAACCTGACCGAAGAGGAACGGCGTGAGATTAAAAAGATCATCAAAAAGCTTGAAGATTAATTATGGATTCCCTCGTTATCCAAATTGCCTCTTACACCGAACAGGCACTGAACTTTACCTGGCTTCCCCTGCTGATCTGGACCCTGATCGGTGTTCCTGCCTGGTTTTTTCTCCGGATGGCAAAAAATGTTCATCCTCAATATCACTATCACGGCCGTCTTGCACTGATATTTGCATTGCCCGCAGGCATCATATTTCTTGGGCTGCTTCAGGCAGCAGAATCTCTTTTCTTCCCCGAAGCGCCTGCACAAACCATGAAATTTGTTACAATTACCGCACCCATTGAGATCGGGGTAACTGCATCGGAGCCGTCGGCCTCAATTGCCTTGGCTGAATATTTTTATGCAATGACGGCAGTACTTTTTTTCTCCGGCATTCTCTATTTAATGACTCGTTTCCTCGCTCAGTGGATTCAGATCAGCCGTTTGAAAAGAACACTCACTTTTTTACCCATCAGCCAATCATTTAAACTCGACACGGCAAACCAAAAACTTGCGGCGGCTCACCCGAGAACAATCCGGCTGGCATTTTTAGATGATGAGGTTGTGCCCGTTACATTCGGTTTTCGTGAGCCGGTTATCCTGCTGCCGGCATCACTCCGGCATGACAGCGGCAAATGCAACCTGGCAATCCGCCACGAACTTGTACACATTCTCTACAAAGATTTTATCACACATGCAG
>SLPZ01000131.1 GCA_007131725.1 Balneolaceae bacterium
GCAATCACACAAAGATCATCAAGGCCAGGCATATCTGTTTCTGCAAAACAGACGCCGCGCTCATCAACCGGGTAAGCCTTTTCATCCACGACAGTAGCTGTTACATCCGCTGAGTTGGCTGAGATATTCGTAACTGTATCCGTACTCACTTCAGGCACCTGCCCCACAAATATCGCAGTCAGGTCAATATTTTGGGTTACAGATACCAGTATTGGGTTTTCATCAGACATCACGTACCCATCCCAGCCTGTAAATTCCCAGCCGTCTTCGGGAATAGCGGTGATTTCAACCTCTGATTCAAATAAAAATCCGTTTTCTGTCTCGGTTCCGGATATCAGCTCTTTTTGAATGGATCCTTCGCCTTCAATGTCCACCTCAATAATAAACTCTTCCCTTTCAAAATTTGCGACAATGGTTTTATTTCCATTCATCGTCAGGCTGAACGGATTCACACTTCCTGTAAAGTCCCCTTCCCAGTTTACAAATTGCCAGCCGTGGTTAGGAATGGCTTCCACCTCAATGTCGGTATCACGTACAAATACTGTATCGCCGGGAGTTACGGTTCCACCCTCTTCGGGTTCGGCTATGGTGGTAAGCCTGTAAGTTCTCAGGAACGTAGCTGTAACCTCTTTTGGTCCGTCTATTGTAATGGTTTCGGGATTTTCGTCGCTTTCAATATCACCGCTCCAGTCAGAAAAAATCCAGTTTTCATCGGCTATGCCAGTCAGCTCAACAACTGTTCCTTCAGGATAATCGGTGGTTTTTGCCTGCACCACCTGCTGCTCAACCTCACCCTCGCCCTCAATATTGATGGTAAGCGGATATTCAATTCTTGTGAAAACTGCCGTAATGTTGGTTTCTCCGTCAATGGTAATGGTTGCCGGGTTTTCATCATCTTCGAGATCGCCCTTCCATCCGTTAAAACGCCAGCCCTCATCCGGCGTAGCTGTCAGTTCCACAACGGTTCCATGCGGATACTCAGTTGTTTTTTGCTGAATTACTCGTTCAGCTACATTACCGCTGCCCTCAATTTCTATGGTGAGCGGATAGTCCCGTTTTTCAAAAATTGCGGCAATATCTTTATCCGAATCAAGTGTGATGACCACCGGATTGTCCGATCCTTCATGATCTCCCTCCCATCTCACGAACATCCAATGCTGATTAGGGGTGGCTGAAATTTCCAGAGTACGGTCGGCTTCAAACTCACCATCAGCCGGAGTAACCATACCACCTTCCTGGGGAACGGCAGTTATGGTTAATCGATAGGTATCATCGCCGGATGAACTGCACGATTGTAAAAAAATAAACGCTGATAAAACAGCGAATAATAATAGCCGCATGTGATATATATTGATTATGTCTGTAACTGACAAATTACTTGAATTCAACTTAAAACCGCAACGAAATTTCTTTTTATCACTTTATTTTCATCATTAGTTCGATTGACAGGATTTTTTTAACTTCACAGTATTAAAAATGTACATTTACACTGTTCAAATACTTTATGCAAAACTATTGTGATTGAGTTTGATTCAGGCTGAATAAATCCTTAAATATGACAATTATTCCAGAAGTACTTATTGAACTAATACTGCATACGTTTCTTTCTTGATTGTCTATAAATACAAAATTATTTCTTTAGCGAATTATGAAAAATTCTAATCTGATATTCGACCTGCTGCAAATTTCGGGAAATGTGCCTTTAAAAGAAGAAAAAATGGCACGTGATTTAACAGTAACCTTTCAACCGCCGCATAAACACAGCCAGCGCCTCGACAATTTTGTAGCAATTTTTAAAAATAATTTGATAGACCTCGGAGTAAAAGTAATCCCTTACGAGGACTCTTTAACTGAAGAGAAAAAGGTGAAGCCGGGAATAGTTATTATCGAACAAGGTGAAGGGAAAAACGAAGATCTTGCCATCCGCAAGGTTTCGAGCCTGTACGATAATCCTGTGGTTGCCATTTTTGATGAGGCACCTCCTATCCCCGATAATCCTACCTTGCAGGAAACTCTCGACAGTATTGTCGGAGTTTTGGCATGGAATCTGACTCATGTACCTGTTTTTGTTGAAGAAGACAAGTGGACAATCTGCACCATGAACGGCGCAGTAATTGAGTGCGGAGACTGGAGATCACCCAAACAGGATATACTCTATTCGCTGGTTCCGAAACTTTCTGCTCAGGTAGTGCCGCCGAGCCGCGATGAAATTGTTTACAGAGAAGGAATTTTCGACCCAATTAAACTGGGATATGAAGATTATATTCAGGATTTTATGAGTGCAGCACAAGTCTGGCACGATAACGGACTGATGCTTGCGCATACCTCCATCGAAGACCTTAAGTACCGAAACCGTCTTTATAAGCGGATTGTATCGAAGTATCTCGACCACAGAACAGGGATGAGCTATGGGTTTATGGTAAAGCAGCTTCCCACCGAAATTGAACCGGCCATAGATCTTGATCATGCACCACCAAGCTTGAACGGATCAGACTGGAATGAACACAAAACCCGAAACATAAACGGAGATACTTACCTGCTGGTTCAGCTATTTGAAAAAGACTGGATTGTAAAAATTCCGGAAGTATGGCTTCTTTCAACACGGTCGGGCTGTAATAAAACCAATTTAGACCCGAGCAAAGACATTTTAAAACTGGGCCTTTACAAAGGTGAAATTACGATTGATACGCCTTCTAATCTTACAAAAGAGGAATGCCGTCCATCTTATGACACTTATGCAATACTTGCCCACGCTATCGGTAATGTAATTACTGCAAGTATTCTGAAAACACTTGCACCCGATTCCATATTTCACCGGTACCTGCAAAACGACGGGCTATCCATCTCACACTGGCATGGCTATCCCGACACGGATTTCCCTCTCGATGGATACATTTTACATGGACATGAAAATCCGCCGGTTTCCTGCTCTACTCCACAATCTGCTGCGTATGCCTTTATCGGTAAACTTAGGGCGCTTTCAGAATACAGATCACATCTCGACAAATATCGCGGAGATATACATGTAGAGCCGCATCACGGCACTAATATTACCGGATGCCTCTCAATAACAGAATCTGCAAAATATGTTGATGAAATGCACAAACATTCGCAGGTATCAGAAAAATTGGGCAGTAAATAATTGGTTTCTGCTTTTATGATCTAACTGTTTTTGAACTTTTTGCAGTTAGCCAAATTCTTCAATCGGCAAAATTCGGAATTTATCCGGGCTGATTCATAACAGTTTGCTAACTGTAACTATCTTATTTTGTGCTAAAACTAATTCCACATTACACAAAATCTGAGTTATGGTATCAGTCTGGCTGAATAAAATTGAAGGCGCACTTAAAAAACTACCTGTTGACCGCCACAATGAAGCAATCGAAACACTGGCATCCTGGATTGCAGATCAAGTGAAAAATGGTGAAAAAGCCCGGTTAAATTTTATCTGCACCCATAATTCACGAAGAAGCCAGTTTGCACAAACCTGGTGTTCAGTTGTGCAGAGCTTTCTCAAGTTGGATCATGCTGACAGTTTTTCCGGCGGAACCGAAGTTACGGCTTGCAATCCGCGAACCGTTGAAGCTTTGCAACGCACAGGATTGATTGTTGAACAGGGGGCCGGAAATAATCCGGTTTACAGTGTAACGGATGATGAACTTCCGGTTAAAGTTCAGTTATGGTCAAAAGTGTTTGATGATGAAAAAAATCCTGGCGGGAAATTTGCAGCGGTTATGACCTGCGATCATGCTGATGCCAATTGTCCTTTTATCCCGGGTGCATCCATCCGTGTGCCTCTTACCTACACTGACCCAAAACACGCTGATAACTCTCCCGATGAATCCGGGGCATACGACAAAACCTGTGCCCTGATTGCAACAGACATGCTCAGGCTTTTCAAGCTGGCCAAATTAAAAATTTGAAATTCATTCTCCTAAATAATCACTTACAAGCTGTCTGCAAATTCGTATACTCAGGTATATTAAACACGAAATTTTCAAATAGCAGCATGATGAGTATACTAAATTCCGGCAATATCAAATCAGAAATCCTGGAAGAAGCCACAGAATCATTGTTACAATTTAAAAAGCGAAATGGCCTGCTTCCCGTCACCGTGCAGGAAAGTTCAACGGGAGAAATTTTGATGACAGCTTCTGTAAATGTAGAAGCGCTAAAACACAGCATTAATCACAGGCGGGCTGCATTTTGGAGCACCAGCAGAAACGAACTCTGGGTAAAAGGAGAAACCTCAGGCAGCATAATGCATTTGGACGAAATTTTGGTTGATTGTGACCAGGATGCGCTGGTTTATCGTGTTACCCTTGAATCCGGAGGAGCCTGCCACACTAAAGATGAAGAAGGAAAATTTCGGAAAACCTGTTTTTACAGAAAGCTGAATTTTGATAGCGGTAAACTTGAGTTCAAATCAGCACGCACCTGAATCATGAATTAGGACTTCCTCAGATCGAATATAAATTACTAATTTACAGCAATATATGTAATTTTTGCATCTTTTTATGCAGGGTTTTTGTATCTTTTTGACAAATAACCTTGCATATGATAAATTATACATCCCAATACCAAACCCAATTTGAGGATTTTTCTAATCTCTGCCAACTCGAATTAGATCCTAATAACCGCTGGATTCAGCTGGGAGCGCTACTGCCGTGGGATCGGATGGTTGAAGTTTACGCCAAACGCTTTTCGCCCAACATGGGCGCCAAAGCGGTGAATCCCCGCTGGGTCATCGGTGCCTTCATCATCAAACACAAGCTGAGACTCTCCGATGAAGAGACACTACTGAGCATTTCGGAAAACCCCTACATGCAGTTTTTTCTGGGTTTGCAGACCTATCATCCCGAGCAACTATTTTCACCAACCCTGTTTGTGGAGTTGCGAAAGAGACTCGGCGAGGACACCTTTGATGAATTTTCCCGAACGCTGATCGCGTTTTCAGAAGATCTGAACCCCGCCTCTGGCGAAAAGGATGCTCCGAAAGGAAAACTCAAAATCGATGCTACCGTAGCCGATCAGTACATTCGCTATCCTACCGATCTTTCGCTTGTCAATGAGGCACGGGTAAAGACTGAGCGCATCATTGATGAGCTTTGGGGGCTGGTCGGCGATCGACTGGCCGTCAAGCCACGCACCTACCGAAAGAAAGCCCACAAGCGGTATCTGAGCCAGTCGAAAAAGAAAAAAGCCTCCAAGGCCAGCCTGCGTAAAACCCTGCGATACCTGCTCAACTGTGTGGAGCGCAACCTGGGCCATATCGACCAGATGCTGGACATGCTGGATGGCAGAGCGTTTCCGCTGGCTCATAAATACCAGCGTCAGCTGTGGGTCATCCACACGCTGTACGATCAGCAGCGGGGCATGTATGAGGCCGACAGCCGACAGTGTGACGACCGCATTGTGAGCATCTCCCAGCCGCACGTGCGCCCGATTGTGCGCGGCAAAACCGGCAAGCGAGTAGAGTTCGGGGCCAAGTTGAGCCTGTCGCTGCAAGGTGGCTACCTGACCCACCAAACGATCAGCTGGGACGCCTATAACGAAGCTTCTGACCTGCAAAAGCAGGCGGAAACCTACCGCTTGCTAACCGGCCACTACCCGGAGCTGATTCAGTGTGACAAGATTTATCATACCAATGACAATCGCACATGGTGCACCACTCGAAACATTCGCATGACAGCCCTGCCCAAAGGCCCCAAAGCCAAACTCAGCGCCTACCAGAAGAGTAAGCAGCGAGATGAATACGCTGAGCGCAACCACATTGAGGGGCGCATCGGGAATGCAAAGCAGGCGCTTTCACTCAATCAGATCAAAGCCAAACTTCAGGGCACATCCGAGACCTGGATTGCAGCCACTTTGTTTGTACTGAACCTCTCTGCATTCGCCGCACGGTCAGGTGTGACTTTTTGAGGAAGCCCGAATTATTCCTTAATAATGGATCTTCGTAATAAACCCGCAATGTTTCCTTATTAGAATTGGCAGCATTTATAAAAATAATGTGGTTTTTGAAGAAAAAACATTGCGGGTTTTATCCCGGCATTTTAAGCGTGACAAGACACTACTGTCATGTCAAATGTAAAAGTACGGATGCGGTAATAGAGTCGTCGGACGAGTTTTTTTAAAAAATTGAGCAATATACGATAATAGTGCTAATCTCAGATTGACTCGTCCGACGACTTCCATGCCATTTTACACTTGACATGAAACTACACTACTTATCATTTTATCTGCTCACTGTTATTGCTGGTGGTGTAAAAAGCTCCACACGATTATCCACCGGCGGCAGGGATTTTAAATAATCATAGATTGCCTCCAGGTCTTCCGGCTCCATGTGAGCATACATCAGCCAGGGCATTATGGTTTGAAATTGTCCCGGTTCCAGCCTGTTGGGTACATAGGCCGAATCAGCAAATACTTTAAACCGTTCTACAAACTGATTTTTTGTCATATATCCGATTCCCGTTTCATGAGGAGTGAGGTTTGCCGATCGAACAACTGATCCATCCGGCATAAAAAATTCATTTCCGCCCGCAAGAGGCTCTCCTACAAATTGCCCTCTTTCCATCCTTGTGTGGCAATCCGCACAGGATCCTGCAGTAACAAGATACCTGCCATAATTTATTGGATCGTTTCTATCCGGTTTTGGCTGAAAGTTTGGCTTCATCGGCATGGTGTTAATCAGGAAATTAACCGGAAAATCATACACTGATGGAGGCCTCTCAAACTCAACCGGCTCAAGCGTGCGCAGATAAGCGATAACGGCATAAATATCTTCTTCGGCCAATTGAGAATAATTGGGATAAGGCATAATCGGAAAAAGAGCCGAACCGTCTTTTGAAACACCGGAAGTAATTGCTCTGAAAATTTCACCATCAGTCCAGTCCCCTAAAGCGGCAGGTGTTAGATTAGGTGCAACCATGCTTCCCGGTACACCCACATTATCTCTGTCAAAAATTTCACCGCCAACACCTAAGGTTCCGGTTTTAATAGGCCCTGCAAAATGGGTAAAATCACGAACAGCGTGACATTCTGTACACGTCATTACAAAATTGGCCAGGTAATGTCCGCGTGCAACTTTTTCATCTGTTATCTCAACCCGGATGTCCGGCGGATGGCCTACATCAGGTA
>SLPZ01000178.1 GCA_007131725.1 Balneolaceae bacterium
ATCAATCAGTTTATGTTAGATTTGATATTACATCCGGTCCAAATGGTGGTGAATCACTTTACCCGGACTCTGCCAGAACTCAAAATGGAGTTGCAAAAGCTACTTTAACTAGCGGCACTAAGGCAGGTGCTGTACAAATTAGAGCATCATTCGAAAGAAATGGTATCATCTCTCATTCTTCACCAGTTCCTGTAACAATTAGTGGCGGTTTACCAAATGACAATCATTTTGAAGTTAACAGTAAGCAAAGAAACATTTCTGCCAATTCCAGTTCTCCTAATGAAATTACGGTTTTGTTGGGTGATAGACATGGTAACCCGGTTTTGCCAGGAACTGCAGTTTATTTTAGTACAAATAAGGGAAATATTGATGGATCTACTAATACCGATGAACAAGGTTATGCATCATCTTTGTTAAGAACGAATAATACAACACCCGGTATTGCAACTGTAAAAGTTGAAACTGTCGATGAAAACAGTTCGAAAATATCCAGAGAAATAGATGTATTATTTTCAGGTGAACCACAATTAACTGTCAGTCCTAAGGATATCGATTTGACAGGATTTCAATCTCAGATATTTCAAGTAACTTTATCAGATCAAAATGGAAATCCACTTGCAGCTGGAACAACCATGGAGATAAGTGTTGATAATGAAGATCTAACACTTAGTGGATCAACTTTTATTGAGTTAACCGATACTAAACGAAAAGGAAATGGGATTACTGAATTTGAATTTCGATTGCGTAATCCTAATAACATTACTATTTCGGATAATGTGACTATAGCGATTGAAGTAAATGGGCCAAATGGACAAATTTTGAAAGAATTAGTTTTCGAGTTAGATGAGGATGCTTTAGGTGAACCTGGTTCAATTTATCTTGATAATATTTCAGAAGAATCTATTGGTGTAAGAGCTACTGGGCAAAAAGAAGACACACAAATCACCTTCCAAGTGGTTGATGTTAATGGAAATCCTTTAAGAAATGATAATGCAGTTACCTTAGATTTTGAGTTTGGCAATAGCCCACAAGGCGGTGAGTTTCTATCACCAGAAAGTGCTACTACAAACAATTTGGGGCAGGCAACAGTCACTTTAACAAGTGGAGAAAAATCTGGAACAGTTCAAGTTGTTGCACGAACTCAAGATTCAAGTGGCCGCACTATACGTTCACAACCTGTAGCAGTTTCAATCAAAGCCGGCCTTCCAAGTGAAAATAATTTTTCATTACATCCGGCACAAAGAAATATGACATACTCCCAATTAGGAGAATTATATGAAGTGAGTGCATTAGTCGGAGATAAATATAGCAACACTGTTCCTGATGGAGTATCAGTATATTTTGAAAGTAATGGTGGATCCATTGATGGATCAAGCACAACAATAAATGGAAGAGCTGTTACAACTTTACAGATGGGGAACCCTATTCCATCTAACGGTTTAACAACGATCCGAGCACACAGTGCTAATGATGAACAAAACACTATTAGTACATCAACAAATGTAATATTCTCTGGCTCACCAAGAATATCAGTAAACCCAAGTACATTTAACTTGGGCAACGCTGAAGATCAAACATTTACAATTCGGGTGAGGGACTCAAATGGTTACCCTATGGTTGAAGGAACTACAATAAATGTAACTATAGAAGGGGATGGTTTAACAATTATAGGTAATACAAGTTTTACATTGCGAGATGTGAATTCTGACCTTAGCAATCTCGATGAACTAACTAGATTTATTATCAATGTGAGAGATGCAGATCCGGATAATGTAACTGATGACCCTGTTATTATGACAATTGAAGTTGAGGGACCAAATGGATATGCAAGACATACTGTCGAAGGCCGAAAAGCCAAAATTCGATAAGTACATATTTTCAAATCATTAATAGCAAAACGCCATTAATCAAATTAATGGCGTTTTTTTTAGTATTTTTTTTATAGTTCTTCTCAGGTTTGACCAGAGTTTTTCACTTTCAGTTGAACTGATTAATACTACATTCCCGCTCCTCTTTCTTCCCGAGGATCATTATCTTTACGATAATAATTGAATTACTTTTTCATATATGATGATTGTCTCTGCAGACAAGGCTCTGGAGTAGGCAAATTCGGGTAACAACTTTTTATACACACAGCATCCGATGCACCTCAGCAATTAATCATGGCGTTAAAACGTGAGCATTTTGAACTATCCGATATTACACTATTTCACCTTCACACTGAGGGTACTCTGGAAAAAGAAGCTTATAACCGTTTTAAAATTTTGTAATAAATTAGCACTGATTTTTTTATCATCTAATCAGCAATACTGACAGATACAACACAATTATGGCGAAAAAAAACGGAACCACAGTTTACCGAAATACCGATACAAATTTAAATTCTTTCATTGATTCCCTCTCTGACATCAACCTGGATTCATCCTACTACCTGCTGATATTATCCGGCCCATATAAAGCTGGTAAATTAAATTTCCTGAAGAGACTTGAAAAAAAGCTTGGTGGATTACATGAAATTGATCTCAGGCATTTAATCACTCAATACGAAGAAGAATCTTATCAAAAAATCGATGAAGCAATCCGCAATATCGGAGAAACAGAAAAAACACTTTTTCTTAAAAATGGTGATGTTTTAGCCGGTGAATATACCGGGTTCACTTACTCAACTGTACGGTACGCCACACCGCAGGAAAAATATTTACTGGATAAAATAAAAGGCAGTGAGAAGTTTTGGGTGATTGACCTTCAGGAATTCGAAAATATCGACAAAACACTTGAACGGTATTCCCAGGCAATTATCCGGTTTGAGCAGCCCGGCTCTTTTTTGGGAAAATTTTTCTGGAAGCTGCGGCAGATCAAGGTTCACGGACACACCTTTGCAAACAAACGCTCCTCTACTTCGGAATAGCTGGCTTCCATTTTGTAGGATTCCCTGGTGAATTTTATTGTTGAACCGATCAAACTGTAACTTTATTCTCCTGCCTGGGATCCAGGTCGTACAGTGAAGAAACAGTTGCCTGAATGGTTTTGTACCACTCATTTCCGAACTTATCGTTAATCTCGTAGTAGTCGGCAAAATCGGGCCGCCGTAGCTGCATTTTCCACTCCTGGGTTTTGGCTTTATAAACGGGATCAACATGAAGCAGTTCATGATAGAGCAGCATTTTTTTTGTGTCTTTATCAAGCATATCCCACAGTTCTCCAGAAACCTCAACCAAGTAGTCGTTCCCAGAATAATGCTTAACCTCTCGGGTGGCTTTCATGCATTTTGCCGCTCTCTGTTTTGATATATTGGGATAGACAAGTAAATAGCCGATTTGCGCCGGGCCAAGCTCTATTTTGTGGGTTTCAATAACTTCGGATGCAATTTCCTGCATTTCCGGAGATTCTATCAACTGTTTTTCGCTTAATTTGATTTCACCGCTGGGATCGAGATGGTCGTTTTGCTGCATTGTTTATAAATCTTAAAATTAAATTTCTGAATTTCGAAGGGCACCAAAGATACAAAAGTTTGTGCGGCATGCAGCCATAGAATCAGGCGATTTTGACAATATTTTTGAGCCAATATTTTATAAGATTTATGAAAACTTCTGCTTACACTTCGATCATTAATTTGTAAATTTCTGGATAACCGATTTTAAGAACAAATTAAATCAAACCAGGCCATCATGAAAAAAAGCATCCTTGGCAGTTTTATCGGGTTGAGTATTGTCATCAGTTTTGACGCTCTTGCAAGAGTGGGTTTTGCCCTCTATTTTGATGTTGAAATTCCGATGATCTCCTATTCCGCATTTCCCGGAATCATTACACCGGCTATACTCACTGCAATTGCCGGCATCAGTGCACTGCTGGGTGCTCTTTTTTCGCTCACCTACGGTAAACAGCAAAAAGTTATTTCACTACTTCTCTACACCATGCTGATTATGCTGATTCGATATGGACAAATTCATCTGCTGTACGGAACAGAAACCATCATTTACCCCCTGATTGCACTGCTGCTTTCCCTTATCGTTATTTTTGTTGCGTGGAAACTCGTAAGCCCAAAAAAGAAAAAGGAGTCGGAGTCGGAATCGGAGTCGGATGAATTCAAACAGAAACATCACCCTGCCGGCGATCAGCCATCGCATCCACCTCACTGAGAGGTTCACCTCTCCATTCGGAGAGTTGTTCAGCAATGCTTTCTCTCACCTGGTGCATTAGTTCTTTAGCCTGTCCGGCCTCATAATTTTCAGTTTCTACCGGTGCCAGTACTTTCATTTTTACGTAAACATTTTTTTTAAATGCCCATGTGTTTTTTGGAAGACAACCCTGGGTGCCATCTAATGCAATGGGCAAAATCGGTATATTTTCGCGGATTGCCAGGTCGAACGCCCCTGCAGCAAACCGATTCAATTTTCCGCTTCTCGAACGTGTTCCTTCCGGGAAAAAAATCACGGAGACGTTTCTGTCTAAATAATATCTGCACCTCTTAAATACGGCTGCTCTTTTTGTTGCAGAGCTGCGGTCTACCGAAATATCACCTGCCATTTTCATCATCCAGCCTGCAAAAGGAAGTGAAAAAAGCTCTTTTTTTGCAACCCACTTCATTTCCCACGGAAGATTGGAAATAACAGGAATATCGGCATTAGAGAGATGATTGCTGACAATCACGTAGGGATTTCGGTCATCAATATTCTCCTCTCCCTCAACTTCAACATTCCAATTGGGGTTGATTTTTGATATGGTAAACCCCAACCTTCGAAACATTTTTCCCGTTTTGTACCGGACGGGATCCCGGTCGAACAGCCGTACGATGGAAAGCAGCGGCAGCCAGAAAACAATCAGCAAAATAATTCCGGCCCATATCAGTACTGAAGTTAAATACTGCATAGACTAAGTCTTATTTTTTAAATGTAGGGATGTAGCTCTTTATCAGCCCCCAGTATCCTTTTGATGGTTTGCGTGTACGCTTATTTCGCTCAACGGCTTTTTCGATAACAGGGGGAAGTATCACCTTTTTTTGCGGTTCTTCTTCTTGTGGCTTCTCTGGCGGCCTTTGTTGTTTTTTATGCTGCCTGCTCTTATTCGAATCCTGTTTAGAGCTGCGCGGTTGTTTTTTAGGGTGTGCAGGTTTCTGATCTCTTTTCCCCGGGTGCCCTTTCTTATCGCGCTGTTTCGGTTTTGGTTTCTGAGGACGATCCTTTACTTCCTCTTCCTTTTGTTTCTTTTGCCGTTGCTCCTGGGGCTGAGTCTGCTTTTTCTCTTTTTGGACTTTCTCTTTCTTTACCGGAAAATGCTCTTCCCATGAAAATTCGGAACCCATCCTGAAATCAGATGGCACATCAATGGTTTTGATGGTGTTATCCTTGATATTCAGAATGTCGTTAAAGGTGCGGCGGTCGCGCTTTGTGATGAACGTGATAGCAATTCCTGATTTGTCATATCTGCCGGTACGGCCAATTCGGTGCACATAGTCATCGGTATTGTTGGGCACATCATAGTTAATGATAATCGAAACCCCTTTGATATCAATTCCTCGTGCAAGAACATCCGTTGCAACAATAACCGGAACCTGGCCATTTTTAAAGGCATTTAATGCTTTATTGCGCTCATCCTGAGATCGGTCTCCGTGAATGCTTGCCGCCTTTATGCCCTCTTTCTTAAGAAGGCGCTGAAGCTCGTCGGTTCCTTTTTTGGTTGATGTAAATATAATGCAAGACTCCCAGGTCAGATCATCAAAAATTCCCTTTACAAGCGGTATTTTTTGATTACTTCTGAGATAGTATGCACGCTGATCTACCTGTTTGGGCGGCTTGGCACGTTCAATATCCACCGATTCAGGATTTTTCATGATGGATGAAGCCAGCCTCTGGATCTCGTTCGGCATAGTTGCTGAAAATAACAGCGACTGCCGTTTTTTTGGCAGCCAGGAAATTATTTGCCGGATGTCAGGCAGAAAGCCCATATCGAGCATACGGTCGGCCTCGTCCAGTACCAGGAATTCCAGGTTGGAAAATTCGATCCCGATAACCTTATTCTGATCCATCAGGCGGCCGGGTGTGGCCACAATAATATCAACACCTGCTTTAATCGCTTTTACTTGTTGAGAAAAATCGCTGCCGCCAATTACCGTTGCAGAAGAAATTCCAGAATGATAGCCAATCGCAAAAATTTCCTGGTCAATTTGGGTGGCAAGTTCCCGCGTGGGTGATAAAATCAGTGCTTTAACCCCGTCTCTTTTGCTTTTCAGAATTTTTTCCATGAGCGGAATTACAAACGCGCCGGTTTTACCGGTTCCGGTTTGAGCCGTAGCAATCAGGTCTTTCCCTTTTAAAATAATTGGGATTGCTTGTTCTTGAATTGGGGTAGGCTCTTGAAAGTTTACATCTCTGAGGCCGGCCAATAGCGGCTCTGACAAATTAAAATCGTTGAATTTCAAACGCTATAAATGATTTTTATGAATATGGGTGTAATACTGTATAGACTTTCAATATAAGAAGTTAATTTCAGATTCGTATATATAAATCCACAGTTAGTGAAACAAGTTTTTATGCTATGGTTTTCTTAAGCCATAAAAAAGGTTAACTTTCCTGATTATCAACCATAATTGAACAAAAACTTGCATATGAAATATTTGATTTTTCCGGTTACCATTATGACAGCTATATTTTTTAGCTTGTCTGCTTGTGATGGTGATTTTCAATCAACCACAACCGATTTATCCAGTAAAGAAGATTCATTAAGCTACAGTTTCGGCTATTTGCAGGGAAGCAGTCTTATGAACGAAGGCATTGATGAGGTAGATGTCCGCAAATATGTTGCCGGACTAAATACCGCATTAGAGGAAGGGGAATCCCAAATTGACCAAATGGCCATGCAAACCCTGATTCAAACCCACCTGCAGGATATGCAAATGCAGCAGATGGAGCGCCAGGCTGCCGAAGCCGATGATAACATCCGACAAGGTCAGGCTTTCCTCGAAGAAAATTTACAAAGCTCAGATGTTCATGAAACCGAATCAGGACTGCAATATCGTGTAATCGAAGAAGGCGACAGTGACCTGAGGCCAACCGCATCGGATGAAGTTGAGGTACA
>SLPZ01000320.1 GCA_007131725.1 Balneolaceae bacterium
AACCCATGTGGGAGTCCCCCATTTCGCCTTCCAGTTCTGCTCGGGGTACAAGTGCGGCCACGGAGTCTACCACAATTACATCGAGGGCTCCGGAGCGGATCAGCGTTTCGGTGATTTCAAGTGCCTGCTCTCCGCTGTCAGGCTGAGAAACCAGTAACTCATCAGTATTAATGCCCAATGCGCGGGCATATTTGGGATCAAATGCGTGTTCAGCATCCACAAATGCTGCATAACCACCCGCTTTTTGTGCCTCTGCGATGACCTGAAGGCCAAGCGTGGTTTTACCGCTGGCTTCCGGGCCGTATATTTCCGTGATTCGTCCCCGCGGAATGCCATTCACGCCCAGGGCATAATCAACCATAATGGAGCCGGTGGATATGGTGGCAATTTCGTTGGCTGCCTGGTCGCCCAGTCTCATCACTGCGCCTTTCCCGTGCTGTTTTTCAATCTGTCCGATTGCAATGTCAATTGCTTTTGATCTGTCGTCTTTGGAAGCTGCCATAGCGTTAAAAATTTATTTTGATTAAAATTGTTTTTTGAAATAAAAGAAGCGGGTGTGCCTGCATCATGTCACCCTAAAATATAACATTTTCACTCCCCCTGTTGCCTTGAAATGAATATATGTATAACATATGTATGAACCAAATTTTGTTGATTCCTTACAGTTTTTTTAAAAATTACCTGATATCAATTGTATGAACTGAAAAATCCAACATCCTTACAAAAAAAATCGAAAACGGATTCAAAAAGATTAGATTTCAATTTTGGTTAGCCAAGCTAAAATGTGAATAATCTGGGTACTATGTTAAATCAGTTTGATGAATATCAGCTCAAAAACATCAATTATCTGGCCGATTTTTTATTGCGGGGAATTGCCACGGAATCACGGATGAACACGGAGATCTCAAATACTCTGTGTTAACACTTTTGATGCTATTTGGCAAAATCCCCTCTTTTAAAGCGCTCAATCAACCTTTTTTCGTTTATTCGTTTGAAAGGGGCCAGTTTTTCCGGATTGATTGATGCCACCGTCATTTCCCGTTTTCCCAGTGCGCCTTGTGCCTTTGCCAGATGCCATCCGGAAACAGCCATTGCCGCTCGGGCTGCTGAGGCTGCGCAATAGGTACTCAAAATCGCATCGTGATGGCTAACAGAGGCCAGTTTTTTGAATACTTCCGGTGTCCACAGATCGGGGTTTGCTTCGGGAGAGAATGGATCGTGGAAAAAGAAATGAAACTTCTCCTGAATGGATTCATTCTCGAACAGATTATCAAATAAACCTGAATAGAGTTTCAGCGTCAGGTTTTCTGAAATCTGAAAATGGTTCAGCCCCGGCTTCAGATTTTGAAAAATTTCGGCCAGCAGCTCTTTGGATTGATTCAATCCCGGATTGTCTCCAAAATCAAAGCTCTTTACCATCGCTGCATCTATGGGAAATGCTTCTACGCTGAATAAGGTCACTATTGGCTTGTTGATAGATTGATTCAGATATTGCATCAAAAGCAGCAGGCTGAGGCCGGTTCCGAAACCCGTTTCAAAAATATTGAGTTTTGTTTGCCGGTTGATGGCATCCGGAATTCCGGGTGTGTCAAAGAAAACATGCCTGCTTTCGGCAACGGCTCCGTTTGGGTTGTGATAGTGCTGACCGAACCTGGACGAGTAGAGAGTGGTGGAACCGTCTTTAGTAGGCTGTACAGAAATGGTGTACTTGATTTCTGACATTTGGAATGTTTCCGTGTCGATCTAATCTATTATTCAGGCAATACCGGTGATGCTGCCATATCTCCAACCACAGTCATCCACGGCCGCACCTCCCATTTTATGATGAGTCCGTTTTTTACGTAGGGATCGGCATTTGCAAATTTTTCGGCAGCTTCGGAAGAATCACCTTCAAACAACAGATAGGCCTGGTCAGCAGGCTCCTGTAGGGCCCCGCCTAATACAAGATCTCCGTTTTTATGAGCTTTCCAGGCAAGGGCAAGATGTTCATTTCGGAATTCTCCGCGGCGTTCAAGATAATCCGGCGACAAATGGTAGATCAACAGATAATGCATTTTTTGGTTTGATGGATTTAAGGTTTCGGAAAACAAATATACACAAAACCGATGTTTGAGGTAACAACTGGTGGGATAAGAATGCTAACAATAGTTTGATTTCTATTTGAAATGAGGCATGGTATTTCTTCTCGAAGTCTAAAGCATAAAGCGTTGACAAAATACTTGTGTCCAATATCGATGTACGTATTTAGCGTCCTAAATCAAAATATAACGTCACATCGAGCGCTATCCCGATGCAGAACAATCGGGATGAAGTCGAGATGCTGCATCCTAAATATAAACGAGTTCTCGACTTCGTTTGGTCACATCAGCTCCCGCACTGCGCTCGAACTGACGGGCCTTTTCCTTGACACACATGCAAATTAGTGATAATAGGATTGGCAGAAATACCATGCCTCAAAATATCCTGTCAGGGAATAAACCGCAGCTGGAATACTGCCAGCAGGATAGAGCTGTCGAGATCCGTCGGGCCGCTTTGGCCGAATGAGTAATTCAGATAGATTCGGGCTACTTCTGAGTTGCCGTCATAAATAAACCTGGAAATACCCAGGGTGTAATTATTTGTTGCAAAACGGTCAAACTCGGTTTCCAGGGCAGCCTGTCCCGGTTTTTCCACCATTTCATCGTAACGGCCAAGAATGTGCCATTCGCGGGTAATCCGATAGCCAAGCTCGGCATAAAACCCGTGTAGTTTGTATTCGCCGTCATTGTCCAGCATGATGCCGCGGTTGCCATCTTTTGATGTCAGCCCGATATATTCAACCTGTGAGAATAGCCCGTCAATACCAAAATTATCGGTCATGAAGCGGAGTGACCATGAGGTTCTGTCGATGTCAAAAGGATCGGAGCCCCCCTGCACAACATTTCGCTGCTGATTGGTGGAAACGTGCCCGCCGAGTGTCATCCCGTCAATCACTTCCAAATCAACCCTGGCGCCGTAAAGCCCGCCTCCAAAATCCCGTTCGGTAATATTTGATCCGGCATGAATCGAGCGTCCGGCGCCATTTCCATAGTGTACGCCGTACCACAACCTACCGTGCCGGCCATAAGCCATCACGCCAATATCACGGAAAGCACTGTAGCCCATCACACCGGCTGAACGTGAGGTGATATCCGGGCGTTCAAAGAACCGAAGCGCACCAGACCCCAGAATGCCGGTATCGTGAGATTGCCCGGCCATTCTGAACTGGCCCATCCGTATGTTAAACCACGGGCGAAAACGCACATCCATTTGAAAATCGAGCAGGGCGGGAGTTGGTCCAGCAAATTCAAGCCAGGTGGTGGCACTGAACCGGTCGTTAATGTTTCCGCGTGCCATGAGCCTTGCACGCCGCACCCTGAAGCCCTGGGTTTCAATAGTTCGGGTATTTGTCACCGATGTATCGAAAACCTCGTTGCTTTCATGGGCGATATACCACGTTTGCATGTAACCGCCGAGATCGAGGTTAATTTGAGCATAACTCTGTTTAGCCCCTGTCCAGCATAACATTAATAGCACAGCACCGAAAAGTGCGGTAAATTTTTTTACCATCGTCTTGATCTTTTAAAGTTCGTAAGTAGTTGTGGATCAATCTTATATACTCTAAGTCCCCCTAATAAGGGTTGCAGGAATATTTTTGTAGATGATATCCACTTTTATCTATTAACGAATATTAATCCTCAAAGATGAAGAGTTGATAAATATTTTACAGATTATGCCTGATTCTATAAGCTCGTGTATGGTTAATCAGCAATGTGATTATACCTGCTCTTCGGTTTTTTTGAAAACTTCGATAATATCTGATTTATTCATTGGCCCGGCTGCATCCAGCGGGTTTCCGCCGCCATATACTTTGATAGCATAGTCCGCAATTTCATCAAAATCAGATTCCGGAATATTCACATCCGAAAGCCGGTGATAAAGGCCATTTTCGTTCAGCCAGTTTTCAAACCGGGTGATAAACTCTACGGCAGCTTTATCCTGGCTAACGCTGTCAATACTGAAAAGCTTTTCACCGAGCAGGGCAAGCCGGTCAATGGCACGGTTGTTTTCCATCAGCCATTTAAAATAGGCGGGGTAGAGTATAGCAAGGCCGCGCCCGTGGGCAAGATCGGGATTGTATCCGCTGAGGGCATGCTCCAGGTTGTGCATAATAAACGCAAATAACTTTCTGCCGGCTACTTGCATGGTGTTGAGTGCCATCGTGGAAGACCACAATAATTGACCCCGAAGAGCTTTATTTTCAGGATCTTTTTCTACCAGAGGTAGGGTTTCAATGACAGTTTGCATGATGCCCTCGCTGTACCGGTCGGCCGGTGGAGAATCATTCCCGCCGAGAAGATAATTTTCAAATACATGGCTCAAAATGTCGGAGGCGCCGTCGCGGGTGGTTTCGAGCGGGATGGAGGTGTGATATGCCGGATTCAGCCATGATGCCGATGGCTTAAAAAACGGATAACTGACTGGTGATTTTCCTTTTACGCCGGGATTGGAAATTACGGCGTGAGGGGTTACCTCCGATGCTGTAGCCGCCGTTGTGGGGATGGTGGCAACGGGCAGGGCACCCTGCATGGTTTTGTGTTTCGGCTCACCCAGCACAAACGGCCATATCTCTTTTTCACTATCGTGAATCAGCCCGGCTATTGCCTTGGAAGCATCCATTACCGAACCGCCGCCGAGTGCCAGCACAAAATCCACTTCATTTTCTTTGCCCAGGGCAGCCGCTTTGTCGATAGTTTGGGCATGCGGGTTGGGCTCGATGCCTTCAAACAGGGTAAACTCCATATTTCTCTTTTCGAGATGTGATGTAACTTCTTCAAGAAAACCGAGACGTTTTACACTGCCGCCGCCAATAATGATGAATGCGTGGGTGCCGTAGTCATGAAGCCGGTCAAAAAAATTGGCTGCTTTTTCCTCTCCGAAATAGATGCGTGTGGGGATGTGAACTTCAAATGGATTCATAATTAAAGATTAGTTGGTTAAAATTGATTTTATAAACCTAATTTAATCAATCATACTATCACTTGATGAATCTATATTCTCCAATTTTGTGTATTAAAAGAATCGAATTTGACAGCTTTGTCTAATGGCTCTTTAAGCCCGGCAGTTTATAGAAGTGCCATTGCAGATATGCAAACTTTTGTAACCTAAATATTACAATTTTTGATACTTTTTGTTATTTGAAAATTACAGAAAAAGCAATTTTTGTAATCCGAATCTTACAATTATAGACAGAGTTGTTCGTTTTTTGACACTTTTTTATATCCCGCCTAAAAGAATAGAGCCAATAGTTATCTATCGTGTAGCATAAAGTGATTCAAAAAATTTTAATTATCTCAATAATTTTAACTACCGGAATCATCTTACAATGAATTTAGCATTTCAGGCCAATCAAATTACCGCTTTGGAGTGTACGACAGAGTTTATGTTTGGAAAATTTTGGTTATCATTGGATTGCAGTTTGAAGACGGGAGACGGAAGACCGGAGACCGAGGACGGAAGATTATCCGTATTAGCAGTTGAAAAATCGTGAAACCGATTTAATGGGTTATCGATTTCCAACAGCGCCAGAAGCTAAAGTAGCCTATCCTCGGTCATCGGTCTTCCGTCATTTTAAATAAGTCAAAACTTTTATGACCATGACAGACCTGAAACAAACCATCCGGCAAAAAGCCGAACACTATTTTGATTATATGGTGCAGGTTCGGCGGCATCTGCATAAAAACCCGGAGGTCAGTTTTAAAGAGTATGATACGACAGAGTATATCCTGCATGAGCTCAAAAAAATGGGTATCGATACGGAAACCCCGCTTGAAACTGGCTGCATCGGTGTGATAGATGGCGGAAAACCTGGCACGGCCATTGCCCTTCGGGCTGATATCGATGCACTTGCTATGGACGAAGAGGGAGAGGCGAAAAAAAAATTCATGTCTGAGCGCCCCGGTGCAGCCCATTGTTGCGGCCATGATGCCCACACGGCCAACCTGCTGGGAACTGCAAAAATTCTGAAAGAGCTAGAACCTGAAATTCCCGGGAAAGTGGTGCTTGTATTTCAGCCTGCCGAAGAGAAACTTCCCGGCGGTGGACGAATGGTTAGAGAAAGCGGTGTGCTTCAAAAACACGGGGTTGAAGAAATTTACGGGCTGCACATGAATCCGGCTTATGCACCAGGGCAAATTGCCGTGAAACCAGGGCCATTTATGGCTTGCACTGTTGAATTCGAAATTGAGGTGATTGGCAAGGGCGGACATGCAGCTACTCCTCACCTCACGGTAGATCCCATCGTGCTTTCTTCACAAATTATCACACAGTTCCAATCCATCATCAGCCGTTCGCTCGATCCCACCGAACCGGCCATCATCACCGTGGGAAAAATTGAGGCTGGTTCAGCCTTTAATGTGATATCGGCTAAAGCGGAGATGATTGGCACGGTGCGGGCATTTTCGATGGAGACGGCGCGGTTCATAAAATCCAGGATGGAAGCCATTCTGAAAAGTGTAACCGAAGGTGCAGGCGGCAGCTACAAGTTTGAATTTAATGAAGGGTATCCCGCTGTGGTGAACAACGAGCAGTGTAACCAAAAACTGGAGCAGGCTGCAATTCGGGTTCTGGGAGAAGAGAATGTGATCAATCTAAAAAAACCCTTAATGGCTGGTGAGGATTTTTCATTTTACCAGGAAGAGTTTCCGGGAGCTTTTTTCTTTCTGGGCAGCGGCAGCGATGAAGCAGACTCAAAATGGAGCTGGCACCATCCACGCTATAACATTGACGAGCGCGCTTTTTTAACCGGCTCGGCTTTAATGGCGGGACTTGTGCTTGATCGATAGCCTGGTTCGGAGTATCCCGTGTTTTCAGGTCTCTGTGAGTTAATTAATCGTAATGATACGATCTTACGATCCTGATTCAACAATTGTGCCTATAATGAACCATTATATTTAAAATAAACTATGACATAATATGCGTAGTGAGAAAATTTTGAAGTATGAAAAGAATAAAGATCTGGACGAT
>SLPZ01000248.1 GCA_007131725.1 Balneolaceae bacterium
CAGTGCAGGTCGCTTGAGTAGGAGTCGTTAACAGATAGTCGGTGTATAAATCCAGCAAGTTTTCCACAATAAGGGGCTTTTTGGGCTAAAATTTAATACAATCCATGCGTAACTTCAGTTAGTTAACAAAAATCTCTGTGACCCTCCGTGTTTCCGTGGCATTATAAATCTATATTGGTTAAAGACTTATCGGTTTTTACAATTTCATCTTTATGATGGGCACAAACGAGACGTTTGCGCCATACATGTATCTATTGTATCGGGGCAGGCAGAGGACAAGGTGGTACGCTTATGATTTACAGCCTCTGTAGCCTCCTTGCTTCCGTGGCATTTAAAACTTTTCTGAATCGGGCTTGCTTATTTGTGGTTGTTTCGGTAGCTATTGCTTGAAACTGAAATGCAACGATTTGAAGATTTATGAGTGAAAGCAAAATTGGCGTTTACGGCCTCGGTGTGATGGGACGAAACCTTGCCCTGAACCTCGAAGAAAAAGGAAACAGAGTATCCGTTTTTAACCGCAAAACATCAGGAGAAGAGAACATCACAGAAGAATTTCTTGCAGGTGACGGTGCAGGAAAAAACTTCTATGGAGCCGGGTCCGTCCAATCTTTTACCGAATCACTGGAAACGCCCCGCAAAATTCTCATCATGGTAAAAGCCGGCAAACCGGTGGATATGGTAATCGATGAACTTCTCCCCTATCTCGATTCCGGGGATATCATCACAGACGGAGGCAACTCCAACTTTAAAGACACCAGCCGCCGAGTCGAATTCCTGAAATCAAAAAAAATCCTGTTTGTGGGAATGGGCGTTTCCGGAGGAGAAGAAGGCGCGCGTTACGGCCCCTCACTGATGCCCGGTGGTAATGAATCAGCCTGGGAACATATCAAACCCATTTTTGAACCGGCTGCGGCCAGGGCATTCGACGGATCCCCCTGCTGTGCCTGGATCGGAGAAGGCGGCGCCGGACATTTCGTTAAAATGGTCCACAACGGAATTGAATATGCCGACATGCAGCTCATTGCAGAATCGTACCATTTCATGAAAAACGGCCTTCAGATGGGTGCGGAAAAGATGGCCGGTCAGTTCGCCCGCTGGAGCGATGGAGATCTGAGCAGCTACCTGATCGAAATCACATCACAAATTCTGACAAAAAAAGATGATGACGGCCAGCCGCTTGTAGATAAAATCCTGGACAGTGCCGGACAAAAAGGCACCGGAAAATGGACCAGTGTGACCGCCCTGGAACTTGGAGTTCCCCTGCCGTCCATCTCTCAGGCGGTTTTTGCGAGATTTACCTCCTCGTTGACCGATCTCCGGGATAAGATATCGGCAGGCAATCCAGGCTCATCGATAATTGCATATGACGAGAAGTCCGATCTTCTGGAATGGCTTGGTGATGCCCTCCTTGCTTCGAGGATGGTATCCTATGCAGAGGGCTTTCATGTGATACAAAGTGCCTCAGACGAATTCGGCTGGAAAATTGATCTCGCTTCCGTTGCAAAAATCTGGCAGGGAGGCTGCATTATCCGTTCTGAACTGCTGAAATTGATTCACACCGCTTACAGCGATCAGCCGAAATTGGAACATCTTTTATTGAACCGGGATTATGCAGGAAAAGTTAAAGAACTTCAGGAAAACTGGCGGTTTGTTGTGGCCGCAGCGGTAAATCACCGGCTCCCCGTTCCAAATATGATGGCCGCCCTGAGCCAGTATGATTCTCTGCAGACCAAGCGCCTGCCCGCCAACCTGATCCAGGCACAACGAGACTTTTTCGGCGCTCATACCTACGAACGAATCGATCAGCCGCAGGGTAAATTCTTCCATACTGATTGGATGGGTAAAGACTGAGATATTATTCATACTCTCCTCGCGGAATCGATCACTGCGGTTCTGCTTCACTCGCTGAAAATTCATTTAGTGTATATTCGCCGGTCATCATCTAATGATCGGCAAGTATCACTTCAAGTCAATCTGCGCATAATCCCCTTGCTGTAAATACACTGACCGGTACTTTAGTGTCCGCAAATTATTCATGACACTTCACGAAACACAAAGTCATCAATCAACCACTTTTGCGCTTCTCCATGGGATAATAGCTCTTTAAGCAGTTGTTGAAATGACTTAATTGGCAGATAGCTGACGCTTTAAGGCCTGACGGGCCAACTCACTTTTTGAAAGGCCGCAACTATAAAGAACCTGACAAAAAGCAATGAGCGGCCATGTATGCGTTGAAGAGCTTATTTTCGGCAAGTGTGACTCATAGTCCGTTGATTTATCGGCTACAATAGTGCTATCCTCAGACGATGGATATTAAAAGTAAAATAGGAAAAAAAATTCGGAAGCTGAGAAACCAGCGAGATTTAAGCCAGGAGCAGTTTGCAAATCTGTGTGGCTTAGACAGAACCTATATCGCTGGTATAGAACAGGGTAAAAGAAATGTGTCCATTGTTAATCTCGAAAAAATAGCGAAGGCTTTCGAAATTTCATTAAGTGAATTATTTGAGGATTTATGAGTACAAAGGTCAAAATAAAATATGACGAGATTCAGGACATTGTAGTAGGCGAAGTACCGGAATACCCCAAATACACGACCCAAATCCTAAACTTGGCGAATCAAAATTCTCAGGGTACAAGACCTAAAGTAGTGGGACAAATGAGCGATTTGATTCAGGAATTTGATGGCAGAAAAGTAGAAGAATGGATTGAGTGGTATGAGGAAAGACATCCCGATGCAAGAGAAAAAGCCAGTGATAAAGTGGAGGACATGGTTGATAAACTCAAAGATGCAATCCAGAAAATCGACCGTGAGATGATCGAAACCTGGGTCAAAGATTTAGTTTTGTATAAAACATTTATCGGCCTTCGCTTTCAGGAGGCTATTTTGAAGAAAGTAGCTGATATCAAAGAAATGGACTATCGGCTTGCAACCAAAGAGGAGGAAAGCCGGGGAATTGACGGGTATATCGGATACATTCCCGTGAGCATTAAGCCACACACTTACAGATCAAAAGCAAGCCTCGCAGAAGACATTACCGTTCAGATAATCTACTATGAAAAGAAGAAGGGCGGTATTACGATTGAATTCGATTTTTAACCTACACTTGAGAGAAAAGAGAATGAGAACCCTGATAATCCAGCAGGGCTTCCTGAACATAAGAGGCACCGAAAAGGTTATCATCTGTTTTTTGAATATTCTCAACGAATTGGAGTGTTAGATCTTTTTCTTGTCTTGTCATGACAGGAAAATCAAACCATTCGTTATAATGTTTTACGCTTTCAATGCCTTTTTCTTCAATTCGTTGATTGATGAATTCTTTATGATTGAGAATACGTTTGCGAATAGTGTTATTGATCAATTCCAGATTTGATTCTAATAACAAAGTTTGTTCAATAGTAGAAGAAAATTCAGATTCCAATTCATAACCAATACTATTCCGGCCTGATGCAATGGCCGCAAGCGAAGTAGTACCGGTTCCGATAAAGGGATCAAGCACCGTGTCACCTTTTACAGAAAACATGTTGATAAGCCGATAAGGAACTTCAAACGGAAAGGCTCCACTTCGGTCTCTCGCACCGTTTTCAGACAGCACCTGAGTTGTCCCTTTCAATTCCCACAAATCTGAAAACCAGTTATTTCGCTCTTCCCAAAAGTAGGCACTTTCTCTTCGATTTTGTTTTTCTTTAGCTGAAAACTCTCGCTTATTTCCCTTTCGAAACACCAAAATAAATTCATGCTCAAGCGTTACATATGCACCTGGCGGATACATACCCGAACCCATAAATTTGTTTGGTGCATTCGTCTGTTTGCGCCAGATGATATTCGGGAGATTGGAAAAACCCAGATCAACAAAAGAGGAGATAATCCGGGCGTGATTTGAAAAAAGCTGGAATTTCTTCCCGTCCCTTTTGGAATCAATCGTGCGGGTTGCATCCCCGATATTGATACAGGCTACACCACCGTCACATAAAACCCGGGAACACTCTTGCCAGATCTCGTCCAAAATTTTGTGCATTAACTCAAAAGCATGTTCAGGCCTGCCTTTCTCTAATGCTTTTGAAATATCCTTGTTTTGTCTTGAAAAACTTTCATCCCACATTTCGATCATAGGATAAGGAGGAGATGTTACCACCAGTGAAACAGAATTATCCTCCACTTTTGACAGATCATCGGCGTTACTGAAATGGATTTTATGTGTGGTTTTTTCAATCATATCACAATATAGGAATGATACTTATTGTCTACAAATTCATTGAGGATTTTCTTGCTCCCAACTTACACGCAATGCATTTGCTCTTTGTCGAATTGAATTGGCACGATTCTCAAGACTTTCACATGCACGGTTCAGTTCATCTTCCGATTGAATTATCCAATAACCTGATGCCCACATTTCACTTCCAATACAACAATTATGATTCAATATCATATCTCGAATTAAATCTCGAACATGTTCATTGGTCACTCCACCGCTTTCAAGACCAAGGTCATCACGGATTTGGGATGAGGAACAACGGTTTTCATACCCTATCGCATTTTCATTTAAATAATCCCAAATTGATTGCTGTTCTTCATTCATAATTGAAAAAATTAAGTTTTATTGGTGTTGACCATTGTCTGCTTGGATATCATCATTAGTAATGTCATGTATATTATCTACCAAAATGGCTGCGCTATAACGGGCTCTCGTTAACGCTACATAGAATTTTGACCTTGCTTGGTCACTAAGTTCATGATTGTAGTCATTTAACCAATTTAACATATCTTTTGTTGGAAAAATTACAACTCTGTTAAAACCAAGCCCTTTTGAGGCTCCAAAATTATATACAGGATGACTTAAATTGACATCAGAGTTTCTTGAATCCCATCTTAACTGCACTGGTTTATATCTATCTAAATAGTCATCAAGTTTATCTTTTTCCAATACAAATATGCCATCATGTCCCGTATTATCTTCATTTAGAGATGATTTTTTGGGAAGGTTTGGGTAGAGAAGATTCGAAATCTTACATATCTCTTCATTACATCTATAACTGCCACTTAATGACTCGTAATCAATATCAAATTGAATACCACTACATTCATTTAGAATAAATTGATCAAGAAGACCATTTCTGTACTTTTTAAATTTCCTTTCCAGATGTGTTAAATAGGTCACTTGTCTTGGGTCACACACCATCATCAAAGTGGATGAACTCCGGGCAAATTCACGAATTATTTCCAAATCATAACCGGCTAAGTCCTGAGCTTCATCAATATATATATGAGTATAAATATCAGATATTCTGTTTATTACTTTTCCTTTTGTTTTAGTATTTATTCTCTGAACAAGCTTTGAGAGTTTATCCGAGTAAACTTTTCCACCCTTTGTAAAATAATGCTTATCAAAATGTTTTTTTTCTCCGTAATAAACCGGGAATCCTTTTTTATTCTTAAACCAAAATCCCGACTGTTTATTTACAAGCATTAGTCCGCGGACCTTTCTATCAAATAATGAAGCTTGATAAGGCTTTATTCCATGCTGAATTAAAAAAGAAAACCATGTTTGAATTGTTACATTTTGAGGAATACATCCATGCTTCCTGAAAAACTTTTTTCTGATCTCTTGTTCGTTTGCCTGTGTGTATGTTGTAATTAATATAGAACCACTATTAAAATCTTTTGCTTTTTCAACCAAATAGGTTGTTTTTCCCGCCCCGGCAGCAGCAATAATCAGTTTATTCATAATGATTATTGTGTTATGCAATTACACTTTTGATGTATTCTGGGAAATTTATCTTGTGCTCAGATCCAAATATTTTTAGCGCACATTCAGTTTTATTATTCCTCATGTACTTATGCATCTCATCGATTCCTTGATAATCCGTTTCAAGAACTTTATTCATGGTTTCAAGACCATTTGCTTTTACTATTTTAGGCTCCAGAGTATTATAGTTAAAATTCACTCCTGAAATAACTAGATCTCCAGTGTCTATTTCAGAATCATATGAAATGGAAATATATGGATACTTATCTTCAATTAAGTAGTCGGAGTATTTTGATTTAATCGCCTCTATGTCACCATCATTATCTGTAATTACTACTGTTGGCTTGTTGATTTTAGCGGCAATTTCCAGAAACCTTAAAAATGATGTTCCTACCGATATTATATCTACACCCTCTTCTATCGGTAGTTTGTCATGTTCATCCATATAAGCTCTTTGTACAATTAATTCATCTGAATCTCCTTCAACCAATATTACTTTTTTACATAAAATTAGTCTTAAAGTATCATAGCCTGAAAGCTTTTCGAAAAATTGCTTTGTAGAAGTAGTTAAATCTTCAAATTTGGTAGTTTTTAAATCATTTAAAAGAATTAAGCTATCCAATCCCAATTTATTCGCTACAAAACTGCTGTGTGTATTAATAATTATCTGTTTTCCTGAGCTACCTGTTTTTATATCATTTAAAAGCCAATTTAATTTTGAATGTGAGAGATGATTCTCTGGTTCTTCGATTAAAATTGTATTTGCTTCTGCGGATCTTCCAAAACTTAATGCCAGCTTGGTTTTAACAATGCACTGTTCACCACTTCCAACATGATTAAAAGGAATTTTATCTAAATGTGTGATTAATGAATCTGACCAAGCACTTTTGGACGATAGTTCAACTGCAAGTTCAAATTCTTTGTTCGATAAGTCGATGTTTTCTTGAATTTTTTTATTAATGTTTTTGACAGAATTATCTTCGGCAAAATGATCTTTCATACTTCTATGTGCTTGGGAGATATCAACAATTTCATCTGTTTCTAAAAGATCTTTTACAAGTCTATTTATTTGAGCGTTGTACCCTCTGTAAGTATTTGAAGTATCAATGAGAGAAGATTTTAATGGAATTGATCTTGGGGTAATGTGTTCGTCTCTAGCAAATGATTCCCAATAAAAATTATAATATTCAATTGGCAAAGATTTGATGTCGCCATTTTTTACTAAAATCTCGTACTCTTCCTGATATTTTTCATCAAACTCTATTTTTAGAGCTATGCCGGTTGCCTCAACTTGTTTACTATTACCATTACCCTTTAACAATGGTGATTCATCTGAATCAAAATAAATTTCAATAAGAATATTAGGTGGTTCAGTTACAGTGCCATTTTTTATACCGTTTAGATATTCTTCAACTGATCTGTAATTAAAAAGATACTGGCTTAATTCGTTATAAAGATGCCTCCCATTTATCCATCCAGAAAGAGCCAAATGTATAGCTTGTAAAATTGTTGACTTACCAGATTCATTGTCACCAACTATAATATTTAGCCCATTTTTAAAATCAAGCTCAAAATCATCCTTAAAACACTTAAAATTTCGAATTAAAATTTTTTTGATAGTCATTAATAAATCTTTTTCTTTAAGCATTAACTGGAAAAGAACTGAGTACTTTCTAAGGATGCCTTTAGCACTGAAATTTTTGCCATTAACAGTTTGGCAATTCTGCTGCGGGGTGAACATCCCAAAGTTCGAGCAATCAATGCAAACCCGTCAGCAGTAATTGCTGGTTATAGTTTTCTCTAGCCAAAGTGGTAATTTTATATCATAATTAATATCAAATTCCTTTATCTCATCTATGTTTTTATATCCAATCTTACCTATGTAAAGTTTACTTATAGATATATTGTCTAGCTTTTGTAATTTTTTAAAACCCTTTAGATAAATTTGGTCTTTTGTAAATCCTCCTTTTGCAGAAGTATCTTTAAGCCCTCTCTTTATTCTGGCTACAATTGAAAAAGAATTTTCTAGATCAAAATATTGATTAGCATATTTAACAAGGTCAAAAAAATCAAAGTCATAAGCTAAATAAGAAGTGGTTACCCGTACACAATATTTAGCTAAAACATCCTCATCTAACATATTGTTTTTTTCTTCAGCCAACACTGCTAATCCCTCTTCTGTTTCTAAATAGTCTGGGAAACCATATTTAAAAATATTTGAATTTTGTTTCGATCCATTTTCAAACCTTAAGACATGAGTTTCAATTTCATGATGAACTAGCCTTTGAAGTTCTCTTAATGAAAAAACTGAATCTGAATTAAAAGATATCATTTGATTATGAGGATTCACTTTTATTTTAGCTGACATGGTTTCTTTTGATATCTCCCAATTCCGAAATCCTGATTCTACCAATGAAGACTGCATATACTTTTTAGCTTCATCAAAACCAATGTAATTATCTTGATTGATAATGCTTTGATTTATATTATCAAGATATTTCTGTGAATATGAAAACAATTGATTATTTGGTTTTCCATATTTTGAAGACAGCCAATGGATAAAATTATTGTCTCTTATATTAAAATTTTCAACAAATATCTTATAGTTATTTAATAATTCTGAATAATATTTTAAATATGGGCTATGGTATTTATTAAGCTCATTATTTAAAGTAGATATCTTATTGAGAAGAGATTCGAAGTTAATTGATTTATACTCGAATGTCGGATTGTATCTTATTTCTTTATTGTACTTGCTTATAAATGTGTTTTTTTCCTCATTCAAATTTATTGGGTTAATATGATCATCAATATTAGCTTCTTTAATCAATTTCCAAAAACGAGTTTCAAAATCTACAAAGTTCATATTCCCAGCTTATTATGTCCTGTTTTATCATTTTCCTCGTTCTCCCATTTGTTTGCTAATGAGATAAAATTTTCCCATAGTTTGTCGTTACCTGTAATTTTTCGTCTACGCATTATGTAGTTATAAATTTTATTTTTAAAACTTATGTATGAGCCCCTCATCATATCTCTTATAATTTTTTCGTCTGCCACATTATGCAAGCATGAAATAGCAATATTCTCGTAGTATGTTAACAAGAAATTAAGATCTGATCTCAATTTTTTATTTTTATCAAGTTCGCGTTTAATCTCTTCATACGAAATTGAATCAGGTCGAGTAAATATATCAAAGTGTTCGTCTAGAGCAATTCTACTTTCTTTTACTTTGGGGTGATAAAGTCCAGAATACTTTATACTTGTATCTCTTCTATTCCAGTCATGTTGGTCATGAATTTCTTTTTTTAATAGAATAATCTGCTTTCTTAGGTACAATAAGCTGATAATTGAAACTACTAAAGCAAATGCAGCAATTAGTATTGGAAGTGTTTCAAAATTCATAGTAATGATCAATTTTTAGTGTCATTTAAGAAAAACTATAACGGTCTGGTGTTTCTGCTGCCTGGCGACCAACTCAAAAGTCGAGCTAAAAATCTGAACAGGTCAGCAGGAAACACATATGTTAGGCACCCGGACTACGTAATTCTCGAGTTGCTTTACCAATGTAAAACTGAATCTCCTCATTATTAGTAAATTCACTGCAATGCACTATTGGGCCAATAACACAATTTTTATTAACTGAATCATATTTTCCTTTTGAAAAAACGCGAACGAAGTCATTTAGATCCATTTGATTTAAGGAATGCAACTTATCAGTTGTTTGATTTGTTCGAAACTCATGGATAAGAAGTAGAGCGCGAGTAGCACCTTCCTTTTTTGCTGCATTTAATAATCCTGCAGTTGCTGTTAATAGTTGATAACGTAATTTCCCAAATTCGCATAGTGATGCGAGATTGGCTCCAAACAAACTATTTAACAAATTCTCAAGTCTAATAACGCCTTTTGAGTTTGGGTTTTTCTTCAACCGTGATAGGGCATCACGATAGGCATCGCTGAGAATAGTAGAAAATGGTTCGTCAGCTTTTGCTTCGATTCCCATTACGAGAAAACCCTCAGAATCATTAGCTACAACAAATAAATCAAGATTTGGTGGTTCACCACGAAAAGTATCGAATTTTAAACGAGCCTCGGGTTCAGCGTGCCAACTTTCAATTTTCCCAATGTCAGAGTTAGTATTAAGTGTTTGTATTACCTCAACAGGTAATTCAGGAAATGATTCAATCCAGGCTTTTGCTACTTCTTTAGCACTTCTACCATCTTTCCAATGAGTACTATTTTTGGGACCACCATACTTTTCCCAATCTTCTAAATTAGTTATAACTTTTTTGTCTTTTCTTATCACTTTACAATGTGTTAAGGATGCCTAACATATTCTTGATGAACTTAATCCATTTCAATAAAAACCACAATTTTGGCTTTTACCCAAACAATAGAACGATTTTCACCTCATATGTTCAATAACATTGTTCATCAAAAAATTTATTGAACATTTCAGTAACAGATGACAGAGTTCAGGCTCTTGCCATATTTTTCTTATTATAAGCACAGCCAAAAAATCAGAATATCCTCTATTTCACACCCCACCATTCAATAACCATTCCCTCTCCCTCCAGTCCGGTAAAAATTTGTCCATCAGCCGGTAGAAGCGCGGGGAGTGATGTTTTTCAAGAAGGTGGGCCATTTCATGCACTACGATGAATTCGAGGCAGCCGGGGTCTTTTTTGGCAAGTTCAAGATTCAGCCAGATTCGCCGGTCGCGGATGTTGCAGGTTCCCCAGCGGGTTTTCATTTTTTTCACACCGAATTCATTTACGGACACATTCATCACCGGCTCCCATTTTTTAATGAGCTTCGGGATTTCTTGCTTCAACTGCGCCCTGTGCCACTCCTGCATAAGTTTCTTTCGGCGGGCGGCTGTGGCGCCGTTTTTTACAAGCATCACAATCACTCCGGCCCCGTTTAAAAAAACCGATTGCGGCTTTTTGGAGCGAATTATTTTCAGCTCTCTCATTTCTCCCCAAACCGGGTGCTTCTCGCCGGTTACATAAGCCGGCTCCTGTTTTCCTTTGCGGACAGCCCCGTTTTGTAAATGCTTTTTGATCCACGGCAGCCGCTCTTCTGCAAATTTTCTCACTTTTCCGGGGCTTGTGTGCCACGGGCAGTTCAGCGCCACACGGCCTTCAGACGGATACACACGCAGGTACAGGTTTTTGATTCTTTTGCGGGTAACCTCAATCGATATTCCGGACAGGGTGAGACGAGATTTCATTTATGATGGTTAAGAAATTTTTCTGCTACTGAAATAACATTAGTTATATCTAAAATCATAGGCCCCGTCAGTTTGAGCGCAGTTTCGACCGCATTCTGGTCGGAACGAAGTCGGAAACTCTATATTTCGCTCATACAACTTGTGCCTCCTTGCGTACATTTTTCAGGAATGGAGTATTTTTGGTGCGAAACTCATCTACCGTAACAAATGCTGTAGAAATTACAACATCGTGCTTCAGGCTAATATCAGCAGAAATTTTTGCTGTTTTCAGTATTAACTCCCCATAGTTGAATGGTTTTTTCATAACACAAAGTATATCAATATCCGATTCATCCGTAGATTCACCACGAGCCTGAGACCCATAAATGATCACCGAATCAAGATCGTCCTGAAAAATTTCTTTCAACCCGTCGCGATACTCAGATGTGATATTGATTATGTTTTTTTGAAGAACTTTTTTCATGCCATAAATATATCACTGAAAAGTTACTGATACTAATTGATCTAAAGTGAGCTCAAATTAAAAAATTTAGAAAAAGGAAGGTTACTCAGCGTAAATCTGCGATTTACTCTGTGTTCTTCTGCGAGAATAAATTACATGCAACATTGAATATTATTCCTGTTTTGTTCATTGCATGACCCAAATTCGATAGTTCTCTGATCCGGAAAACAGCTTTGGGGTTTCTTCTTAAAGTATACCATACCCAATCCCTTCGATGCTATTTGTTGCCTTTTTTTCATTTCTTGCTTTGGGATTTTTTTGGGAGCTTTCTATCCCCCGGACTGCGTTCGGGTTCAAACGCAGAGGCGTTTTCATCCCTAACTTGTCCGGGGTTACCCCGAAAAGGGATGGCTTTGCCATAAAATCGGCCGCTCCTATCGGAGCTTGATGTTACTCTCATTGGTGACTTACACAGCGAATTCGCAGATTTGGGTTGGCTTATGCCGGCACGAGAAGAAACCTCAATTATTTGGATGGTTTGCTCAAATTAAAGGACAATTTGTTTTAGTACATGCAGTGTAAAAATCCCGGCAGGGATGGCCGGTCTTATAACCCCGGGTGAAGCGGCTATCAGAATTGCGAAGCAAGAATGATGGAGCGCAACCCGGGGGAGATCAGAACAACAAGAAAAGACCCCGAGGCATTAAGCCTGTCAAAGCACGATATCACATTCGAGGGGTTGCCGGGAAAGACTTCAGGGTAAACCCCGTTAGAGGAAAAATGCTCTAACGGGGTAAGCCCGTACAGGTATTAGTTCAATAATGGTTTTCAATCTCTTCTGTAAAGTATTCATCATAAATCAGATTGCATGACCCAAATTTAAAAATGAATTCTACTAAATTATTGATATTATTAAATCCAAATTTGTAGCGTCGACGACGCACACAAAACAGGTGAATATTATTAATCAAATCGGTTCAAACATCCAGGATAGAATTGGGAAAATTCGAAGTCTTCATCGGGATTTCTTTCCAAAAAAATATGGCACAAGCAGAAGCCGGTGCCATATTTGACTAACGGATTATAAAAAAAGTGTTTAATTCATCAATCAGACGGCCAGAATATCTGATTCGGCCCGCCTTCCGGCAGCATCCACGGCAACGATTTGGAACTCATCACCCGGCTCCGTAATGCGGCACTCGAACGGCCGCTCGAGCGATACCTGGGGCTTATGGGGAATTTCTTCCACTACCCTGCCGTCTTTCAGAACTTCGTAATGTGTGATAGGTTCATCACCCGCATAGGAGGTATCCCATGAAATCCGGATCCGGTCATCCACAGAAATCCTGGGATTTCTCGGCGGCGTCAGGCCTTCGTCAGCCATCTGGAAATAGTTGGATTTTCCGTCGTATGCATGCATACCGAGCTGTTCCAGCTCGCGGCGCTCCGGCTCAGATAGTGCATCTTCTTCAATCTGGCAGGCATAGAAATTCTGCACAAGCTGGCACCTCAGCGGATCCTCATCAATGTGGCCGATGCCGATGATCAGCGTATCCAGGCCGCGGGTGGTCAGTGCGTATTCAATCAGCGGTTTGCTCGGAATGGATTCATCACCCACCGTGCGTATCACATGTTCGGGCTGGTTGCTCCATCCGGCATGCTTTCCGTACATGGCGCCATCGGAAAATACTTTCATCCCCACAACCCCGATATCCTTCTCCTGCGCTACCGGGATGACGTTATACTGCATGTTCAGGTATCGGCGGTCGTTTACGTTGATGGCCACAAGCATTCCATCAAGCAGGTCCCACTGATCCCGCTGAATCATCTCCATCATGGCAGGCGCCGAATAGTGGCCGGAAAAACCGAGATGCCGCACCAGTTTTTCGTGATCAGGGTTGAGGCCGGTGATATTGGTGCCGTCGCGGAAATCGCGCAGTGCAATCAGAGCGCCAAAGTTTCCGTTCGGGTCGAATTCTCCCTCAAGGCCTTTGTAAACAACATCAATTTCCTCGAATGAGGTGAGATTGTGGATCATGATCATATCAACATAAGAGCCTTCGGGATAATATCCGCGGCCGTCTCCAAACATTTGTGAAAGCGACCGTTTCAGGTCGGCCACGGCCCCTTCTCCGTGATCGGCGTTGGTGCTGTTACGAACATTGTCCATTTCCGGATATCCGCCTTTTGCCCAGCGGATCATCGACTTTGTAGTGAGGAAAATCGACTCACGAAGATTTTCGTCGTAGTTGCTGCGGCCGGGAATCAGGTTCAGTTTTTCAAAAGCTTTTCCGAAATTTTCCTGGCTTGGGCCGTACACATTCGATGTGTCGAAGTAGTTTACTTTCAGGTCGAATGATTTCAGGATTATATCCACCGGGTTTACATCTTCCGGTGTCCACTGGATGGATGATTGCCCTCCCAGGCCAAATGTCGTCACATCAAAATTTGTGCGGCCAAACCGGCGTTTCATCGGTTCGGGGAACGTGGTTCTGTCAAAATTGCAACCAGGCAAAACTGCGATGCCTGCGGCAGCGGCTGCCGACAGCTTCATAAATTCGCGGCGTGTAAGAGGTCTTGGCGTGGTCATAATCAGCGTAGTTTTTATGTAATTAATTAGATGTCAATGTCTAATTAATATACTAAAAAATTGTCGAGTACGCATATTTAGCGGGGCAGGCGTAATTTGATTGGATAATGGCACAAACGGATACTTCGTCAGACCCCTCCCCAACCCTTAGAGATTATCCAGGTAATACAGATTATTAAAGAATTTTATTGTAGCACAAGGTTTTAATACGTTAAGGCAATTGTTGTTCATTTTGGCTTGATCCCCCATCGGGATCCCTGCGGGGCAAAACGAACCATCCCGACAAGCTTGTCGGGACAAGGCGGTGAATAAATTGGCGCGCTCATTGTAGCTGCGCTGAACAATTCGAATGGTCCATCACGGTTTGTCCTTGTAATCAAAACACCTGGCCGGTAACGAATTGTTCTTTCGCGCATCTACAGATTCACTGTATCGCCAATTTATTCAAGGCCGGGTTTCTTGCACAGTAAAGATCATAACCAGCACATAATTTTTTATGGATTATGTCGGCCCCGGCCAATTACCGCCAGCGAATGACAAGCCGCAAGGAGGGGCTTTCTTTTTTTATTGGCAATTTACTTCGTAAAAGTCACCCCTTCCTTGTCCCGACTGCAGTTTAGTCGGGATAGGGAAGGGGCCGGGGGATGGGTCCGAAAAAGCCGGGATGTGGTTTATCAAACGGTATTCTTTATCTAAATGACTTTATAGAGTTGTTCTGATAGCATGGTGGCACAAACGAGACCCCAAAAACGGGGCAGGCTGTTTGCGGCATTACAGGCTATATAAAGGGTGGCACAAACGAGACGTTTGCGCCATGTAAGTAGACGAGGGATGGGTCTCTCCCGCTTAATCCCGCATCAGTTTTTTGTATTGAATGCGGGTGGGCTGTTCTTCGCTGATTCCAAGCCGTTCTCTGCGGTTCTCTTCATACTCCTGGTAATTTCCCTCAAACCATTTCACCTGGCTGTTGCCTTCGAATGCCAGGATGTGTGTAGCCACCCTGTCCAGGAACCAGCGGTCGTGAGAGATGATCACGGCACAGCCGGCAAACTCAAGAAGGGCCTCTTCGAGGGCTCTCAGCGTGTTCACATCAAGATCGTTGGTCGGCTCATCCAGCAGCAGCACGTTTGCCCCCTCCTTCAGCATTTTGGCAAGATGCACCCTGTTGCGCTCTCCGCCTGAAATTTCACTCACCTTTTTCTGCTGATCACTTCCGGTAAAATTAAATCTCGCCACATAGGCACGCGAATTAATCTCCCGGCTGCCAAGCTGAACGGTGTCTTTTCCATCAGATATTTCCTGCCAGATGGTTTTCCCCGGATCCAGCGGACGCTTTTGATCCACGTAACCCAGCGTCACGGTATCGCCCAGAAAAAGCTCTCCGCTGTCGGGATTTTCTTCTCCGGTTATCATTCGAAACAGTGTGGTTTTACCGGCTCCGTTGGGACCAATTACTCCCACAATTCCACCCGGCGGCAGGCTGAAATTCATCTCCTCCACAAGCAGCCGTTCATTATATCCCTTTGATACACTTTTGGCTTCAATCACTTTATCGCCCAGCCGCGGTCCGGCAGGGATAAAAATTTCCATGTCATCACGCCGCTTCTGATAATCTTCCGAAAGCATTTTTTCGTAGGCATTAATCCGCGCCTTGCTTTTTGCCCTTCGCCCTTTGGGATTTTGCCTGATCCACTCCAGCTCTTGCTGCAGGGTTTTCTGCCGTTTCGATTCCTGCTTTTCTTCCGTTTCAAGCCGTTTTTTCTTCTGCTCCAGCCACGATGAGTAATTCCCTTTAAACGGAATTCCCTCTCCCCGGTCCAGTTCCAGGATCCAGCCGGCCACGTTATCCAGAAAATAGCGGTCGTGCGTAACAGCAATCACGGTTCCCTCATATCGCGCCAGATGTTGTTCCAGCCAGCCTACCGACTCGGCATCCAGGTGGTTTGTGGGTTCGTCGAGCAGCAGCACATCCGGTTTTTGCAACAGCAGCCTGCAAAGTGCCACACGTCTTCTCTCACCGCCGGAGAGTACACTGATGGATGTATCCGAAGGCGGACAGCGAAGGGCATCCATCGCCTGCTCCAGTTTTGAGTCGATATCCCACGCACCAATGCGGTCAATTTCTTCCTGAAGCCGTGCCTGTTTTGCGATCAGTTTGTCAAAATCGGCGTCGGGGTTGCTGAACTCCTCGTTCACGGCCTCGTACTGCTGAATGAGATCCATCGTTCCTTGTACACCTTCCCGCACAATCTCAATAACGGTTTTCTCTTCATCAATCAGCGGTTCCTGAGGCAGATACCCGAAGGTAATTCCTTTTTGGCGTGATATATTTCCGATGTAATCCTCCTCCTCACCGGCAATAATACGAAGCAGCGTGCTTTTACCGGCGCCGTTCAGCCCAAGCACCCCGATTTTGGCCCCGTAGAAAAATGAGAGGTAAATATTTTTCAGAACGGTTTTGTTGGGCTTGTAAACTTTCCCAACACCTTCCATGGAGAAAATGATTTTCTGATCGCTCAAAATGTTCAGTTTTTAGATTTATCAATAGCTGAAAAGATACGGCGTATTGACACAGGGTTGAAACATTTTTTGTCCATTATTCATTGAAATATTGGTTCATAGAACAGCAGGATTCTACCCTATACATTGAACAAATTTATTTCGATTTATATGGCTGCTGTATCAGATGAATAAATCGTTAACTGACAGGCTTAAAGCAAAATATGCTGTTTTATTCCTCAGTTGATCGTTTTCAGCCACCTGCACCGACAACCGGAAGCAGAAACTCCAACACTTGAAAAATTGTGTCATTTATTTTCTGGCCCGGATATAAAACCCCTCAACACCCAAAACCGGAATTGTAACAGAAATCCGGCGGCTTTGGCCCTGCCTTGCATCAAATACCAAACCGATAAAAACAGGCAGCCTGTGAGCTTGAACAGCTCGCTCCCGAATTTTTTTAAAAGGTTTTCATAATCTCCCATTAATCGCAGCCTTTCACTGCGGCCAATACCTTCCGATTGTTTTGCAAGGTACTCTTTTTCCAGCCGCGATGCCCCGATTCGGTGTGTAAGCCTGAGATCTGCCCAGTAGTGCAGATCCACCCCATTCCGGCGGATTTTCTCAAAAAAATCTTTTTCCTCGCTGCCCAATAGCTGCTCCCCGGTTCGCCCAAGTGTGGTATCAAAATATCCGAAGGCTTCGAAAACCGTCTTACGGATCATCATATTGCCGCCCCTCGGAAAATTGCTCTTCGGATAGGTGAGATCATCATCACCCAAATCGTGCAGGCCAAACATCGGCATCAGCTCACCCGGAATCCAGTCCGGCTCTTTTTCCGGCTCATCAAAATCCACAAAAATTCTGCCGCCTGCACACAGTGTTGACGGTCGTTTTTCCAGGTAATCCAGCGCTGTGTTTATGAAATCTTCCGGCAGTTTCACATCATCATCAATATAAAAAATGGCTTCAGCTTTGGCTTCTTTAGCAGCACGGTTTCGTGCAATCGACAAACCCTGTTTTTTTTCCGAAACCATGCGGAAATTATATTCGGGATGCGTTTTGGAAAAAATTTCGCAGACGGTTTCAGTGCCGTCACGGCTGTTATTGTTGATGACCAGGATTTCAAACAGAGCCGGATCGGTCCGCTGCGTAGCCAGGTCCCCGAGCGTATCGGCAAGATATCCCGCACGGTTAAATGTGCAGATTGCAACTGTGATTCGTGGCCGGCTTTGCATAATTTTGTTTTGAGCAGGTCTGTTTTTTTATTTTGAACCGTCGTAATACTGTGCACCAAATAAATATAATCAATCCTCGGAAAGAACCATGCCGGAGAATCCGCAACCATTAGTAACCGCCTATATCCCAACCTGTAATCGTGCCGATACTCTTCTTCGGGCATTACAGTCTGTAGCAGAACAAACCTGGGAAAACCTGGAAATTATTGTGGTGGATGATGCCTCTGAAGATAATACCCCGGATGTTTTGGCTGAATTTTCCGAAAAACATGCCGTGACTATTATCCGCAATCAAACACCAAAAGGTGCTGCGGCAAGCCGGAACATAGCTATTGAACAGGCAAAAGGAGAATTTGTTGCAGGCCTTGATGATGATGATTTCTGGCGGCCGAAACGGGTTGAATATCTGCTGGATGGCTTCACAGAAGGCATTTCCGGAGTTTGCTCAAACGACCGTATGATTTTTGGTGAAAGGGAAGCTGTCTGGAAAAAAAAGGAAACTATCACCCTTCAGGATCTGCTTTTCTACAACCAGGTGGGCAACCAGGTTTTAACCCGGAAAGAGTACATCCTGGAAGTGGGCGGTTATGATGAATCGCTGCCCGCAGCCCAGGATTATGACCTGTGGATCAGGCTGGCGCACGACTTCGGCCCTATCAAATGTGTACCGCATACACTGCAGGTGGTGAATATGAGCGATGACAGAGAAAGCATCACAACATCAGATAACCAAATTGAAGGATACCGTGCCTGTTTCGAAAAACACCGCCATAAAATGAATAAAGAGCAGGAAAAATATCAGCAGTATCGTATCCGAATGGCCGCCGGAGAGAATGTATCATGGCTGCAGATGTTCCGGTCTGTACCCTCTCAACTGCTGGTGAAAGAAATTACTCGAAAATTGTTTCTTTAATCCTGAGCAGAATTTGTTTTTGGAGTTGGCACAAGTCCATATAATTTTGATCATGACGGACCCTCCCTATCCCGATTGAACTGCATCGGGACAAGGAGGGACTTTTTTATTCATGAAAACCTTCGAAGAACGTCACCCCTTCTCTCGAATTTTGCGAAATCGGGATTTCGCTTTGCTCAATTTGTCCAGACTGTAGTATAGTCGGGATAGAGAGGGAACCGCAGGGAGGGGCTTTTTTTGTATGGCTGAAAATTCTTTAAAAAGTCACCCCTTCCTTGTCAGGCCGTAGTTTGGCCTGATAGGGAAGGGGCCGGGGGATGGGTCTGAACTGCTGGTGAAGGAAATAACACGAAAATTGTTTCTTTAAACTTGAGTTGAAAACTGTATTTGAAGTTGGTATAAGTCTAATAAGTGTACTGAAATTTGCAATTCATGCTATGTTGGATGGAGATCATTCAACTTCGTCCTTCGGAAAAACACCGTAGGACTCCGCTACCAATGACAGATTTCTGGAAAATACTGATTTTTGGCTCGAATCGATGATTTCACCTTTACGGACACACCCCTCGTTTGATGAACCGTCCGTCAGCCGCCGGACTTTCATCTGCACATTTCCCCTCTCGAGAGGGGACTTTTTGAGCTGTCACCTGTTCAATGGTGTTGCCCCGCATTTGGGCAAAATTAGTGGCTCAGGATGACGATTATGGGTAAGAACTATGAACCGGCGTATCGGGAAACTATGCATTGCAGGATTACTACATACGCCGATTCACTATTACTACCAGTGCTCACGTCATCAAGAGCGGAGGTAATCCGGCCGCTGGCGGAGAACCGAAGTCGAAGGATCTCAGTGTTCTGAGTACATTCTTTTTAACTCTATAAGGTACAAGCAAAATTCTTCGTCAGGCTCATCACAAGTGCTTGCGCCAGTCAATTCGCTAGAAAATTTGATTAACTACCAAAACAGGTAAACAACCACAGCAGTAATTGCCAGCACAACTATTGCGAATGTTTTGTGGCTCTTGTACCACGGTAAGGTCTCTGTTGGAATTTCTGCAGGCGGTATGGTTCCCTGGAATTTATCGAAACTGTCATCCGGCCAGCGAAGGCTGATGAATACCATTGCAAGGCAGCTAACCAGAAATATGATGGATGCCGAATAGAGATAGTGGATCGTATAAAATGGCAGAATAAAATTATTAACCACCAGTATAAGTGCCACAATCCCACCGGTTATGAGAGAGTAAAAGGCTCCATCTTTTGTAGATCGTTTCCAGAACAGGCCGGCAAGATAGCAGGTTACAACCGGCGGACTCAGGTAGGCCAGAACAGCTTGCAAATATTCCCAGAGTGTGGGAAAACGATCAATCATCGGTGACCAGAGTGATGCGAGGGTTACAGCAATAAGAATAAATATTTTACCGATCTTGAGCAGTTTTTTCTGGCTGCTATCCGGCCGGTACTTTTTGTAAATATCAAGTGTGGCAATACTTGAAGAGGCAGTGAGTGCCGAATCGATACTGGACATGAGTGCGGCGATGAAGCCTGTTAAAATCAGCCCAAGTACTCCCATTGGTAAAAACTCGAAAATCAATTCGGAAAAAATCAGGTTGGGATTTTCGATTTCAGGATAGAGTATTAAACCGAGTGTTCCCGGAATAACGATGATAAAAAGCAGGGGCAGTTTCAGAAAACCGGCAAAAATGGCTCCCTTTCTCCCATCTTCAACTGAACGGGCGCCCAGTACCCGCTGCACCATGTGCTGATTGGAACACATAAAATAGAATCCCAGAATCGGGAGGCTGACAATCAGCGTTGGCCAGGGAATGAAAGGGTCATCGGTAGGCTGAATCAGGCTCAGAAATTGGGTGTCGATGGAGCTGCGTACTTCCTCACATGAACCAACCTGATAAAATGCCACTGCGGCAACGATGATGCAGGCAGCCGTTAACATTATTGCCTGAATGCTGTCGGTTACGATTACCGCCCGGAGGCCGCCCGCCATGGTATAGAACCCGGTTGCCACCGCCATCAAAATAATAAACACATAAATCTCCACCTCGGGAAAAATACCCTTCAGCAGAACACTGCTGGCATAGAGCGCTCCGGCAATATCGATCAATACACTCACCATGATGGATATCACCGAAAAATAGAGGCGGGACCGGTCATCAAACCGCCTCCCCAAAAACTCGGGCATGGTGGTGAGCCTGAATTTGAGATAGTGCGGAACGATAAAAACCGCAAAAATGATGAGCATCACTGCGCCGGTCCACTCGTAGTTAAATACTGAGATGCCGGTTTCGTAACCGCTGCTGCTCATCCCGATTACGCTGGTGATGGAAATGTTGGTGGCATAAAGAGACAGCCCGATCAGGGGCCAGCTAAGAGAGCGCCCTGCAAGAAAAAAATCTTCGGTAGTGCTGTAATCTTTTCTGAACCGGAATCCCCTCCAGGTTATGTACAGCAGGTATGCAATAATGATGGCTAAATCGAGACGGGTCAATTCAGTGACGGTTTATTCTTCTTTTGCCGGATTAAGGTGAGAAAGTAACGAAATTTGCAGGATTTATTCTCCTGGATTAAATGTTTTTAAACTACTATTGACAGATTTTTTAAGATTGCTGTTTAAAAGCTTGAATCAACGATTTTTTCCTTACGAACACACCCCTAAATCCTTTCTTAAGAGACAGTGAGAATATTCCGGTTCAAATAGTGATGACATTAAATTTTTTAAGTATCGAATGGTTTTCAAGAGCTCCCCTCCTTGTCACACCGTTTTTTGGTGTGATAGGGAGGGGTCGGGGGTGGGTCCGAAAAGGTAGGCACCCGTATCAGGGCTCAAAACTTAAATTTTTTAAGTCATATTTTTTTGGAAAATTATTTTCACACACCCTCTCAAGAGGGGACTTTTGGACTGTCACCTTTGATATGGTGTTGTCCCGAAAGCTTTCGGGAGCAAAATTAGATGCTCAGGTTGATTCTTTTTCGGAGAGAGATACCGGCACAAAGCTCAGCAGATTGGACCTTTCGCTTGTTTTTGAAAAACTCTCGATAAGGGATTTAATCGTGGCATTTCCGAGTTTCTCATAATCGGTATGAACAGACGACATAGTTGGATGCATAAATTTGCTTGATGGCAAATCATCATAACCGATTATGCCCACATCATCCGGTATTTTGTAACCTGCCTTTTTTGCGGAACAGATAAATCCACTGCCCATTGTGTCATTCGAAGCGAATATTGCATCCGGTTTCTGTTTTTCGGTATGAAATTGTTTGAAAGCACCTACTCCGCTTTCAAATGTAAAATCTCCCTCGGCCACCCAGCTCAAATCAAGCCCGGGCTGCTGGCTGATGTAATCGGCAAATCCGTTTCTTCGAAATCTGGATTCGGAACGTCTTGGATGCCCGAGAATAATCCCAAGTTTTTTGTAACCTTTTTCATGAAGATGCCTGGCAGCAAGGTATCCGCCGGAATAACTGTCGAAGGTAACTGTTGGAAAAACAGGATTTTCGATCAGTGAATTTGAAATAATTGGGAAATCGTCGGGAAGCTTTTCCGCAAGATCGGTATAATTTCCAGCAGTCAGTTCCGGAATAAATAAAATGATTCCGTCGTAATAATCTGCTGTTAATTCTTTCAGGAGTTGAGCCAACCCATTCTGATAATCAAGCACGGCCTTTAAAAACAGGCGTACGTTATTTTTGCTTGCTGCTTTGTTGAGTCCGTGATAATAGCAGGAATAAAACTCTCCCTCGTGAAAACCTGTAGCAATGAGTGCCAGATTTAAATGCTTTTTGGGAATAAATTCTCCGTTATTGGGCATTTTGTATCCCAGTTTTTTGGCGCTCATCAGAACTTTCTTATGCGTATCGCGGCTTATTTTATCAGATCCCCTTAAAACTCGAGAAATGGTTGAAATTGCAAATCCTGTGTCGTCTGCAATGTCTTTAAGGGTTACTTTCATAATGAATTATTTATTAACGGCTTGATTTTTATCTATATGATTTTATAACTATTCAGCATAACTTTATTTTTCTGATTTTTATAAAAACTTTCGGTTAATACGCAGTGCAAAATA
>SLPZ01000039.1 GCA_007131725.1 Balneolaceae bacterium
CAAACCTGAAACTGGAGGCATTCACCATACAGGCATTCGCCGATATGCTGATGGAACACATCAACCCCGATGTTCAGGATATGTATCTGGTGAACCTGGGGGATGTGACCCGGCGCAACGCTTCGGCGGCATTTTCATACCAGTACCTTGCCGGCAGCGGATGGATTTTTGGAGCCAGCCTTCAGTCGGAGGCTGGAACTTACCGCCTCGAAGAGCAGAGTGCAATTGCCACTTACCGGGCAGAATATCCTGAACTGGATGAGATGGAGCCAACCGGATGGGCCTATTCAATCGGGATCAGTGCTGAGAAACAGCTCTCGGAACGATTTTTGGCCGGAATACGGGCATCCGACGGAACCCGTCTCCCCGACCACATGGAGCGCTACGGCTATTATATTTACCAGCCGCTGGATGATTTTTTCTACATCGGGAATCCCGGATTGGAAAATGAACGAAGCAGCCAGGCAGAATTTTTCTTCACATTCGGCAACAGCCAATCCCGCTGGAGCGGCACCACCTCGGTTTGGCTGAACCGGATGAACAACTATATCGCCGGTTACCGGGTTGATGACATGTTCAAACGATATGAAAATATGGGTGTGGCACTGCTAACCGGTTTTGAGGCTGATCTGAATTTTCAAATCACCCATTCGTGGAGTGCGGGTAGTTCCGCTTCTTACGTTTTGGGGCAGCACCAAGAGCTTGACGAACCGCTGCCAATGATCCCGCCCCTGAAAGGAACCCTGTATATTCAGCGTCAGTCGGACACCGTTTCAATTGAATCAAGGCTTCGCTGGGCGGCTTCGCAAAACCGCATCGCCGAACAAAACAGCCTTGAGACGCAAACAAAAGGACATGCACTCTGGGATCTGTTCGCTTCAACCCAAATCACACAAAACCTGGCTTTGCAAACCGGATTTGAGAATATACTGAACTCATTTTACACCGATCACCTGAGCGTAAATTCCATGCCGGGAGCAGGCAGAAATTTATTTTTTTCGCTGAGAGTGGCCCTACAATAAAGCGACTTGTAAGAATATCCCGGCGTTTTTCCGTTATTCCTGGCAGAATCGCGGTGGGTTATTTAGCGACCTGGCAGAGTTGTTTAAGTTCTGCAACCTGCCAGAGCATCCCGGTTTTTTTGCCGGGATTCCTGGCAGAGTTGCGATGAGCTATACTAACTCTACTTATTCACGTACGATGCATACATCCAAACCAGTTTCTCCTGCTCGGTGATGTAATCACTCATCAGGGCGTTTGTTCCTTCATCATCGGCGTCATCCGAGAGTTCCAGAATCTCGCGCTGTATCTCCAGGATTACCTTAAATGCATTCAGAATTTCATGAATGGCTTTTTCTCCGTCTGTTACTTTACCGCTTTCCGGAATGTCTGACTGCTCAACATATTTTGAATATTGATGTTCGGGAGTGTGCCCCAGCGTTAAAATTCTCTCGGCAACTTCGTCTATTTTCAAAAACAGGTCATCATATAGCTCTTCAAACTTTTCATGAAGAACAAAGAAGGAATCTCCTTTAATATTCCAGTGATATCCCCTGGTATTTTGATAAAACACAGAGTAATTCGCCAGAAGAAGGTTAAGTTTGTCTGCTAATTTTGTTGTTTTTTCGCTGTCGAGTCCTATTAGATTTTTTATACTCATACTGTTCGATTTATTTTAGTTTTATTGGTTACTCTCTACGTCTTAATATAACAACTTCACTTAACTAAATCCTTTCTATATAATTAATTAACCTGATAGATTATTTCTTATTCAGGATGAAATATCTTAGCGCCCTGATCAGCACCGATCCCGCTTGCCGAATGAAATCAGGCAAAAAATCCTTTACATTCCTCACGCCACGTGGATTAGTCAAATCAGGCTTTTTACAAATATTTAATCTAATTAAAAAGGTTATTACCGTTTTAATTGCACTATATTCTAACTCCTATTATCTTTCAAACAAAAAAAGAGATCACTTCAAGTATCACACTATGAAATCCGAAACAACAAATCAACGTATTAAACCTAAGGCAACCATAGATCAAATTGCCTCCATCAATCAAGTGGTTCCGCAAATGCTTAAGTCTATCGGACTCGACCTGGAAACAAATTACGATAAAACACTACACCAGGTATGTGTCGAAAACCAGTGGAATGAAACAGAGCTGCTGGATTGGATAAACGGACATCAACAAAAACCCTATTCATTTTTACAAAGCGGTATTCCCGATGAACATGAACTCGGCAGAGCAACTCCATCTGAAGTTTGTGATTACCTTCTGAATCACAGTCTCGATCCCATTCTTGATGTAGCAGATTCCGTTCGAAAAGATTTTTCCCGAACAAACAAATTGCTTGTCAAACAGTATCCGTGGCTGAAAGAAGCTGACTGGCACATCAAACAATTACTGAACCGGCTGGATTTTTATCTCAATTTCGAGAAAAAACGATTCTACCCGCTGGTTAAACTCTTTGAACAGGAGCGTGAGAAAATGCTGGATGGCAACGCTCAGGGCCTAAGACGGTCGATTACTATAGTAAAGGAAGACCATCAACAGATACGAGCTGCAATGAAAACCATCCGCAATCTCAGTAATGATTTTAATTTTGATGAACAATCAAGCTCAACTATACGCATTCTCTGCAATCACTTAAAATCCCTTGATAAGATGCTTGATATCCATCTGAGCACCGAAAAAGACTATCTGCTCCCGGAAATTGAGCAGAAACTTGCTGAAACGTAATCGTAACCGATTCTTACCGCCCTAAACTTCATGATAACAGGCACTAAAAAACAGATATTGGATCTTCTGAAACGCAACGGAATTCTTTCTATTGATGAGGTAACAGAAGATATCGGCCTGGCCAAAACTACCCTTCGTGAGCATTTTCTACAGCTTGAACGAGACGGATACATCAAACGAACCTATGAAAGGTCAGGTCCCGGGCGGCCCTGTTTGCAGTATCAATTAACCCGGCAGGGACATGGAATATACCCTTCAGGCGAATCGGCTCTGATGAAAAACTTTGTTTCTTTTCTGAAACAGCGCGATGAAGGGGCTGCGATTGAGGAATTTTTTGAGGAGTTCTGGGAAAAAAAATATCAAAAAGCCGCCCGTCTGATGGATGATGCAGGCACCAATAATTTGTTTGATCGCCTGAATGTACTCGCTGATATGCTTGATGAGGAAGGTTTTATGCCGGAATATGACATTGATAGCGAATCAGGAACTATCACCATCAGGGAGTGCAACTGTCCGTTCCGCGAAGTTGTGAAAGAAACAACGCTGCCCTGCCGGCTTGAAGCTGAATTTTACAGGCGGCTGTTTAACAGCAAAGTTGAACGAACATCCTACATTGTCGAGGGCGATTTTTCGTGCAGTTATTCTATGTCAAAAGATTGATGGGCTATGCATCATACAGAACCTGCATCAGTTCAGATTTAAAGTGCAAAAACATTCCAACACTGTACGAATACTTGTTGCCTTACTGACCTTTGAGGAACGGGAATAATTTCAAAAGTTAACACAACTGAAAAAGACTATTTGTCAGCTATGAGCTCATCAATAAAGGAACATATTGTTATTGTTGGAGGTGGATTTGGCGGGATTTCTGCCGCTAAGAAATTAAAAAAAAGCAACGCTTCAATAACCATCATTGACCGAACCAACCACCACTTGTTTCAGCCGCTGCTTTACCAGGTGGCTACGGCTGCCCTCTCACCCGGCGACATTGCAGTACCGATCCGAAAAATAGTGGGTAAGAAATCAGGTATCCGGGTTTTACTTGGAGAGGTTACCGGGATTAACCCAGATCAACAATCATTTACACTGAATGATGGCAGAGAGGTTGAGTTTGACAAATTGATTCTTGCTCCCGGCGCACGGTACAACTATTTCGGAAATGATGAATGGGAAAAGCACGCCATCAGCCTAAAAACCATCTCAAATGCGCTGGATATCAGGGAGCGTATTTTGATGTCACTCGAAGAGGCAGAACAGCTCGATGATCCCAAACTGCGCGAGCCCTATCTGACCTATGTGATAGTAGGCGGCGGTCCAACCGGTGTAGAGATGGCAGGAGCTGTGGCTGAAATTGCCAAACGCAATATGATGCGTGACTATCAAAACCTTTCCAAAAATGAAACAAGGATATTTTTGGTTGAAGCCGCCCCGCGAATTCTGAATGGCTATCCCCCTTCACTTTCGGAAAAAGCCCGAAAAATGCTGGAGGATATGGGTGTGCGGGTTCTTTTGAACACCCCGGTTTCGGATATTGCAGAAAACCGTGTCAGGTTTAAAAAAGGATCAATTGAAACTCCCAATATCATTTGGGCTGCCGGTGTTGCTGCATCTCCCATGCTGGCCACTCTCGGCGCTGAACAGGACAAGGCCGGCCGGGTGAAGGTGAACACGGATCTTTCCGTTCCGGAATATCCGAATATCTTTGTAATTGGCGATGCAGCATACCTTGAAGATGAACAGGGCGATCCGCTTCCTGCGCTTGCCCCGGTTGCCATGCAGCAGGGACGTTTCCTGGGAAAATTACTGGCTTCGGAAAATGGAAAGCCCGGAGAACGCCCATCATTCCGCTACACAGATAAAGGAACGATGGCTACTATCGGGAGGGCCAAAGCTGTGGCTGATATTCGCGGATTTAAGTTTTCCGGATTTTTTGCGTGGATTTTATGGTCTTTTGTCCACATTCTCTTTTTAATTGGTTTTCGCAACCGATTCCGTGTTTTTATCGAGTGGACATGGTTTTATTTCACCTTTAAACGAGGAGTTCGTTTGATTACAGACCGTATAGATTTCGGGCCCGAAATCAAAAATAAAAGAGAGTAATCAAAATTTTTCATGCAGTAATTTGTCAACGATTGAATTCAGGATATTTGAGAATTCCAAACTCTGCATGACATTGAAAAAATTTGATCAATTCTTTCATTACGAATACCGATTCTCAAAAGAAACAAGCGGCATCTCCTGCATAAATCGACCTCTGGAGATCGAACTCACTTAAAAATCCAGTATAACCCCTATCGTCGGCAGGATTGATGATTCACTTAGCTGGTCAACTCGTATTAACTTTGGGTTTTCCCCGTTTTGAAGCAAATAGCTTGGTTCTGACGGGGTGTTTTGTCCAAAGACGTTCTGTATTTCAAGATATACATCAATTGAAAAGTTCTGGAAATTCCACTTTCTGTCTATACGGATATCCGTAGCATTAAATGGCCGCAGGCGATCACTTCCAAGCCGGCTATAATCGAATACAAACGATGGATAGGTTTCGATGCTGCGCTCCTCGTTAATGGGGGCATAAGGTGTTCGGCCCAGCAGACGAGTCCTCAGGCTGAATTCCCATTTGTTTCCAATTTGATAACCACCGGTAAATGTAAGAAGATGTCGGCTGTCCCAGACGGATGGCTGATAGAGATCCCGGTCAAAACCGGTAAATTCACTCCAGAATAGTGTATAGGCAAGTATAGCGTAATAATTGGTGGAAAATGTTTGCTGAGTCAGAAATTCCATTCCGTAGGTTCTGCCTCTTCCTGCGGTTTCTACATTGTCGTTTCCAAGAACTTCAAAACCTCCACCCAGATTGGCCAGGCTAACCTCCTCGCGAATGGAAACGGGGTAGTCATCATACAGTTTTAAAAAGCCTTCAAGCGAAATCTTTGTGCTTGATCTCGGATAGTAATTAATGCCACCCGTCAGGTGATCGGATCGGATGTACCGGGTGTCGCGGTTGACAAATTCACCTGATTCCTGGTAGCCAAGCAGGTTAAGCGGTGGTTTTTTATAAAAGCGCCCGGCTGATAATATTGCTTTCCACTGCCCTGATTCATCCAGGTTCAGGCTTAGTGAAGCTCTCGGGGAAAGTGTTCTGTAAATCTCGTTGCCGGTATCGGTGAATGTGTTGCCGTCAAATCGTACACCGGCTGTCAAATCCAGACGATCGGAAAGGCGTTCTGATGACCACTGAAAAAATCCGCCATAGCTCAAAAAGGTAAGGTCTGAATCAAACTCAACATTGGTATTCTCATCGAAAAAGTCGTTTCGGAAGATCTTTACCCTGGCTGATGCACCGGCGGAAATAGTAGAGCGCTCACGGAAAAACGTTGTTTCATTTCGAAGAGTTTTGCGCCATTCTCGTGCCCGATTGCGGGAGAAAAGGCCTTCTTCATTTTCGTTGTCCCGAAACCGGGAAAAATCGTTATAAAACCAGCTTCGGCTCAGGGATGTTCGTGTTACTCCAAGTCCATCACTCAGACGGCGCTGCCAGGTCAGGCCCGTGGTATTGGTGCGCTGACGAATTACGGGTACCTGGTCCAGAATGGCCTGCTGATCGGGTGTAATATCATCAGGAACATTTATTCTGAAATCATCTATCGAACCAACACCGATAAAGGAAATTTGATTTCTCGAATTAAACCTGTGGTCTACTTTGTATTGATAATCCCAATAGTCTGGCAAAAATGGCAGATCGATCAATTGGAAGAGCAATTGAAGATATGAACGGCGCACTGAGGCGAGGAATGTAGTATTGGAGGAGGAAGCGTCACCCTTAAACAGAGGACCTTCGGTGGTTAATGCCGCTTCGCTGGCACCAACCCGAAAATTACTTCGGAATTCTCTGTCATTGCCTCTGCGCTGGTTAAACCGCAGCACACCCGAAAGAGCGTTACCCGCTGATGCACCAAAAGCACTTGTACTGAGTTCCACGCCCTCAAAAAAAGAAACATTGAGCAAGCCAGCCGGGCCGCCCGCACTCCCCTGTGTAGAAAAATGGTTGATGGTCGGTATTTCAATGCCGTCCAGGTAGTAGACATTTTCGTTGGGAGCACCTCCACGGATAATTACATCGTTTCGAAATCCTGTTACGGAACCTGAAACACCCGGCAAAGACTGAACCACTTTGGCGATATCGCTGTTGCCGGCAGGATAGGTTGAGATTTCCTCAGGAGAGAGCCTTCTAAAGCTGATCGGGTTTTCGGGTGGGGCAATAAAGGGTTCCGATA
>SLPZ01000058.1 GCA_007131725.1 Balneolaceae bacterium
TAATTGTAGAAAAATTATTTAATCAGCTTTATACAAACTTAAAAAGTTTTAGAAACATCCAGATATTGTCTCAATACTATTTATCCCAAGAATTAAAAAAGCAACTTCGATTACTGATACTATAACCGAAGTTGCCAAAAGAACCGGAGTTATATTAAATATATTCGGCTTCTAAAAGATTGTTATCTGAAGTTTTTACCACCCAGGGTTCTGTTCAAGATTTGGATTTGTCAACAGATCAGACTCTGGTATCGGGTATAAATAAAAGTGGTCTTGCCATACTTTATTTACACTTTCTCGCCATGTCAATTCACCATGAGTACCGTTGGTTAATTGCCGATCTGCTGCGACATTCAGATAAAAAACACCATCCTGCCGGTTATCACCTGGATCTTCTGTATAGAAATATACGTTTGGATTTCCGTCATTGTTAATGTCGTAATATTGATTGGCCTCTGGCACATAAAGACCTCTCCAGACTTCTGCCATTAATTCACCTCTTTTCCAACGCACCAGATCATAAAATCGGTGGCCTTCCATTGCCAGTTCTATTCCTCTTTCCCGTCTGATTTCAAGAAGAACAGGATCGGTAATATCAGGAAAGTAATTTTCCTGAAGATATGAATCGATTGAAGTTGGCAATGCATCCAAACCACCAGTAATACCAGCTCGGGCACGCAGTTTTCCAATAGTATTTGCCCAGTCTGAGGCCGTAAAAGTTCCAAGTTCTGCTTTTGCTTCAGCATAATTCAATAAAACTTCGGCATAACGGAATATCGGAACACTATTGGTATTTACAGTTCCTTCACCTAAGGCCTTGTCTGGCTCACTCCATTTTGATGGTTGATAACCAGTGTAAGTGTACGCCCAATCAGGTTGCTGTAACCGATGATCACCATCACGCGGGCTGCTGTAATATGGTGTGCGAATGGTTTGATACAACCGATTATCCCTGTTCTCAATTTCTTCATGAAATAGCATGGTTTCGTACCCATCTTGATCGGTGAATGGAGTACCGTCAATATTCAGGTAGGTATGAACAAATGGCCTTACAAATGTAAACCGAACTCCGGTTGTAGCACTATTAAGAATCCAATTGGCTGTATGGCGTACACCAATGCTTCCATCCAATTGGTTTATCAGTATATCCTCAGCACTGTTTGGAGAATCAGTTAAAAACAGCTCCTGGTATGACCAGTCTCCAGCTCCTGTATAAATACTGAAATTGCCTCTCTGCATGATCTGTTCAGATGCATTAACAGCTTCCTGCAGCCATTGATCAGCTGTATTACCAAGGCCTGATGCCAATCCATCACTATGGTATTTACGGAATGTACCTTCGAAAAGAGCAATTCGGGATTTTAGTGCCAAAGCAACATCTTTAGTAATAAGTGTTCTTGATCCATCGGTTTCTTTTCGAATATTTTCGATAGCAAAATTGACATCTTCAAGCACCCTTTCCATTACAAATGCCCGATCATCACGTCCTGCAAACAGCTCTTCATCCTCAATGTCAAGCGGCCTGTCAATCCAGGGTACATCACCAAACCTTTTTACTTTTTCAAAGTAGAAATAAGCTCTGAAAAAACGGGCAAGGCCATTAAAATGCTGGCGAACATCCGGAGCCACTTCATCACCTTCGTTATTTACAATGAAATAGTTGATATCCCTTAGGGTATTCCAACCCCAATGAACATCTCCACCGAGTGCGACTCTATCCCAGCCGGATTGTGAGGTGTCATCTGAAGTTGTAGGGCTGACACCATTACGTAACAGTGGAGGCACATCCCGCCTTGCTCCATAGTCTGAAACATAATCTACCCTGATAATATCGTTAGCACTTGGAAGCCAATCGTAAAGTGAGTTGATATAAAGTTGCAGACCTTGTTCACTTCCAAAAACTGCTTCCTCGGTTGCCGTATCTCTCGGTGCTTCAGTCAAATCACATGATGCTAACATTATTCCGGTAAGCATCACTAAAAAAGCGAGTGTTTTTATTTTTAATAATTTCATGGAATTATATTGTTTGTTTAAAAAGTTAGTGACAGTCCTAAGTTTATACTTCGCAACATTGGATAATTATATCCATCACCAGCATTACCACCGATTAGTGGATCTGAGGGATTAACAGCATTTTCTACATCCATATTGGTTACGGTGTTATAGAAAGGTGCCCATGTCCAAAGATTTTCACCTGACATGTAAACCGTGGCAGATCTCATACCCAACCTGTTGATAAGATCATAAGGAAGATTATATCCGATCTGGAAGTTTTTCAGCCTGATATATTTCATATCCATGAGATATTGGGTTTGTGGGGCATCCCTGAGAATAGCGCCACCACGATTTGCCAATCTTGCTACATATCTTGGCAAAAAAGCATCTTGTGAAGGGTTTTCTTCCGTCCACATCATTCCCTCTTCAAGATGCCAGCTTGGAATATCACCATATGGCCTGTTATACATTCCCCAAAACAGTGCTGAATCGTGTCTTGGATACCAGTCTTGCCGTAAAACACCCTGGAAAAATGCTGACACAAATATATTATTCCATTCTGCACCAAGGTTAAACCCTATTCTATATCGTGGTTCAGTGTTTCCAATGATTCGCCTGTCACCGGGATTATCTACGGTATTGTCTCCAGGGCCAATAACCCCATCACCATCAAGATCTCTGAGTTTTATATCACCCGGAAAAATTTCACCCCAGGATGTAGACCGAAAACGGCTCTGATCAGCATGGTTGTCAATATCGGCCTGATCAGTAAAAAAACCATCGGTTTCATAACCCCAGAATTCACCAACTATCATCCCTTCATAATAGTCATCCAGGAATCGATCCGGATTGTTATATCGGGTTATTTCAGCTCTTGAGTCAGCAAGTGAGAAACCGATATTGTAATTAAAAGGCCTTCCTGCAACCTGAAACTGATCTCTCCACCTTGCTTGAATTTCCCAGCCTCTTGTTTCAAGGTCGGCAAAATTTCCCATAGGAGGTGTCGCACCAAATGTTGCAGGAGGTGTTAATGCTATGGTAAACATATCGGTTGTTTCCCGAATAAAAACATCTCCTGTAAAAGTGAATCTTGCATCGAACATTTCAAGATCGAGACCAAGGTTTTTGGTCGTTGCGGTTTCCCATGTTAAACCCTCAGGAAGCACATCGGGACTTGATGATTTCCTCGGGCGGTCACCATCTAATATTCTGCTGGTTTGAGTAATTCCAAAAGTCTCCATAAATACGTAAGGATCGATATTACCATTTCCCATAGATCCATAAGATGCACGAAGCTGCAAATGATTAATCAGATCCTCAGAAACATTCCAGAAAGGTTCCGATGATATTCTCCAACCAACAGATGCAGAAGGAAAGAATGCATATCTTTCGTCTTCTGGAAACTTTGATGATCCATCATAACGCCCTGATAGTTCTACCAGGTAGCGTTCATCAAAAATGTAGTTTAGTCTGTAAAATCCTCCAAGAATAGCCCACCTTGAAAAACCACCTCCGGTATCCACATTTGTTCCCAATGCCAGATTTAAATCATCTGCACCTCTGAAAATCAAACCATCTCTGAAAGCCCGCAATCGGGTGCTTTCCGATTCTTCGTAATTATATCCTACCATTGTTCGGATATTGTGCCGGCCAGCAAAAGTGTCATTAAACTCGACATAAATATTTGTGGCCAAATAATTGGTTTTATCATCAGTTACTCTAAGGTCATTAAACTCATCCCTTAGCGTAACAAATCGATCTGGTGCATCACTGTAAGTAATATCATACCTATAGCGGGTCTCTTCGTTTAAAGTTCTCTGGAATGAGAAATCTCCCACAACACGTAGTCTGTTTTGTAAAAAGACTGCCTGAACTCCTGCTGTATTACGAAGTACATTTCTCTCTAAATTAAATCCACCGGCATCAACATAGTGGTTTCCGACTGTGTATGCTGCTGAATGTGTTAACGAACCATCCGGGTTCAGCATTGGAGCCAGAGGATGGCCTTCATCAGCAATATTCCGCCAGATATTGCCACCCTCTCCAACTGTTAATGGATTGAAGTAGGTTCTATTTGAATAGTTAAAGTTGTTGTTTACTTCCAACCAGTCAGTTACATCGACGGAAGCACGAGCCCGAAGATTAAGTAGTCGATAATCATCCGGGCTGTAGCGATACAATCCATCCTGCCCCTGATAGCGGCCTGAAAGCACAAAACGTGTATTTTCAGTTCCTCTCGATATCGTTAGATTTTGATCATTTGAGTGTACAGTGTCAGTATAGAGATGATCATACCAGTTATTAGCATGGGCATAACGGTAAGTCCCGTCATCGGCAATCCATGTGCGTGGCAAACTCGGATCATTCGCCCTTCGTTCAATTTCAGCAAGATATTCTTCTGAAAATGGCAGTGTTTTATTAATATTGCGTGGAAATGTGCCTTCCCAATTTTGAAATGCTTCAGCAAATCTACTCGCCCAAATATAAGGATCTACTTCAAAATCACCTTGATTAACTGTGGGTCTCATGAACCCAAAATTCGAAGAGTATGTTACTGAAAAATCATCTCTTATACCTTCTTTTGTCTCAATTAACACTACTCCAAAAGCACCTCTTGCACCATATACAGCTGCTGAAGAGGCGTCTTTAAGTACTGAAATAGATTCAATATCATTTGGGTTTAACATCGATGGATCACCTTCCACTCCATCAATTAGTATAAGAGCATTACCGCCTTGCCCTATCGATGTAACACCCCGAATATTGATTTGCGGCGCTTCAATCGGCTTCCCCTGTCCGGGATCAATATTTACATTTGGCATCATACCCTGTAACCCTTGGGTAAGATTTTGTATAGGCCTTCGTTCCAAATCCGCTCCTGCAACCTGATCAACAGATCCGGTCAGATTAACTCGACGTTGAGTACCGTACCCGACTACCACAATATCATCCAGTAACTGCACGTCAGATATTAATTGAATATTCAATTCAGTTCTTCCGTCAATACCAACAACAAGACTTTCATAGCCTATGTAGGAGAATACCAACGTTTCCTGCAAATTGGGGACCTGCAGTTCAAACTCACCATCAATATTGGTCGTAGTACCCATGTCTGTAGTCCCCTGGACAAGAATATTCACCCCCGGAAGCGCTTCCCCGGTTTGTGCATCAGTAACCATGCCCCTCACCGTATCTTGAAAAATTTCCTTTTCTGCCGGCAGTTCCTTTTCTCTTATCACAATCACATCTTTGCTGGGAGGCAACACCGGTTCAAGATTTGTTCCTTCAAGAACTTTATAGATCACCCTATAGGCAGGTGTATAAACCATATCTAATGACACGGTTTTATCCGGCATGATTTCCGGTTTATAGGAAATACCAACCCTGATCTGCTGCGCAATTTTTTCAAGTGCCTCGGCAATCGTGAGGTTAGAAATTTGAATCGTAATCAAGTTTACATTATTCGATACTTTTTGTTTATCCTGTAGCTGCACCATTAAGTTATCCTCTGCATCAACCGTATTTTGGCTGAATGCTTCCTCAAAGCCTGACAGAAAAATCAAAACCAATGCAAGAATTCCTGTAAGCAATGTTTGAAACCGCTTCCGTATGTTTGTAAAGTTAATTTTAGACATATACCTGGATGTTTAGTGATTGTTGATTTGTTATCTTAATAATTGAAAAAAGATAAATGTGAGAGTTTATGGTAGCATTAAGTTAAAATTAATTGATTGTTAATAATTACAATCAATGCAGATAACACATTGTGAATTTTGGATTTTTTCTTTTTTAAAATTTCTTTTTCATGAGTCATAATTTTATGATTTTTTAAATTTCTGACTCAGTATCATAAAACCAATGAACCTGTTCGTTATCAATGCTGTAATCGATTTTAAGCGTCAAGGCTATCACCGAGAGTGTTTTTTCCAGTGAGTCATTAGAAAAGTTTGCTGTTAACTGAAGATCTTTGAGCTCTTCATTCTTATAACTGCACTTTATTTGATAGAGACGATGCAGTTGAGTACAGACCTGGCTGAGTGTCAACTCTTCAAAAACCAGCCGGCCGTTTTTCCATGCCAAGTAATTTTCTATGGCAACTTCATCTACCGCAATGGTCTGCTCCTCCAGATCCAGATACCCATACTGGCCTTTTGAAAGCACAACCGACAACTCTTTTTCATCATGTGTTTTATTTGCGAATGAGACTTTTCCATCTACCACCGCAACCTGAACATTGTATGTATTTGATAGAGAACGGACATTAAAAGCCGTTCCAAGTACCTCTACGGATGACTGATTTGCATGAATAATAAAAGGCTGGTCAGCATCGTGTTCAATTTCGAAGTAGGCTTCTCCGGTAAGAGTAACTTCCCTGGTTCTGTCAAGAAAATTCTTAGCGACAACGAGTTCTGAATCATGATTCAGGCGAACTACAGAACCATCTCTCAGTGTGATAATACTTTGCTGAACATCATCCGTTTGAAAAACTACAGGTACCGATTTTGTAACTTCTTCAACATTCTCAACTGTTTGAGTAACATATAAAATAGATGTAGTGATGATCACAGCGAAAATTGCAGCCACTTTTAATACCGGAGTCAACCAATCAGACTTTCTTTTTCCGGGAAAAGACTTCTTTTTTACTCTCTTATTAATAGACTTGTATAACTGTTCAGAGTCGAGTTCAGGGACGAATGGTTTTAGTTCATTCCTATCCATAAGGTCAAAATCAATATCCATTCTCTCTTGCAGGTATTTTTGCCCCTCAGGTGTTTCAAACCACTCCAGTACTTTTCTTGTCTCCTCCGGAGTAGTTTGATTTCGAAAATATTTATCAATGATTTCTTTATTCATATTAATTTTTTAATTCTTGTGTCATTACATCTACTACTATTACACAGCAGAAGCGCAAAAGTATTAGACAAATTTGAAAGTTTTTTCACCTCGACTGACGAGTGCATTTCTCGTCTATCAAATCTCTCTTCAGTGTATCCCCTATTTCAATCTTGTCTTTAACAATTA
>SLPZ01000026.1 GCA_007131725.1 Balneolaceae bacterium
AAGGCTACGGCGCCCTGAAAGCGTATGGCAACTCCAAGCTGTATAACATCATGTTTACCTGGCAGCTTGCCAAAGAACTGGCCGGAACGGATGTAACCACCTACAGCCTGCACCCCGGCGCGGTGAAAACAAATTTTGCCATGGAGAGCGACTCCTGGTTTGCCCGCCTGGTAAAATTGAGCCGCCTGTTTTTTATCTCCCCCGAAAAAGGCGCCCGCACCACCCTTTATCTCTGCCGGGAACCGGGGATTGAGCATTTGTCGGGCCGGTATTTCAGAAATTCAAAAGTCCGTAAGCCGGCCGTAAAAGCCGCTCATGACGATGAGGCGTGCCGGAAACTGTGGGAGATGAGTGAGGAGTTGGTTGGGTGAGAGGTTTGCGGAGTGTGGTTTGTGGTGGTTCATCAATTCATTTAACGCCCACGTCATCCTGAACAAAGGCCGTTCTTTTGCGGCCTGCAGTGAAGGATCTCAGCGTTCTGGCTCTGTATTAATCAAAAGCAGTTCTTTTCAGGGAGAGTCCCCAGGATAGGGAGATCCTTCGGTTCCGTCCCGACTGAACTGCGTCGGGACTCCACTCAGGATGACAGGTAGTGGTAGGAATTATGTACCGTCGTATCATGGATTTAAGCATGGCTGGGTTTTGTAATACGCCGGTTCACTAATTTAACCAGCACCCATGTCATCCTGAGTAAGCGGACATGAACGAAAGTGAATGGACGCGCACCGAAGGATCTCCTCGTTCTGGGCTTAAACTCGTTAAAAACATTCTTTTTTAAAATAAAATCCCTTCCTGCGGAGCTGCATTCCGGACGGCTGCTCAAATCATCCTTTTTTGGACAGTATCCTTACGAGCCAACCGGCGGATAAGGAACGTAATTATTATATAATTCTTTGATAGTAATGATTACACATATCGAAAATCGTGGATTGATAAGAAGTTGCAATCAATCCTTTTAATGAACATTAAGTAAATTGTTGAAATTATGAGTGATAACGTTTATAAAAAGATAGAAATCGTAGGATCGTCAACAACAAGCATTGAAGACGCCATTGAAAATGCCATTAGTCGTGCCGGGGAGTCTCTGGATAATTTGGGCTGGTTCGAAGTGACCGAGACGCGCGGGTATATTGAGGACGGAAAAGTGATACACTACCAGGTGACACTCAAAATAGGGTTCACACTGGAAGATTAGAAGGCGAAATGATGGGGTAAAACCGGGAAACCGGAAAATTGGGGTGAGCGGTTTGCGGAGTGCGGTTTGTGGTGATTCATCAATTCATTCAACGCCCACGTCATCCTGAACAAAGGCCGTTTTTTTGCGGCCTGCAGTGAAGGGCCTCAGTGTTCTGGTGCTGTATTTTTTTAAGGCCGTTCTTTTCTGGGAGAGTTCCCAGAGAAAGGAGATCCTTCGTCGCCCAAAAGGCGGGCTCCTCAGGATGACGGACATGAACAAATGTGAGTGGACGCGCACCGAAGGATTTCGCTTCGCGGGGAAAAGATGAGCCTCGTTCTGGGCTTCAGCTGGTTAAAAATAATCCTTTCAAAAAAACGGCTTTTTCATTCCGGCAGGAACTTTATCTGAGATGAATCAGGTTCATATCTTATCCGTCAGGAAATAATGAGTGGCAGCACCAGTTTTCATGCAGCCGGATTATCAAATAATCTTGTGCGGAGTTTGTAAATAAACGGGGAAATAGCGCCTTCGCATACAAATCACTAAAAATACATTCGATGACATTCCTGCTGCTTATTTTATCTTTTCCGGGCATTCTCTTTGCTCATCAAACATCTGACGAATGGTACGTGCAGGATACAGGCACCATCATTATAGAGCTCGAAACGCTTAAAAACCATGACGGAGTGATCCTGGTTTCATTATATGCGAATGATGAAGGGTTTCCGGACGAGTGGGAGAAAGCATTCAGATCAAAAATTGTGCCCATCACTGAAGAACTGACTGAAATCCGGCTTGAAGAAGTTCCTCACGGAACATACGGCCTGGCCGTTGTCCATGACGAGAACGAAAACATGAAGCTCGATACCAACTTTTTTGGTGTTCCGAGAGAAGGGTATGGGTTTTCTAACAACGCAAGAGGCCGGTTTGGTCCGCCGCGATTCTCTGACGTACAGTTTACGCTCGACTCAGACACGTCTCTCCATCAAATCAAATTAAACTACTAACGAATGGGGCAAAACAAAAAAATTGTGGTGATTGGCAGCGGGTTTGGCGGGTTATCCTCAGCCATCCGGCTGGCAGCCAAAGGCCACGATGTAACCATCATTGATAAGAGAGACAAGCCGGGCGGCAGGGCGTATCAGTATGAGATCAACGGGTTTAAATTTGACGGCGGGCCTACGGTGATTACCGCTCCCTACATTTTTGACGAAATTTTTGAAGCCGCCGGCAAAAAGCGTGACGACTACTTCCGCCTTTCGGAACTCGATCCGTTCTACCGGATATTTGATGGCAATGGAAAATATTTCGACTACATGCGCAACGAGGAGGATGTGCTCAGGGAGATCGACAAGTGGAATCCCGCAGATAAAGAGGGATACCTGAAGTTTACAAAACGGACCATCGAGATCTTTAAGCTGTTTCACCCCTATACCGACAAGCCGTTTCTACAGTTTAAAAACATGCTAAAAATTATGCCGGGTGTAATTCGGCTGGGTGCGTACATGGGCACTCACAGCTACGTGAAGCGGTACATCAAAAACGATTTTCTCAGAAAAGTTTTTTCGTTTCATCCGCTGCTTATCGGCGGCAATCCGTTCGACACTCCGTCCATTTACCTGCTCATCATGCAGTTCGAAAAAGAGTGGGGAATTTACTACGCAAATGGCGGTGTGGGATCTATCGTAAAAGGATTTACCCGCCTCTTTGATGAGCTGGGCGGCACTCTGCTTTTAAACACGGAGGCAGACCGCATCCTCACTCAGGGAAATCAGGTTACAGGCGTTCGTCTGAAAAACGGAACCGAGCTGGAAGCTGATGTTGTGATTTCGAATGCAGATGCTGCCTTTACTTATCGGAATTTGATTCCCGAAGAGTCCCGGAAAAAGTATTCTAACAGGCAGATCGACAGAAAAAGCTACAGCTCATCGCTGTTTGTGGTCTATTTCGGAACCAAAAAAAGATACCTGGATTCGAAGCTCTCACACCACAACATCATTGTGAGTAAAGCATACAAAAAGCTGATGAAGCAGATTTTTAAGGGTACAAAACTGCCCGAAGATCTATCGCTCTATCTGCACATGCCCACACGGTCTGATGAGTCGATTGCACCCGAAGGATGTGAGCTTTTTTACGTGCTGGCGCTGGTGCCGAATATGAAGGCGAATATTGACTGGGAGCAGACTTCGGAGGCGTATAAAGATAAAATTCTCGCGTTTCTCGAGAAGAATTATCTGCCCGATTTGCGGGAGAATATTATTGCGGAGCACTACATCGATCCCCCGCATTTTCAGAAAACGCTGAACAGCCATTACGGTGCGGCTTTTTCGTTTACGCCCAGCCTGCTGCAATCGGCTTATTTCAGGCCGCATAATCGCTCGGAACAGTTCAAAAATCTCTATTTTGTCGGCGCGGGCACACATCCGGGTGCGGGAGTGCCGGCCGTGCTATCCTCCGGTAAAATTGCAGCCGAACTGATTGATGCACCAACCAATCAAAACAAAAGATAATGCGAAAAGCCTACGATATCGGATTCGGACAGAGCGAACAGGAGCTGGTAATTGATGAGCTCCCGCTAAGCGGTACGCTGCCAAAGTGGGTGGAAGGAACACTGCTGCGCAACGGGCCGGGCACGTTTAACCCCGGGGAACAGGATCTGAGGCACTGGTTCGACGGACTTGCCATGCTGCACAAATTTACGTTCAGGGATGGCAAGGTTTCTTATGCGAATAAATTCCTGCAGTGCGATGCGTACAGCCAGGCAAAAGAGCAGGGCAAAATTGCCTACTCGGAGTTTGCCACCGATCCCTGCTATACACTGTTCGACCGGGTAAAGGAGGTTTTCAGCCCGGGATTTACCGACAGTGCAAAGGTGAACATCGGTAAGCTGCACGGGCAGTTTGTGGCACTCGGCGAACCGTCGCTTCAGGTAGAGTTCGATCCCGAAACGCTGGAATCGGTTGGCGTCTTTGCCTATGATGATAAAGTGAAAAATCACGTCACCACCGTTCACCCTCACGCGGATCGCGACACCATTTTTAACCTAACCACGCGCTTTGGCCGGGTGAGCAGCTACCGGTTTATGAAGCTTGAAAAAGAACAGCCACATCAGCTCGTTTCCAGGCAGAAAGTGAAGCAGCCGGCATACATCCACAGTTTCGGGATGAGCCCGAACTACCTCATACTCACCGAGTATCCGTTTGTTGTGAATCCGCTCAGTATTTTATTTCATGCCAAACCGTTTATCGAAAATTACAGGTGGAAGCCGGAGCGGGGCACACGCATCTTTATCTTCAACCGCCACACCGGCGAGCTGGTGAAGCAGACGGTGACCGATCCGTTCTTCGCCTTTCACCACGTGAATGCGTTTGAACGGCAGGGAGAACTCATTTTTGATATGGTGGTGTATCCGGATCCCGATATCATCGATGCTTTTTACCTCGACAGAATCCGGGCGGAAGAGAAGAAACTGCCGGGAGGGGAGCTGCGCCGGTTCCGGCTTGATCCTGGGGGCGGGGGAGAGGTAGCCGCCGAAACGCTGTGCGATGAGGGAGTGGAGCTGCCGCGATTTGATTATGATTCGCTGAACATGGATGGCAGTTATCGCTACGTCTATTCCATCGGGGTGGATCGCGCGAAAAAGAACAGTTTTTACGATCAAATTGTGAAATCAGACCTGCAGACGGGCAAGGCCAAAATTTGGAAGGAAGAGAACAGCTTTCCGGGCGAGCCCGTGTTTCTTCCCAATCCCGACGGGAAAAAGGAAGACGATGGCGTAAACCTGTCAATCGTTCTGGATGAAGCAAACGGCAGCTCGTTTTTGCTGGTGCTTGATTCGTCTGATTTCAGCGAGATAGCCCGGGCCACCATCCCGCAGCCGGTGTTGTTTGGCTATCATGGTAGTTTTTATAAAACGATTTGAGATCGATGAACTGATCCATTTGAAGGTATGCGCAGTTTTGCCACGGAAACACGTTTTGGGTTTAGATCTTGTAGATATGAGTCTGAGGCTGTCCAATAAGGGCGTCATTCCGTACTGGATACGGGATCTCCTTTCTCTGATAATAGCAGGAGATGCCGGATCGGTGTCCGGCACGACGGCATAGTAGTTATTATATTTTGTAGTTGCCAGAATCTTTGGTTTAACCTGAATTCAATATAACAATGAAGGCCTAACAAGTCCCCTTTTGAAGGGCTGACATTACCCATAAAAAAATTGGTGCTGATAATGATGTTTACTGTGCAAGCAATCCGGCCTTGAATAAATTGGCGATACAGTGAATCTGTAGATGCGCGAAAGAACAATTCGTTACCGGTCAAGTCTTTTAATTACAGTGACAAACCGTGATGGACCATTCGAGTTGTTCAGCGCAGCTACAATGAGCGCGCCAATTTATTCACCGCCTTGATCTTTTGGTTCGTTTTGGATCAAGCCAAAATGAACAAGAAATAGTCTTAACACTTTAAAGTGTTGTACTACAATAAGATTCATTCAAAAAATATGAATTACATGGGTAATGTCAGCTTTGAAGGGGCAGAGGCTCGTAAGAGCCGAGGGGGATGACCCTGTGAGCGTTGATTTGGCTCAGATATTCAATAATTGAGCTTAAATTCAATACTTATCATCCCCCATTGCCCCCTTCAAAGGGGGACATTCTTAAATAAATTTTTATATCGCCCCGTAAGGGATCCTCAGGGGAAACCCAGGTTAATTTAATATCAAACTCACATTCTTTTAGAACCCAAAAAATCCATCAATCAAACCGAAGAACAACTAAACCCGCAACAACACCCTGATGCACCTGATTTTTCTGGCACTGTTTTTATTTCTGCTTGATCCTCCCGTTTCTTCGATGGATGCAGCCATCGGTACAGACGGAGTCGGATCGATTGCGGGTGAGGTGATCGATGGGCGCAATTTGCGGCCTCTGCCGGGCGCCACGGTTCAGGTTGACGGAACCGATCGGGGAGCGGCCACAGACGCCGACGGACAATTCCTGATCGAGCGATTGCCTGCCGGCAGCTACAACCTTACCATCCGTTTCATTGGCTACACCACAGCGCGCAGAAGCAATGTGATTGTGAGCTCCAACAGAACCACAACTATCAATGTGAGGCTTGAGGAAGATTTTATTGAAGGTGAGGGAATCGAAGTGAGGGGTGATTTTTTTGAACGACCCAGGGATGCTATCGTCAGCAGCCACTCCATGAATTTTGAGGAGATTCGCCGCAGCCCGGGCGACCTCGTGGATGTTCAGCGGGCGGTTCAGGCATTGCCGTCGGTAACATCGGGCAGCGATCAACTGAACGAAATCATTGTCAGGGGAGGCAACCCCGGGGAGAACTTGTTTATTATGGATAATATCGAGATTCCGAATCCGAATCATTTTGCGGTTCAGGGAGCGGGTGGCGGACCGATCAACCTGCTGAACAGCTACATGGTGCGGGATATCGATTTTTATGCAGGTGCGTTTTCTGCCCGCTATGGCGACAAGGCCTCATCTGTGATGGATATCTCCCTGAGAAACGGTGCCACCGACCGGCTGCGTGGTGAGGCTTCTCTTGGAATGGCAGGAGCCGGGGCACTTTTCGAAGGCCCGGTAGCTGATAACGCCAGTTTTATTTTCTCGGCACGCCGCAGCTACCTCGACTGGATTGTGCCTGCCACCGGTCTCACCGCAATTCCCAACTATTTCAATACGCAGGGCAAGCTCACCTGGAATCTGAACAGAGATCATGCCCTTTACTTCAATGCAGTGTATGGCAGCGACCGTATCAACATCGAGGGCGGAGATCAGGCCGGGTA
>SLPZ01000162.1 GCA_007131725.1 Balneolaceae bacterium
AGTGGACGCAGGGTGAGATTGCCCGTCAGGCTATGGAGCAAATAAGAGAGCTGAATGAGCGGGATAAAATTCAACCAAAATTGTAGCAACTACAACAACCCTGTGCGGAAGTTAAGCTAAGTGACCTTTCAGAGTGCGATAGCTCCTGAAAGAGTCCCGAGTCGTAATATGGATCTCTACAAGAACCTGATAGATCCTTATCCCGTTATAAATCCCTTTGAAACAGATTCTTTAGATTTTGCTCAACTCTGAAAGGAACCACAAAAAGATGCGGTACTCTTTAAGGTTTCAGTAAGACGGATGCAATGCAATAAAGTCAGATCCACTCGCTCATTTGCTACGCAATTTTTTTCTGATGTTTACTGAGAGAGCCCGGCATCATTGATCGACCAGCCTGCATCATCAATCAGTGACTGACGCGCATGTTCAGCCTCGCTGCTAAAGGAAATACCTTCCGCACCCAGGGTTACATCCGGATTGAGATCCAGCCCCGCCCAGCCGATCAGCAGGGCATCATAGTTGGAAGTAGAGAGTCCTGATCCGTCGAACATTGAATCCATAGTGTTGTCTGTGACCGTGTCTTCATCATTGAAAACAGCACTCACGTCCCAGTCACCTAAATCCTGATCAAATGCACTTGCGTTCAGGAACATGGTGTCCATGCGAGTAACACTGGAGACATCCCACTCTCCAATGTCCTGATTGAATGATGATGCTTCCTCAAACATACCGAGCATGCTTTCGACGTTTGAAACATCCCATGTACTTATATCCTGATTAAATGACTCAGCCATGTAGAACATCAACCGCATATCGGTGACGCCCGAAACATCCCAATCGCCAATATCGCCATTGAATGAAATAGCTCCATTGAACATATTATGCATTTCAGTCACGCTGGAGACATCCCAGCTACCAATTTCCTGATCAAACTGATCAGCAGCAGCAAACATTTCAACCATGTTTGTAACGTTTGAGGTGTCCCATCCACTGATGTCCTGATTGAATTCAGCGGCAGCGGCAAACATAGCCTGCATGTTGACCACATTCGAAACATCCCATTCTCCGATATCCTGGTTAAAAGAGACAGCTACGGCGAACATTTCGTACATGTCAGTGACATTGGAGACATCCCAGCCGCTTATATCATAATTAAAATTCCGTACACCCCAAAACATGGACGCCATATCTGTCACACTGGAGACATCCCAATCGCCCAGGTCCTGGTCAAATGAGTGAGCCCCCCGAAACATGGCGCGCATTGTTGAAGCGTTTGAGACATCCCATGCACTAATATCACTGTTGAACGATTCCGCCGCCATAAACATCTGACTAAACGTAGTGACATCCGAAACATCCCAGGTGCTGATATCCTCATTAAATTCAGTCTCAAGGAAAAACAGTTCGCTCATGTCCGTGATACCACTCGTACATGTGGTGGCGGCATTTTCCGGAGTAATTTCGTCTCTGGTGCGTTTGGTATAAACCGTGCCGGCCACCTCTCCGGAGTCCCCCACATCGGCGTTTTCACAGGTCACGGTAATGCCGTTATCGGCCAGTTCAAAATCGGGGTTATCCTGGGCCTGAACAATCTGCTGATCTGCAATCATAAAAATTAATCCTATGGACGCCAGCCAAATAGACGAAAAACATGAACGCTTTAAATGGTTTTGGATGATACCTTTTTGTTTGTTTTGAAAAGAGATGAATGAAGAGAGCCCCAATAAAGTCCTCATAAAAGGGTGTGATTAAATATAGAATTTTCAATTAGTATGCAGATTTTAGACGAGAGAAACTACTCAATTTAAAGGGCATCATCAATAAGTATTGAAAGAGGCAGGAAAACTAACATCCATGGATCCGGATACTCACAGTATAGAGAGTATTAATGATATCCGGTATGGAGTGATGATTGCCCGGAAAGCAAAATTTGAATCGACGAGAGTGCTGAATGCTAAAAGTGCAAAAGAATTTGAGAATTGGATGAAAAGGTAGAAAGAGTAGTGAGTAGCAAGTATTGAGATTTTCTTCAATTAAACATGTCGTGAAATAGCGCAAACCTCCCACCTGTATGCCTTTGGCATTTGTGCCCGTTTTTCATCAATTATTAACTATGCCTTTGGCATTTGTGCCCATTTTTTTATCGGCTAAGAATTTTATCCAAACAAAAGCCCCCAGTATCCCCTCACAAAAATGATTAAAATAATCAGCGGTAAAATCCAGGTGATGTAAAAACGGGTCCAGTTTGCCAGCTTCATGCCTTCTCCTGTATTTGCTTCTTCTGTGAATGATTTCCATCCCCAGCCGTAACGGGTTGTTGTGAAGAAGAGAAAAACCAGCGCACCCAGCGGCAGAACGGTGGTACTTAAAATCATATCTTTTAATTCCAGAATAGAACTTCCGGGGCCGAGCGGCTGAAATTCCGACCAGAGATTGAAGCCCAAAACGGTCGGCATGGATAACAAAATCAGTGCTGCGGCATTGAACCAGGACGCCCTGCGCCTCGACCATCCCCACGTATCAATCCAGTAGCTGACAATATTTTCAAATGCTGCAATTACCGTGGTCAGTGCTGCAAAACTCATGAACAGAAAAAACAGCGTTCCCCAGAAATGTCCGCCGGCCATCTGGTTAAAAATATTTGGGAGTGTAACAAACAGAAGTCCCGGACCCGCCTCCGGGCTAACTGCAAATGCAAAACAGATTGGAAAAACGATCAGGCCGCTCATTAATGCAACCGATACATCAATTCCCATAATCCGAAGGGCTTCACCCGGCAGCGCGCGGTTCTTGTTGATGTAACTGCCAAAAATGGCCATTCCTCCCATCCCAACACTGAGCGTGAAAAATGCCTGCCCCATAGCCGCAAAAATCACCGAAGCGGGACCGGTTTCCATAAAACGAGACCAATCGGGGAGGATAAAGAATTTCAAACCTTCCAGTGCACCTTCCAGGGAAATAGCTTTGATTACAAGGACAGAGAGCAGAAAGATCAGTGTTACCATCATGGTTTTGGAGACTTTCTCAACCCCTTTTTGCAAGCCAATGCCGGTGACCGCGAATCCGGTTAAAACGGAAACGATCATCCAGAAGCTCATCGAAATCGGATCGGCCAGCATCGCATCAAAAAATTGGCCGGTCTCAGTTGCATTTTTACCTGATAATTGGCCAAACATTGTGGAAAAGAAATATGAAAGAATCCACCCGGTTACGGTGGTATAGAACATCATCAATAAATAATTACCTGCGATGCCGATATGCCCGTAAATATGCCATTTGGTTCCCTCAGGCTGCAACGTTTCAAAAGATTTGCCAATGTTTTGTTTTGAGGCCCGGCCAACCGAAAGCTCCATAATCATGACCGGTAAACCCAGAATCAAAAGAAAGATTAGATAGATCAACACAAAGGAGGCGCCTCCATACTGGCCGGTGATAAATGGAAACCGCCACACATTGCCAAGGCCCACTGCACAGCCGGCGGCCAAAAGCAAAAAGCCCAGACGGCTTTTTAACACCTCACGATTCTGATTTTTCCCCATGAATTAAGGTAACGTTCTGTAGATATTTTTGCTGTAGTGGTTTTAATCCGAATTTTTCATAAAAAAAGCATCAGATCCCTTATCTTGTTGGTGTACAATAGCTTGAGTTATAAAAAGAAGGAATCTGATGCTTACAGCGCGTAGAAAAATATAATCAAGTCCAGTTCGAGTTTCAACCAATACACAAGAGGAGATCTCCCGTTTTTCAAATTATTCCCCTCACAATTCTCGTCAACCAATTCAAGGCCGGTCAATGGTCGAGAATTACTGTTACCACTTATAAATAAAATTCAATTGCTGTTTCGGCAAATTAAAGAGATGAAGTCCTTTTGGGCCTGTTTTACACAAGCCTGAATACCACGTATCGGATGGTTTTTCCCTTCTTGAGATGAATTTTTTCGTAGTGGGTTTTTACCGAAAGCAGCTCGTCATCTTTTGCCTGGCGATAAACATCATCAACCCGACGTACAATGCTGCACTGCTGCTCTCGAATTACATCAAGAGTGTAGTTGAATAGCGTTTCCGAGTCGGTTTTCAGGTGTATGAGCCCTCCCGGTTTCAGCACGTTGCGGTAAATTTCAAGGAATTTCGCGGAAGTCAGCCGTTTTTTCCATTTTGATTTTTTCACTTTGAAAGGATCAGGAAATGTGATCCAGATTTCATCCACCTCATCTTTTCCGAAATAGTCCTGAAGATGATCAATAAAAATGCGCAAAAACCGAACATTGCCCAAGTCATTCTCAAGGGCTGTTTTTGCTCCCCGCCAGATTCTCGGCCCCTTTACGTCCACACCGATGTAATTTCTATCCGGATTATTTTTAGCAAGGTGATTGGTGTACTCCCCTTTACCGCAGGCCAGCTCCAGGATTATTGGGTTCGAATTTTTAAAAAATTCTTTGTGCCACCTACCCGCGGGGCGGTTTGATTCGTTGAAATAGGTGTACTCAATCACATTGGGAAACCGGGCGGCTTCAACCATCCGGCGAATCTTGAATTTTCCGCTCATTCCGGGTACCCAATTTTATTATCTAAGGATTTCTATGCAGTGATGAACCTAATGTTGTGTCAACTATAGAATGTCTGCCATATGAGACTTCCGAAATCTTCATGGTTGTTATCAATAGGTTTGAAAGATAAAGTTGGCCAATATTATTTAAAAATCAGTCACCAAAGGGATCCCGAAAAGACTTCGGAAGTCTTTCCCAAGATGCCAATCTATAATTGACATAACACTAATTTACCCGAAATAGTCCGGTTCATTTCCTTTCTTCCATTTGATATTGCAGCCAATGCTTGGGATCTGTTTTTCCGGTGCAGGTTTGTCGGCAAGCAGTCTGTCGGCTGCATCTCTCAGATCCTTTCCGCTGGGTTTGATGTCGTTCTTCGGACGGGCATCATCAAACTGGCCGCGGTAGTAGAGTTTATGGTTTTCATCAAACAGAAAAAGATCGGGAGTGCAGGCTGCTTTGTAGGCTTTAGCCACTTCCTGGCTTTCATCAAACAGGTAGGGAAACGGATATCCAAATTTTTCGGCGTCTTCTTTCATTTTATCCGGACTGTCATCCGGATAATTTTCCACATCATTTGAACTGATGGCAACCACCGCGATACCCTTTTCCATGTAATCAGCCGCAAAACGGATCAATTCATCTTTAATAAGCTTTACATATGGGCAGTGATTGCAGATGAACATCACCAGCAAACCGCGATTTCCTTTGTAATGATCAAGTGTTACCGTTTTACCGGTTACTGTGTCCTGAAGTGAAAAGAATGGGGCTTCCGTGCCCAGTTCAAGCATGGTTGATTCTACAGCCATTGTATCTTTAGTTCGTTGAAATTAGTATTATTTAGTGCAACAAAAGATAGCAATTTTTCAATCCGGTTTCTGTGTGGATTGGATTGGTCTAAAATGTACGCCGGAGAGCTTCTCCGGCATGACAAAGCATTGCTTAAGTATTTTCCTGTATTTCTCATGCAATATCTCTTTGCCAATACAATATTTTTCCAAGTTTAAAATTCCTGATTAACGGGCAGACTCAACTACGTGAAAAACTTCGTTGAGTGAACTGCCCGTTGTACAATGTACTCCGGAGAGCTTCTCCGGCCGGGAAAGCAATCGAACAGCTTTTGAATTGATTGCAGGCTGAGCTTGACGGCTTGATTAATCCATAGAAAAAGATGGACGAGATTAAAGATCTTAGTAACGGGCAAGCTCAACTACGTGTAAAACTTTGTAGAGTAAACTGCCCTTTGTATGTTTTTTAAATCAAAACAACCGAAGCTGATCGGTTTGTGGGCGTTTGAAATGTTTCGGGCATAAAGCACTTCTCTCCTGGTTTAAACCGAGGCGCTCGGCATTGATCTCAACAAGCTTTTTAAGCTGCTCGGCATACGGCCCTTCAACCCGGAAACGATCTCCAAATTCACACCTGTTGAGTTTGCCCTGCTTCATGCTCCTGATGCGGTTCAGCACTTTTTCTTTCCGGTTAGGGTGATGGTCTTCCAGCCATTTGATGAAAATATCTTTTACAGCCAGTGGCAGCCGCAAGTTTACTATGGAAACCCACCTTGCGCCGGCATCCGCCACTGCCTCCATGATGGGCACAATTTCGTGGTCGGTTAATCCGGGAATGACCGGGGCAATATTTACCTGAACCGGGATACCTGCTTCGGAAAGCTCTCTTATGGCCTGAAGCCTCTTTTCGGGACGGGTTGTCCGAGGCTCCATCGTTTCGGTGATGGACCGGTTTAGTGACGTGACAGATAAAATTACTCTGACTGCATTTTTCTCAGCCAGCCTGCTGAAGAGGTCAATGTCCCGCGTTACCAGATAATTTTTTGTGATGACAGCCAGCGGATGATTGCATTCTGCCAGCACTTCAACACAACCACGGGTAATTTTCAACTCTTTTTCTATGGGCTGATAGGGATCGGTCACACCACTCATGACCAGCGTCTGAGGCTTCCATGATTTTTTGGCGAGAGCTTTCCGGAGCAGTTCCGGTGCGTTGTATTTTACCACAATCCGGGATTCGAAATCGAGGCCGGCACTCATCCCCAAAAACTCGTGCGTGGGCCGTGCATAGCAATAAACGCAGCCGTGCTCACAGCCTCGGTAGGGGTTCACGCTCACATCAAACCCGATATCCGGGCTGTTGTTGGTGGAGATAATCTGAGAGGTGTGATCCGGTATCAGGCGTGTATCCGGCCGTTTGATTTCGCCGGTTTCCTCATCCACATCATACTGCAGATGAGTGTCTGTAAACCGGTTTTTTGGGTTGTGAGCGGAACCCCGCCCGCGGATTGGTTTTGGCATACAATGCACATAATTTATACATATTGAATGTACATTGTTTGCCTGTCAAGGTCAAATTTTTCGGATTAGTCTAAAAGATCCTGATTCGTTGCCGAAAACTCTCCGCTTACGGTTACA
>SLPZ01000137.1 GCA_007131725.1 Balneolaceae bacterium
AGCGTTCGTCCTGAGCCAGGATCAAACTCTCCGTTGTATATATAAAAATTACATACACTCTGGAGCCTAAACCCCAACCCACTCAAACAATCTGGTTATATCTCCATTATTTTAAAGAACACACAAAAAATCCCACCCCAAAAATTTCCTAATCCATTTCCGAAGCAGGACAATTAATATAGGGGTTGTAGAAATGCAATGTCAACCAATTTTGTAATATTTTTTTGAAAATATCTTAAAATCGGAGACTTACATTTTTACCCTTTCACACTATTACCTAACGATTAATGGAAGCTATTTCTTGTGTATTTATTTGGTGAATTTATGAGATAAAACTTCCTAATAAATATTTGTAAACATGAATTTTACGAGACAAAGAAAAGCAGCATTTCAACCTATTTCACTGAATTAGTATTAAAATCTTCTTTTCAACAGAGTCTAAAGTTATTTGGTAAAAGAGTATACTCATCCAACTGAATATTAGCTGTCATACAACTTATGGCCTTCCGGGTCCTCGTCATATTCTTTAAAAAACCAGACCGATGCATAGATCAACGGTGTGTCGAAAAGGGCAAAAAAGAATTTAAAGAGGTATGAATTGAGTATTAAAATTGCCAGTGCCCCAATGGTTGTAATGTTATCACCCAAATTTCCGGACAGATAGAGAATACTCAAAATTGCCGTACTGTCTACAAGCTGGCTGAACATGGTTGAACCATTATTTCTGATCCACAGGTATTTTCCTTTTGTTACCCGTTTCCAGAAGTGAAACAACCGTACATCCACAGTCTGGGCTATCAAATAGGCAATCATGCTGGAAACCGTATTTGCAATCACAAATTCATAAACACCCTCAAACAGGTTCAAGCCGCCGCTTACTCCGTATGTATCAGGGAACCAGTGGCCAACACTCATCAGTAAAAGCATGTACATATTCAGAAAAAACCCGATCCAGACCACAAGCTGTGCTTTTTTACGTCCAAACAGTTCCGAAATCAAATCGGTAACCAAAAATGTGAACGGATAAGCAAGCAGGCCAACGGGGATACTCATTGTGTAAATGCTTCCGTCACGTACAAGCGATGGGGTAAATGCCTGCATCCAATCCGGCATTGTGAATGAGAAGATTGTGACAAATTTTGTAGTTCCTACAATATTTCCGAGTACCAGCGACGTAATAAATACACCCACGAGGCTTAAAAAGAGGATGTCTCTTTTATGCGGTGTGAGCTTGCGGATAGATTGTAAATTCATCTGAACCTTTTGCGGTAGTAGTATTGTTAATACCAAACCAGAACTGAAACAGATATCGTCTCGTTCGTGTCAATTAAAATCATGGATAAAGAAAAGAAAATAAAAGCAAAAATTGCAGAAATAGCTGCTCAGCGTTATGTACGCAATGAGCGGTTTACTTATAAATCTGCAGCCAGGCAAATGGGCATTGAAACCAGTGAAGTTCGAAAACATTTTGGCACCCGGGCCTCCATGCTAAGCTATTTTTATGATTCCAGGATTTATTTATACCAGGAACATGCCGAACAACTGGATGCTTATAATGATTTTACACTGAGTGAAAAACTCAGTGATTTTCTTCTGTTTTTATTTGATGAATTCGGACAACACCAACAATTTGTTTTGAAGACGTACAAAAGATTTGTCATCAAAAATGAAAAAGCCACAAATTTTGAAGTACTGTTCAAAGATCAGGTGAAAAAGATTTTCGAATCTGACGGACAAATATCCGCACCTTCTTCGCTGATTCTCTCTACGGCGTTTTACAGCTCAGTGTACTACAAATTTCATGCTTTTTACCATTTTTGGAGCAGCGATGAAAGTGAACATCAGCAGCAAACAATGGCACTGATTGATAAATGGAGTTCGTTTGTTGAAGAAATTTTCTACACAAAAATTGTAGAAAAGGGAGCAGATCTCGGAAAATTTCTCCTCTACAATTCTCCACTCAAAAAGATATTGCACAAATAAATATTTTCCGGTTTTCCCTATGAATGATTTTCCTTCAACCAAATACCAGCGTGGAAAAATTTTCGCCAAAACAGGCATTGAGGTAGGCAAGAAATATGCCTGGCATTATCTCAAATCCCTGGCTAACGGCCATAATAACAGGGCCGATCTCCATAAAAAAACGGCTGAGGAAGTATTCGGCCAGTTCACTAAACTCAAGGGCACTGCTCTTAAAATTGCCCAGTCTTTCAGTATGGACCAGGGATTTTTGCCGGATGAGTTTTCTGAGGTGATGACTCAGGCGCAGTATCGCGTACCCCCTATTAACAGGGCGCTTGTTCGATCCATTATTAAACGAGAGCTGGGCTCACAGCCTGAACAGCTATTCCAGGAATTTGAGACCGAAGCTATGGCAGCCGCATCCATTGGGCAGGTTCATAAAGCACGGTTAAAAGATGGCAGGCAAGCAGCCGTTAAAATACAGTATCCCGGAGTTAGAGACACTATTTCATCCGATCTTGCACTGGCCCGCATCCTGATGAAACGAATTGTTACCGGAGGTTCGGATATAGATCCATACCTCGAAGAAGTAAAAACCACCCTGCTCAGAGAAACAGACTATATCGCAGAAGGAGAAACGATCAACCGGTTTCATAAGCGGTTTAGCTCCGATGATTTGATCACCCCGGAATGGATACCTGAACTATCGACCAACCGGGTACTGAGCATGACGTTTATTGAAGGAGTTCACCTTGATGAATTCCTGGCTTCACAGCCATCACAGCAGCAAATCAATCATTTCGGGCAACTGTTCTGGGACTTTTTTCACAACCAGGTTCGGCAGAAGGGTGAGGTTCATGCTGATACTCATCCGGGTAATTTTCTCTTCACGCCTGATGGCAAACTTGGTGTGATTGATTATGGATGCGTGAAAACCTTTCCGCAAGAGTTTTTTAACGATTACCTGAGCCTGCTGCCCGTACACCTGGAACGTGATGAGCAAAAAATAATTAACCTCTATAAACGGCTGGATGTTTTAAAGGCCGGTCCCGAATCAAATAAGAAAGAGACAACCTATTTGGAATTTTGCAAAAACTATGGATACACCTTTGCGATGCCCTATTTGGAAGATCGTTTTGATTTTGGCGATAAAGAGTACAGGGAGCTAATCCGGGGTTATACCAAAAACGCCCCCATCACTAATGAGCCACGTGGCAACAAGCATTTTATTTACACCACCAGGGTGCACCTGGGGCTGTACCATTTTTTGATGAGGCTTGGGGCTGAGATTTCGACAAAGAAATCGAAAGAGATTGTATTTGATGTTTTGAATAAGTAAAAAAAATATCTGGTGTGATGCATAAAAGTGAATAGATCCCGCATGAAGCCCGCCTGCAGCAGCCTTTGAAAATTTTCAACCTTACCATCTTTTCAAGAATTTAAATCGGCCTCAGCTTATAATAAAAAAGGCTGCCATTCTAAGAATAGCAGCCCTTAATTATTGTTATTCAGAATTTTATTGGCCCTGGAACCATACAGGTGTATTGATATTTACATCGGGTATATTATCCCGGTTATTATCAATTTCTACCTGTGGGTAAGGATATCGATTAGGAATCTCACCTCGTGGGTTCGTCAGTTCAGGATATCCGGTTCTTCGGAAATCGGTATGTGCTTCCTGAGCCTGGAACGGGAATAGTGAAATCCATTTTTGAGTCATTACGTGTTCCATTTCAAGGCCTGCAGGTGATGACGGCAACACTTCTTCCTGAGCCAGAAACGCTTCGGCTTCGTCTCCTTCAATGCCATGATATGCCAACGATACCCGAAGTGCATTTTCATAAGCATTCAGAGCGTCATTATTTTGATCCAGCCTTAGATACGCCTCAGCCTTGGTAAACAAGAGTTCACCATACGTCATTAACTGCATAGGAGCAGTGGCATTCACGATGTTTGAAGAAAGTCCGGAGTAGATTGTGGCCGCAAATTGGTCGGCTTCTGCATCTCCGTTAGGAGCCGGAACAATACTTCCATCTTCTCTTGGCTGGGCAAAAACCTCAAGCCGGGGATCATTCACAGGCGCCATGGCATCGTACATGCTCTGGCTGAATGCATGGTGTCCGCGATCCAGCGATTCCTGATACCAGGGATGCTGTTCGGTTGAACCGGTTCCAAAATTATCAAATGTCAGGTCATCAGCAGGTGATTGAAACCCATTTTGAGCGGCATCAATAACACGCTGTGCTGAACCCTGCGGATCATGATTACTCCATCGGTTGTGCACCTTGGCTTCAATCGAATAGGACACCCTCAGCCAGGCTTCTGCATCTCCGCCAAAAATCAGATCACTGGAACCCGCTGTTCCAACTGTCTCATCCCGCAGAGCCTGCCTTCCATTTTCCAGATATTGTAAAACCTGAGTATATACATCCTCCTGTGAGTCATATGCCGGAGTGAGGTTATCTATCCCCTGGTTGCTCTCGCTGAAGGGAATTTCGCCCCACATATCCGTTGCATATGTTGCTGCATAGGCTTTCAGTATTTTTGCAATACCAACAAAGTTATTGTTGCCTTCTTCCCGGCCCTGCTCAATAATGATATCCAGATTGTGGAAGATCGTTGGATACAAATTGTTCCAGTTATTATTGACCAGAGTTGCATCCAGGCCTGCCAGTCGGTCATAATCTCTGAGCTGGGCATGAACACCTGCTGTATGCTGAACCCAAACGGATGATATCCAGGAGGGATCGGTTCCCGACAGGTTAACGATGGTATGCATCATTGCTGTAGGAAGCAGGGTTGTATTGGGTGCTTCGGTTGGATTATTTGGATCTGTATTATAATCCAGCATCGTATCATCACAACCTGCCCACAGAAATATGAACAGGGTGATTGCCATCAGATGTGTTAAATATTTCATAGTCTTCATAAGTTCAAATGTCTGTAATTAATTATATAGAGAGACGTACACCAAGAATGTAGCTTCTTGTGCCCGGCATATTCACATATTCGAGACCCTGAAAGTTAGAGTCTCCACCGAGGTTTGTTTCCGGATCCCAGTTTGGATAATCTGTAAACAGCAACAGATTGCGTCCTGTGAAGTACAATTCTGCTGAACTTGTAGGCAGCCAGCTAAATTGTTCCCTGGTAAGATTGTAGGACACTGTTAATTGTCTGAGCCGGATAAAGGATGTATCGTAAACATTCGACTCTGTAATGAGATCCTCATGAAGCCAGTAATTCTGATCTTTCAGAATTTCGATATCATTCGGCCCTTCAACAACCAGATCGCCTGCATCATTGATAAAGCCTTTTACTCCGGATGGCACTCTTGGAGTTTCACGGTCTTCAGTTTTGGCGTCCATCCCATAAAGCTTTTGAAGACGTGTGTTTCCTGACCACATTTCGCCTCCCTGCCGTATGTCGAACATAAATGAAAGCCCAATATTTCGATAATTAAACCGGTTGGTTATGCTGCCCGTCCAATCAGGGCTGACATTACCGACAGACTGAAGGTCGGGGTCAGTCATGGCATATCCATAATTCGGATCATCCGGATTACTATTATAAACAATGTTGCCATCATCATCACGCAGATAAGCACTTCCGAAAATAATAGGATAGGAGAAACCTTCCATTGCCCTGATATTCGGATCCACGAAACCACCAATAAATATATTGTCTACGCCGGGAGCAAGCTCAATAACTTCTGAAGTATTTTGAGCAAAGTTCAGCGTCAGGTCCCATTGAAAATCAAGAGTTTGGATCGGGCGAATATTCGCCATTACCTCATGGCCGGTGTTCTGCAATTCACCCGCATTTCTCAGGTGAGTTGTAAATCCTGAACTTGATGCTGTCGGAACAGCAAAAATCTGGTTAATTGCATTTTCTCTGTACCATGTATATTCAACATTTAGCCTGTCTCCAAAGAACGACAACTCGGTACCCAGCTCTATCGTTGTGTTATTCTGAGGCTCCAAATCCAATCCGGGTAACTGGTTGCTCAATCCTAAACCGGTTATTCCCTGGAATGGAAATGTAATTCCATCTGCAAGGAATCCGCTGCCGGCATTAAATGTAGAAAACGTTTCGTTTGTGCCATAAATCGGTGCTGCCTGGCCAACTTGTGCCCATGATGCTTTTATGCTTCCATAGCTCAACAGAGACTCATCGATGTCGAAAGCTTCAGTGAACACAAAAGTACCTCCTATTGATGGATAGAAAAATGAGTTGTTATCTACAGGTAATGTAGATGACCAATCATTCCGGGCTGAAAGATTCATGAAAAGAAGGTTGCGATAATTTAATTCAATATCTCCATACACCCCTACTACTAAAGATTCTAATATAGATTCATCGGCATTAATTGTAGAAGCATTAGAGATATTATGAAAACCACCTATACTAAGACCGCTTGCCGTTATCTGCTCTGATTTCTGATCGAAATGGTTGATTTCATTACCTATGAGTGCCCGAACTGAAAGATCGGAAGTAATGGATCGCTGCATTTCTATATTCAGGATAGAAGTGATTTCGGTTCTTGACCTGTTGAACTCAGAAATCTGGCCTGCTCCACCTGTTGCACCAGAACCCAACTCTAATATCTGTTTTCTTCTGGTTACATAAAAGTCACCACCAAAACGGTAGTTAACGTTCAGCCAGTCTGTAAGCTCATAATTTGCAAATAAATTTCCGAAGAAACGATCTGTATCATCAGTGTTCCTATTGTTTTCTATAGACCAACGAGGATTATCCATTGCACCCCGGTAATTGATTTGAGAAAATGGATCATCTTCATCTGCAATCGGGGTCCCCCATAAATCGAAACTTGGCGGGGCCCACCACAGAGTAAATAGCGGATTAGACAAATCACTGCCCTGGCGAGGCTGATCTACTGATGTATTTGAATAGTTAGCACGTCCACTGATAGTCAATCGTTCCGAAAGCTGATAATCTCCTCCAAGGCGGAATGTGGCACGCTGCATGCCGGTATTAGGAATAATTCCCTCCTGGTCCACATAGCCAATTCCAACAGAATAGCTTCCATTCGGATTTGCACCACGTATGTCAATATTACTATTGGATGTTACACCTGTTTGGAAAAATGGAGAAACATTATCGATCGCTTCATCAGGTGCCGGAACTTCTTCTCCCCGGGGATCTGTAATTGTTGCCGGCAGATCCTCAATTCTCGGCCCCCATGAAAATGAACCGAAACTTTGATATGCACCTCCAAAACCTTGTGCATAAGTGGTTTGTAAATCCGGAGTTCTTGAAACTTCATCAAACTCCAAACTTGAGGAAATATCAACGGAAATCTGATTTTCTGGTGCTGTTCCGCCTCCTCTTGTTTGAATAATGATTGCTCCGTTTGATGCACGTGTACCATATAATACTGCTGCCGATGAGCCTCTGAGTACACTTACGGATTCAATATCTTCCGGGTTCAGATCTAAAATTCTGTTCGGAGCATCAACGCCTGATACGTTACCTCCAGAAACTGCTCCCGAAGCAACCGGAATACCATCAATAACAAATAATGGTGCATTGTTTCCAGTAAATGAATTAGCTCCGCGAATCCTCATGGCTGCAGAAGCACCCGGCACACCACTACCTGGTGTTACGGTCAGGCCTGCAACAGTTCCCTGAAGACCGCCAATTATATCCCGGCTGCCGGATTCACGTAACTGTTCTGAATCAACACTCTGAATTGTGTAGGCAAGTGACCTTCTTTCGCGTTCCCGCCCTAAGGCTGTAACCACTACTTCTTCAAGGCCTACCAAACTTTCAGATAATTCAAAATCTAACGTTTTCTCGGCTGAATCTATCACGATTTGTTCTGTGATTGAATCGTACCCAATAAATGAAACCACAATTGTATAGGTTCCATGAGGTATATTTTCAATCATATAATCACCGTCTACATCCGTAGCGGTTCCTCTTTCCAGCTCTTGCAGGAATAAATTTACACCAGGCAAGGAATCACCTGTTCTTTCGTCATATACTGAGCCTGTTAACGTACCTGTCTGAGCAAATACAACAGAAGTAGTCAACAAGGCAAGCAGTAAACCCAATAGTAGCTTTTTCATCATAACATGACCTCGTTTTTAATAATTATTCAATTGTTTATGCAAACAGCACCGGCAATTTTTGCCAGCAACCGAAATACATATAAGTATTATTTAAGGAGTGGATTGTAGAATTAGCAAACAGCATCACTCGCAATAAATATGAATTGAATATGAATTATTTGTTTTGGTTGTACGAGCGGAAACTATATTTATAACCAACAAAAATAAAGTGATAGAAGGGCGCTAAATGGATTGTAAAATTACATTAATCCTGGCAATAAATAAGTTGAAATGGAACCTATAACCTGATCTATGACAAATATTTATGAAACAAATAATATTGATAGTTCCAAAATTCAAACAACAAAATTACACACAAATACTTGCGATATAATTAACTTCATTTAACATGAATGTTATTAATATCAATTGTAGTTTAGTATCCGGTATTTTTATGTATATCAGAAATTGATATTAATATACAATATTAACTAAACTAATTGTTAACTTTTTTGTGCATCAAGTCCTTTAATTTCGACTGATTTCCGTTATTCGTTTGTCTCTCTGTTCCTAAAAATATCGGGTGTGAATCGAATCCTAATCCTGATCGACACACCTTGCATTGGGGTATACTATCCGCCTGCTTACAACGCCAATCACATATCCTGTGCCGTTTTCAATATTGGAGATGCCTTCTGGCAAAGCGATAAGATTTCGGTCGATTGAAGGGAAGTGAAGCCAGCCGGGGCCTGCTCTGGCCACGTAAATTTCGCAATTGGTTATTTCAATACTATCCAGATCAACTGTTGCATCTGCTATAATCCCGGTATCTATCGTAATAAAAAATTCATCCGAACCCGTTCGTATTGAATCAGCCAGTACAGACACACGCATAGGCTGGGTAAATTCGGCCTGAATGAAGCGTACATCAAATCGCACAGACACTTCAGCAAGATTTTCCACCCCGCGGATTCGCAGGCCGTCCGGATCACCGGGCATCGCGGCCCGTTGAAAAACAGGATCCGGAAATGAGCCCGGCATCCGAATGGTTACACTGCTTTCAGCTCCGTCTGTGCGGGTTGCCCGCAATTTATATGTTTCGGATGGCTTGAGAGGGGTATTGGCAAAAAAATTATAGGCGAAAATATTATCAGTATACTGAAACAGCGAATCACTAAAAGTTGTCTGTTCTCCGGTTGACAAGTTTTCAAGGGTTACAGTGCCATTGATTCCACCCCCGCTGCGGTCAACCTCTTCCTGAAGGTTAATTACCCGAATCCAGTGATTTTCATCAGACGCATCAAGCCAGCCGTATATTGAAAAAATGAAACGGTCGTTTTCTTTGAATGGCTCCAGTGTTTCATCACACCCTGCAAAAAATACTGCCAGGTAAATAATCAAACCTGCAAAAACCGTGCAGTATTTTTTTTTGAAATTATTCATGGTTTATAACTTCATTTTAACGGATGCGTAGGGTGCAAAAGGTAACTGATCAATACGCCGCTGAGTGAACACATCATAATAGAATAAATTCGTGCGGCCATACGTGTTAATGGCACCGAACTGCAGATCAAGTGTGCCAAAGGAGAGATCAAATTCTCGCTTTACAGAAACATCCAGCCGGTGATAGGCCGGAGTTCTGCCTTCAAAAGGCTGATCGAGTATCACTCTTGGAGTACCGTAGCGGGTTCTCACATTTGGCAGGCCGTCATCAAAGGGCAAAATGCCATCAAACCCCATTTGGCGGGTAAAGGGCAGGCCGGATCCCAACTGCCAGCTCAATCCCAGGATATATTTTCCGATATCAACCGAGGCCATGGAATTAATTTGATGGCGTCGGTCGTGCGCCGGGTGATAACTCTGCACAGGTGAGCCAAACCACTCGGTGAAACTATCCTGCGCAGATGTGTATTCTGTCCATGACAATCCATATCCCAGAAAACCATAAAAACGCTGGCCACCATACTCCAGGCGCAAATCCAGGCCAAACACATCTCCATCGGCAAAGGCGATATCGGTTGTGAATTCCGCAATAGTGCTCCATACCGTTACCGGCAAATTTCTGAGCCCCTTGTGATAAGCTTCGGCCGATATCTGAAGGCCGTTCCTGAAACGCTGCTGCCAGCCAATTAAAGAATGCACCGCTTCCATCCGCTGCTCATTTGGCGTGGGCAGCCAGGCAATAAAGGCCGAACCTGCATCACGCAGATCGGTAATTCCGGCGATGGCCTGCCTGTACATCCCGACTGAGGCGTTGAGTTCATGACGATCACTGCCAAACGGCTGCCAGGATAACCGAAGACGCGGCTCAATACTGGGCGAATAGATACTTGTATAAAACGAAAATGCCGATCCCGGCCTTATCCTGAGCCGGTTACCCACAGGAATGGTTGCTTCAGCGTAACCGCCTGCACCAAGAAGAATTTCTGATTCTGCCCTGGGTATCTGAAAAATTTCTTCGATATCGAAGCTGATCCATTTCATATGAGAATAGACGCCGTAGTTCATTCTGATGCTGCCTACATCCTGGGTCATGTCCAGATCAGTGGAAAATTTGGTAAGCCCGGAAGTGAGGTTTGTTTCATCCGAACCGCCCAGTGAATTCGATAAATGAGAAAGGCCCACATTAAAATCGATGAAAATATCAGGGTCTTGCGACAAATGTGTACACTTACCGCCAATTACAAAATTCGTCCATTTAAAACTGTTGCCCATGTCGAAATCCAGTTTTCCCCTGTCGTAGGTTCTCATGGCCATGGCCGAACATCGTGTGCCGTCATCACTGAACTGGGTAAATTTCAGAAACTGGCTTTCAAAACGCAGCGGCTGCTGTTCTCCGAGCAGCAGTTCGCTTGTCCGTTCAATCTGTGAACTGCGAACCGATCCCAGCCAGGAGGCATTTCTCCCTTCACCAATCGGCCCTTCCATTTGTATCTCCGCCAGAAAGGGACTCACAGAAGCGGTTGCTTCTGTTTCATTAAAATTTCCGTCTCTCATTTGCACATCCAGTACTGATGATATCCTGCCGTTATATTTCGGGCTGAATCCGCCGGCATAAAAATCGGCATTCGCAAGCAAATCTTCCGGGAAAGCCGAGAAAAAACCCACTATATGGAATGGCTGATAGATAAGCAGACCGTCAATCAGAGCCATGTTTTCTGATGGAGTACCGCCCCGCACAAAGAGCTGTCCTCCCCGGTCACCGGCCGCAACAACACCCGGTAAAACCTGCAGATAGGTTGCCATATCACCGCCGGCCGCCGGGGTAACAGCACGTGTAAGGTCTGCTGGCGAAACGCGCTGATGTCCTCCCATAATCCGCCCAGTTTGGCTTGGTACTGATACAACAAGTTCACCAAGTGTTCCGCTGTCAATTTCAAGTGAACGGCTGAATCTGACTGACGTTTCGCTGCCATCGAGTTGAATGGCTTCGAGTAGGGTAGCATATCCCACAAAACTGACCCTCACCTGATACTCCCCTGGTGATATATTTCTGATTCGAAATACACCATTTTGATCTGTGACGCTTCCTCTCACCTGTTCATCCGAATCGTCCAGCAGTATTACGTTTGCACCACTAACAGGCTGACCGTCTGAAGCATCAGTGATAATTCCCTGCAGCGTGATGTTCTGAGCTTTAACATCCGAAGCAATTATGAATAAAACTATCGCTGCCAATAAAAATAAAATGAATTTATTTAACTTCATTAAAAACAAATGAGAAAATTTATCTAATTGAAGTAGTTAACGTGAGCTCGACATAAGATACTTGAATTTAGTGATATAAAGGTATTGTAGTACAAAAAGGGCGTCATCCCGCACCTAAAATCGTTATCCCGTGCTCCGACACGGGATCTCCACCTTTTGCATAGAGATGTCCTGTAGCAACGTTTGGAGATTTCACTCCGCTATCGCTGCGTGTGCAAAAAATGAGCTGATCAAGTCAGGAATGACGGGTTTTGGCACAATAGTAGGGGGATCGAGGTCCGGCATGACGAAATTGAATATCTATTTGCATGGTTACACCCTTTTTGGATTCCCTTACACTCTTTTCCCAAATTCTTATCTCGAACTCATATTAGTTATGGTTCTTCTGTTAATATTCGATGAATGAATAGAAAATTTCTGGTAATAAATTGTTAACAAAGAGATTTAAAATTTCAGCATTTTAAAGAACCTTATTCGTTCTTTTGTTACGAAGAAGTGACGCTTGCCACGCAGGGATCCGTAAGCTGGCGGAAAGGATCACAGAAAAGCAACGGTAACTCTCCAAGGTCGCTTTTCACGCATAAAACGCAAATTTGATTTTTTTCATGAAACCTTTGAAAATCAAATTCCAAAAAAAAAGCTGCCCCACAATGAGGCAGCTTTTTAAGTTTGGTAAAAACCGATTTATTGTGGAGTGGCAACGATTTGATAACCAGCTCCTTCAACACCACAGCATTCGAACACTACATTAATAATGAGCTGTTCTTCGGCTTCATTATAACTTCCTGTAACATCCAAAATAATAGTTTCCAGGCCGGGTTCATGTGAGAATGGAGCCCCTAGCACGGATCCGCCTGCTGTTACATTAAATGCATAAGGAACATCGAAACCAAAGAGTCCGCCAGCAATATTGGTGGTTGCAAACAGATATGGATCGCCTCCAACAGAAATAGGCTCATCAGGCTGTACAATATCAAATGTACCGGCAAAAGCAAAGTCACCGGTTGCCTCATATTCGTATGTACCGGTTGGAACTTCACCTAAACCATTGATGGTATAGGTTCTGGTCAGGCCCGTATCTCCTCTTCCAAGGGTAAGTTGTTCACCGCTTTCGGTAACTGCACTTTCCAGTGTCAGTGTAAGAGAACGGGATGTTCCCAAAGCTGCTGTAACGGGAAAATCAAACGTAATGGAACCTGTATCCAAACTGGTTGATTCCGAATCGTGTTCGATGATAACGGTTCCGGCAGTTCCGCTTGTTAAAACGAAATCTTCACCTTCAACAGCGTCTCCGCTGATGGTGTATTCTACCGTTATATTTTCTTCCTGAGTCTGGCCAAGCTGGAAAACAACTTCCAGGTTTCCGCCGGCTACAACATCCTGGTCTGCTGTTTGAATTATTACAAACGCAGGAACAACCCCACTTTCAATATCGATGGGTTCACTCACATTTTCGCACCCATAAAAAAGGAGTGCGAAAAGTGGTATAACATATAAGAGTTTTTTCATGTTCATAATCGATTAGATATCAAAATTTTTGACAGAATTAATTTTCAAACCACATTGGAGTATCCAGAGGCGGATCCTGCGGTGTATTCGGGTTTGCAGCGATTTCAGACGGCGGATATGGGAATCGCCGGATGATATCACCCAAATTCGCATTTTCTGCCACACTCAGCTCTGGAAATTTAACCCGTCGCCAGTGGCTCCAGTTTTCAGGCGCACGATCCAACACTTCGATATACTGCTGTGTGTGGATAGCTTCTAATGCCTCGGTTTGGTTTGAAAATGAAGACGGCAGGCTTTCAATATATGCCGTTTTTTCTGCTTCAGGAATACCGTTTAGTGATCCAAAGCCTGGTGCGTTGGTCGTAAATGGATCGAGGAAATCAAGTGAAGCGCGAACTCCGTCTATATACGCCTGGTGCGCACCGCCAAGATCACCGGTTGATGCCAAAAATTCTGCTTCGTAGAACAGAACCTCGGAAGCAGTAAGCATTCTGCTGGGCCAGGTTCTTCTTATAATGTTCTGGCTCACCATGCTTGTGGTTCCGCCCCATCCGGATACACCGGCTGTCTGGCCTATAAACTCCTCTGCTTCAATAGTAGAACCATCGTACACTGCATAAGAGAAGTAGGTATTTCGCCGCGGATCTTCCAGTTCGTTCATGATATCCACAAGTGTTTCCCCTGCAAAAATGAAGATATTTCCATTCCCGGCTCCCGAAAAACCGCCAAACAGGTTGTTCAACACCCAAACATTATTGGCATTGTCATTACTGTCGAAAAATGGAATAGCTGCCTCATAATCATTGTCTCTGATGAGTTCCGCATTGTTCAGCAGATCTGCGATCTCAGAATCTACAGATGCATCCTGATTTCTCAGGAACATGTAGGTTCGCAACTTCAGAGAGTTTGCAAATTTCAGCCAGCCAAGCATGTCTCCGTCATAAACCAAGTCGCCCTCATCTACTGCGGGCTCACCAAGCTGTATCTGGTTAATGGCTTCATCGAGCATATCGATAACTCCCCAGAGTACCGTTTCCTGATCGTCGAATGCCGGTTCGGGGAACTGATCCGGGTCGGATGCTTCAGAAAAAGGCACCTGCTCCCACATCATGGTTATTGACCAGAACAGATATGCACGGAGAATTTTGGCCTGAGCGGCTACATTTGGCCTGATCGGCTCTATGTTTTCGGCTGCGTCAATCATCAGCGTAAGATTTCTCCCACTGACACCATACCAGTTACTCCAGGTATTACCGGTTGAGAAAGGGCTGATTATGTATCGATCCGGATTAATAAATACTCCGGTTGAACCGTTCGGCGCCCAAGCATTGATAAAAAAGGAACCGGACGGCTGGATTTCTATTGCGCGGTTGGCAGCTACGTTTGCCAGTACTGTGGGAAACAGCAGGTCCGGCGATACTTCAGTAGCCGCATTTGGGTCTGTGTTGACATCTAACCAATCGTCACAACTTACAAACGCAAATGACAGCGCCGTAATTAATATTATGCTTTTAAAAAGTTTCATAATCGTCAATAATTTCAATGATTAAAATCTTACTTGGATGTTCGTTCCGAATGACCGAACGGATGGCAGTACGTTCCACTCAATACCCTGTCCATTGGATGCAGAACCGAAGAGTCCTGTTTCAGGATCGATATGGGGAACTTCACTGTATATGAGGAACAAATTTCGTCCTTCAAAACCGATTGATACGCTGCTAAGCGGCATATTTTCGAGCCATCGTGCCGGCAGTTCGTAATCAATTTTCACTTCCCGAAGCTTTACATGAGTAGCACTAAAGGTGTTCCCTTCGTGGATACTTGCATTGGCATACTGCTGCCAAAACTGCTGCATGCCCTGTACAGGCACATTGTTCGGAATGAATGCATCGGGATTATCCGGATCGGGTATCAGGCCATCATCAATAAAGGTGGCGCCGCGGCCTTCCAAGGTTTCTTCAGCCACACCGGCTCTTCTGAGAGCACCCACTGTCTGTGAAAACAGCACACCGCCCTGGCGATAATCAATCAGGAAACTGAAGTTGACACCTCTGACATTAAACTGATTGTTGAATGAAAGCCTGAAATCGGGATCGATAGTCCCAAGCCTGATTTCGCCACCGGTTCTTCTGAGGCCTGTGTTCGGATCTATGATTGGCAATCCGGTATCTTCATCTCTGAGGAAGCCGGGGCCATAGAGTCCAAGCGACTTTCCGGGCTCTGCCCGTACCTGCAGTCCGTTAAATGCACTGGCAATTACAATTTCATCCACACCGGGTGCCAGAGATTCCACTCTGTTTCGGTTTTGCGTGAAGTTTATCGTTGAAACGTAATTGAAATAGCGTGTGCGGATTGGATTCAGGTTTAAACTAACTTCAAATCCTTTATTCGACACTTCACCTATATTGGTTCTAAGAGCACCAAAACCGGTAGTTAGTGGTGTCGGAATTGAGAGAATCTGATCTTCCGTTCTTACATCATAATATGTAAAGTCGATACCATAGCGTCCGTCGTAGAACTGAATTTCGGCTCCAACTTCAAATGATTTCTGATTTTGTGGCCTCAAATCAAGTGGTGGAAGTGTACCGGTTGCACTAAACCCGGTCCGGCCGCCATACGGAAAATCAGCACCTGTTCCATACTGTCCAAAAATATCACTTACCGGGAAGTAGCGGAAATCGAGCTGATAGGGGGCTTCATCACTACCTACCTGCGCATAGTTAACCCGCAGTTTACCATACGAAAGGATGTCACCGGCCAGGTCAAATGCTTCGGTAAATACAAAGCTGGTGTTGATGGACGGATAGAAGAACGAACGGTTGTCTACCGGCAGGGTTGATGACCAGTCATTTCGGCCGGTTACGTTCAGGAACAGATAGTTTCTGTATCCAACAGTAGCATCAGCAAATACACCAATCAAACGCTGCTGGCTGAAATTGTTTGCAGGTGAGTTTGACGAAGCATTTGCGAAATTTAACAATCCTGGTACATCCAGAGTTGATGCAGTATTTCTCAAAATACTCTGCTCTCTGGTGTTCAGGTTATAACCCACTACGCCCTGGAATGAGAAATCTTCCGATATGTCTCTGTTTACCTCAGCCAGAACATCAAGATTGATCTGCTCTTCGGTGATAATATCGAGCGAGAAATCACCATCATCACGGCCAAGCGTACCTACGGCATTCTGCCGCTGGCGGTCTTCTGTATAATAATCCAGGCCTGCACGTGCTGTTATGGCAAGCCAGTCTACAGGGGCAAACCGCACCTGGGCATTACCAAAAACCCGCTGAATACTGTTCTTAAATGGGTTTTCGTTTACAATCCAGTATGGGTTGTTATCAAATGTAGACAATGCTCGCTGTGTGCCGTCGTCTTCCTTATAATTACTAAGCTCACCTACAATATCTGTGGTTCTCGGCAGGGTGTTGATCAGAGAGGTGAGAACGTTCGGGTCGTTACCACCGGCAACGGCTCTACCGGTTGAGTTCAGGTTGGTGTAAGTACCAGACAGACGTACTGTGAGTGCCTCAGTCATATTTCTTCCGGTATTTACCGAGATGGACGTTCTGTCGAGCGTATTATTTGGAACAATACCGCTCTGGTCGGTTCTGGTAATACCTACACGCAAGTCTGAAATTTCATCTGCATTGGAGAATGAGATACTGTTAATGGCCGTTAAATCACTTTCGTAAAAATCACGGACGTTATTTGGAAACGCCTGGAGAGTTACTTCTTCGCCACGAATGTTTTCTACCTGCTGGCCGGCAATTCTCGGCCCCCAGCCGTTCAGGCTGTTAGCATCGTATTTACCGTTCGATCCCTGAGCATATTCGTTCTGGAAATCCGGCATACGCAGCGGAGATGAAGTACGGATACTTGAATTAACTGTAACCGTCTGGCCTCGTGCTGCAGAACCTCTTTTGGTGGTAATAAGAATTACACCATCTTTGGCCCGCTGTCCGTAAAGAGCAGCAGCGGCTGCGCCTTTCAGCACCGTTACACTTTCAATATCATCAGCGTTTATATCGCCACCACGGTTACCCACATCAACAGCACCGGTTAAACGATCCTGGCTGGTTCCGCCAACAATATTGGAGTTGGAAATAGGCACACCATCTACAACAAAAAGTGGCTGGTTGCTTCCGGAAAGCGAAGAGATACCACGAATGGTAATCCTTGAAGAAGCGCCAATGTTACCAGACTGGCCCTGTATTTCCACACCGGGAATTTTACCTGCCAATGCATCAACAAAGTTGGTTTCTCTTGCCCGTGATACTTCTTCTCCTGAAACAGTAGAAATAGAATAAGCAACAGATCTTGCCTGGCGTTCGATTTGCTGGCCGGTTACAACAACTTCATCCAGTCCGATTAAATCCTGGGAAAGCTGCACATCCAGTGTATTCGTACCTGATGAAACGTCGACATCAATTTCCTGGGCTATATACCCGATAAAGGTAATTCTAACTGTATATTCACCTACAGGAATTGCTGAAACGGTATATACTCCGTCCAGATCAGTCACTGCACCTCGTTCGAGGTCCGGGATAAATATATTAACACCGGGAATTTCCTCACCGGTTCGAGAGTCTGTTACTGTACCTGTTAATGTTCCGGTCTGCGCTACGGCAAACGGCACCAAAAACAAGCTTAACAACAGACTTAGTTGTAGCTTTTTAATCATAAATAACCTCTAAGCGTTTGTTTTGGTTGTTAAATAAGTTCTTAAAAAGAATTTACAAGTTATAAATTTTATTAGCTTTGCATCCATTATATCAAGTGAAATTACAGCAAGGAATGGAAATTTTCGAAGTGTTAAGCTAATTCGATTACTAATAAGAATAAAGAATCAATCACATGAATCACAAAAGTAAAAAATTTAAAAACTCCGAATATTTTACGTTAAAACTATGTGATATAACAATTAATTATGCCTTTAATGAATTATTCAAAACATGAAATATCTATATATTTCACATTTATTTACATAATTTTCAATAATTTTCTTCCAATTGCTTAATAATGAACTTTTATAAACTTTTGATGAAAAAGACTGATTCTACACAGCCATTTCTAAAATTAAGGTTTATAAATCATTCAATAATGAAAACCTACGCCAATTTTTTTTAAGTTGATGAGTCAATGTTTTAGAATGTAAAACCATTTTTCAGACACAATAACTACACATATTAATGAATGAGTACCTATGGAAACAGTAGTTATTTATCTCAAAAAGAAAGATGAATATAGCTCAGGGGCTCAGAAATATTACATCGGCAACTGTTTTCAGTATGTAAAAGTTATAACAGTTAAAAAATGACTGCTTCTTTTAAGTTATCAAAATAAGAAGTTAAAGAGCAAGACGTTTTTAATTTACTTGCAGATATTGTGATTCAGCTAAAAATATTTGCAGTTCGATTTTGTTGTTTATAAATAAGTTAAGTTCTAATTGTCATCTTTCAACCGCTACATAGAATTCATTCATATTGTTAAATAACATATGGTTACACTTCTAATTTATATTCTTCTTTTCTCAATTCAGCTTCAGATACCTGAAAGCGGCAAACAGATGCCAGGTGATGACTATTATGAAAAGGGCATTGAATATCTGGAAGATGGAAACTGGCAAAATGCATTAAATTTGTGGATTGGTGTGCGAGACAGCCTGAGAGCAATCAATAAATCTGATTTTCGGATCGGTCAAAAATTTATTGAACATGTAACGGCCACTGAACTTTCTCAGCTCTATCCTTTAGCTTCTGAAATGTATCTTTGGGGGCTTCAATCTCAAAACATTAGTCTAATAAAAAAAGAACTGGAAATAGAAATTGAGATGCTTCAGCCTTTAATCCCTGAATCTGTTTATGAGAGCTGGAAGAAAAAGATCAGACAAAACGATGAATCTGTGCTGAGCGAAATAAAAGGATTTTGGATAGAGCAAAACCCGGTCTTAGACACTTCTATGAATGAACGTTTGATTGAACACTGGGAGCGAATTGCTTATTCAAGAGAGCATTTTAATAAAAACCGTTCATCTGCATACAAAACGGATGACCGGGGCAGTATCTTTGTTAAAATGGGCGAACCCGATAAAATTGAATCCGGAAATTTTCTGTTGAATAACAGCCGGGTACAGTTTTTTGCAAGAGAAATATTGAGACAGCAGGATGAAGAGGTAGATGGTTTCGGGCAGGATCGAATATCAGTTGATAACCGGAGCTTTGGTGAAGTAGTCAGCGACAGTTATTACCGGAATAACATTTCTAAGGCCATTACCGACCGGGTCCTGACTCAGCGCGTTTCTTCTGATTATGAAGTCTGGATTTATGAAAATCAAACCGTTGGTTTACCCGAAAATTTGCTGTTCATTTTTGGTACAGATGCTAATACCGGAAATTATGGCATGATTCAGTCACCCGTAGATTTTATACCGGTACAGGCCTTTCGCCCTCAGCGTATCCGGGAAGCCAATTTCCAATTTAACACCGGAGCCATATTGCAGCTCAGCCTCTATGATAATCTCAAATATGTAGACGATAAATTTCTTGATATATATAATGATCTTTACGACAGGCTGATGAGCGATCAATCCATCATCACCGAAGGTTCTACCAGCTACCTAACTCACAGGTATGCCGATGAACTGGAAGCTATGAGAAGTGCAGCACCTGATCATATCTCAATCTACGACAGAGAACTGGAAACTTTTACCGTGCAAACACGAACGTATCGGTTTTTTGATGAAAATCTTTCACCCTACCATCTCTTAATGGCCGTTTCAACACCTCATGAATCAATTATAAAAGATAATGCAAAATTTTTGAGTACTTTCGAAAATATTGAACCGCGTTATCATCTAAAACACACCCTTGTTGTTCACGACGAAAGCTGGACACAGCTATACAGCACTCACGATTTTCCTGAAATCTCTTTTGACAGTGATGATATTACCAATCAACTGCTGCCTTCCTCTTCTCTTTTCCGTATCAGAAATGCAGATCCGAAAAACCGGTTCAGAATATATGGCAGCATTATCAACGAATCGCTGGATGAAGTAACCTATGCCCGGAAAAATGACAACAATTAAATTCCTGATTACATTATTGGAAGTGGGATGGCAGAAATCAGGGAATCTCAAATGGAACACGGATTAAATCCCGATCAGTTTGAGATGAGCGACCTTGTTGTTGGCTACAGATCAGATTTTGAGCTGGAAGACGACCTTATTATTCCCTTTTATATACCGCCCGAAAACCGCTTCAGTACCGAGGTTGATCTTCATTTCCTGTTTGAAGTGTATAATATTTCAAGAGATTCTGACGGTTTCCACCGTTTTGAGGCCGAATACCAGGTTCTTCCGGCTGATTCCCGCTCACGGGTTTCAAGATTATTTACACGAAGTGATTCCCCCACTGAGCGAATTACCCTGAACTTTGAAAGTGAAAAACCTATCTCAAAAAATCATATTAGTGTTGATATTTCCGATTACCGGCCGGGTAATTATACACTGCGGATTGTAGTCTCAGACGAAATAACCGGAGAACGTATTGAAAGAGAGGAAAGCTTTACAATTCTTGAATAGAATTGAACACCAATACTGAAATTCGTTCCGACAAACAAGCGTGCTGTCGTTTATCTTACCTTCCGTGACCCACCCTCCGGCTCCCTCCCTATGGTGAACCGCACACCATAAGGAGGGAGTGGCTTTTTGCAGATTATCCAGCCTTACAAAAAAAAGCCCCTCCTTGTCCCGATGCAGTTCAATCGGGATAGGGAGGGGTTTGGGGTGGGTCACGGAGGGTTGGGTTGGGTCCTTACCAGCACTTTAGGGCTGGATAAATGGGCAGCAATTTAAAAAACGAGCTTTAAAGCCTTCTGATTCCTGTTGAAAATTCAGTTCTTAAAACACGCTCAATATCAGTGAAATAATCTTCGGTATCATCTGTAATCACGCTTCTGTCCCAATCATCAACGCCTTCGAACTTAACGTGATTTTCAATTTCAAGGCTTACTCTTTGTAACGTTGATGCCTGAGCGGTTCGAGGCCTTGAAAATACGATTATTCGTGTTCGAGCATCAACTATTCCCTTTGAAACTTCATCATCAAACAAGTCCCGCTCTTTCCATTCGGATTCAAAGTAAATACCGTCCATGGTAGCCTCTTCCCGGTAAACGGTAAAGTTGTACCGATCAAAAATCCGGGGAACAGTTCTCAGAATATCAGTTTCTGTTGCTGTTCCAAGGTTCGATCTGTGAGTATTGGACGTAACACGCTCTGAAGATGAGCAGCCTGCCAAAAAACCAGCAATAAAAATTGATGATAAAAGTAGTGAACGAATCATAATATTGGTAATTCCAAATTATTTGAGTTAAAAAAAGCCGGCAACCTTATAACGGCGCCGGCTTTTTAAAGTATGAATCAATTCATTAATTCATTTCAACATATCGCTGTGTTGCTGCATGGATGGCATCACGCAATCCTTGTGACAGCCCTTTTGGCGCGCTTCCTTCACCACCGCCGCCAAATGTGTAGAATGGCAGTTCGAGCAGTGAGAGTTCTGCGGCAGGTACCGGGAAGTGTATCGGAGTACCTGATAGCAAAGCACCATAGTTTTTGCCTTTCAGATTGCCGAAACTTCTGTCATTATAGAATCCGAGTCCGGCTGCGGTTGAGTGAGTTTCGATAGTGAACTCATATCTCATGGCATTGTAAACGTCATCCCAGCTGTCGGCTGTGGTTACCGGCTCAAGACCGCCCCGGCCAACACGGGTTTCGTTTATGAGGTCAACCACGGGCTGTGATACAGCCTGGTCTAATCTGAGCAGTGCCTCTGCGTGGTACATTTTAATCTCGGTTACACGCATGTGCTGCATCGGGCCCACAAAACCGTTCAAATACATCTCATTATTTCTGAAATGCTGGTACATTGAATATCTCCAAAGGCCCCGGGCAGCAGGAAAACCTGCCGGGCCTACGTGTGAGAAATCGGTTCCGGGAGCTGTGGTCATAGCCTCACCAATCAAATTACCATCATCATCAAAAACATCTTCCTGGCCGGCAATTCTGGCATCAGGTGTTGTTATAGTAAACTGACGCCTGTCTGTAACAGGTGTATTTACCCAGTTTTCAAATTCACCGGATGTGTCTGTATGGCCAATCAGCATGTAATCAACCCGTGTCCAGGTGGCATCCTGCATCAAGCTGTGTGGACGGCTCCACCAGAATTGACCATCGGCATGTACAGTAAA
>SLPZ01000243.1 GCA_007131725.1 Balneolaceae bacterium
AAGTTCAACCCGGATGATTTTCCGATTGTAATTATTGGAGTGAGGTCTGAGCGGAATCTTGCCGAGCTGACCCGGATACTCGACCAGGAAATTTCGATGTTTTTTGAGCAGATTCCTGGTGTGGGTACCATCAATATCTGGGGCGGAATTGGCCGTGAAGTGAAAGTAGACCTGAACCGGGAGCGGATGCTGTCATCACGTATTACCGCGGTTGATGTGATTAATGCGCTGAACCGGGAAAATATCACGCTGCCTGCCGGAAACATCAAAGACGGTTTCAGGGATTTTTATGTGCGTACGCAAGGAGAGTATGAAAATGTTGATGAAATTCGTGAAACGGTTATCAGCTATGTTGATGGCAGGCCGCTTCGGGTGGGTGATGTTGCCGAAGTCAGCCACGGTTATGAGGATATCAGCCGTTATGTGGAAATAGACGGAGTGCCAACACTTCGCCTTGCCATTCAAAAACAATCGGGCGCCAATACGGTAGCTGTGGCAAATGAAATTCATCGCGAAATTGAGCGAATCAATAGCGTTCGCGGCGACATGGAGCTGATGGTGATTACCGACCAGAGCGAATTTATCCAGGAATCGATTGATACGGTTCGCAACGCGGCTGTATGGGGCGGAATTCTTGCAGTCATTGTGCTCTTTATGTTTTTGAGAAATGTCTCCACTACGTTTATCATCGCTACTGCCATCCCGATATCTCTTATTGCAACTTTTGGGTTGCTCTATTTTGGCGGACTAACCCTGAACCAAATGAGTTTCGGAGGGCTCGCACTGGGTATCGGCCTGATTGTTGACAACGCCATTGTTGTGCTCGAAAATATTGTTCGTAAACGTGAGGGGGGAGAAGACCGCATGATCAGTGCAGAAGTGGGTACACGCGAGGTTGCCGGCGCTATTATTGCCGCTACACTCACCACTTCGGTGATTTTTCTACCACTTGTATTCATGCAAACCACCACCGGAACCATGTTCCAGGAGCTGGGATTAGTTGTGGTTTTTGCCATTGCCTGTTCGCTGCTTGTTGCTTTGACCCTGGTACCCATGCTTGCCAGCCGGTTTATGACCATCAAGCCGATTGATCCGAATCCTGAGAAACAGAAGAAAGGAGACCGGTTTTTCGAAAAGCTGGACGACAAGTATACAACATGGCTCCGGACAGCCATTAAGTGGCGCTGGAGTGTGGTATCTGTAACCCTGGTTCTTGTAATTGGTGCGTTAATGTTGGTGCCGGGAATTCCGTTTGAACTGGCTCCCGAAACAGAAGCTGATGAAGTTCGGATCAGTATGCGAATGGAAGACGGAACCAATATTTCGGTCATCAACCGCTATTTCGACCGGCTTGATGAAATTGTTCAGCAGATAATTGACCCTGATGTAGTAGCCTATTACACCCGTGATCTTGGCGGTTGGGGAGGCGATGGGCGGATTGATATCAGCCTGGTCAGCCAAACCGAACGGGATGCAACAGCCGATGAAATTGCCAGCGAACTGCGAAACCGGATTCAATATGCCATTCCGGGGGCTGACATCCGTGTAAACACACGCGGCGGTCTGTGGATCATGCGACGAATTTTCCGTACAGGAGGCGGTGATGAAGAAGCATCCGTCAGCATTCAGTTGAGAGGACACAACCTGGAAACTTCACAGCAGCTTGCCAGAACCGTTCGCAACCGCCTGCAGGCAGTGGATGGTGTGACTGATGTGGAGATTGAGGAATCCGAAGGCCGTCCGCAACAGGATATACGGGTGAACAGGGAGAAAGCGGCTGAACTTGGGCTGGGTGTGAACGAAATCGCAGCCACCATTCAAACCAACGTGGCCGGTAACCGTGCCGGGGTTTTCCGGATCGATGGCGAAGAACGCCCAATTATGGTGCGTTTGCGGCCACAAGACAGGGTTGATATTGACGATATCGGAAATATCAGTATCCGGGCAGCCAGCGGCGAAATTGTGCCGGTTTCCTCCGTAATCGACCAGAGCAGATCACGGGCGCCATCAAACATTAACCGGGTTGACGGGCAGCGGGTCATGTACATCACAGCCGAGCTTGAAGAGGGAGCCACGCTGGGCGAAACGGTGCCCCGTATGGAAGCCGCTCTCGCACAGGTTAGTTTTCCCGAAGGATACTCGGTCTATTTTGGCGGTGAATATGAAGAACAGCAGCGTGCCCGGGACGATTTTACCATGGCCATTATACTCTCACTGATCCTGGTTTACATGGTGATGGCCGCACAATTTGAGCGCTTTCTTGATCCGCTGATTGTGATGTTCTCTGTTCCGGTTGCACTGATCGGAATTGTGCCGACACTAATCATAACAGGCACCACCATCAACATGCAGAGCCTGATGGGGGTGTTGATGCTGCTCGGAATTGTGGTAAACAACGCCATTGTATTGATTGACTACATTAACCTGAAGCGAAGAGAAAACGAAAAGATGAGCCTTCTTGATGCGGTTATTGGTGGTTCACGGCTCCGCTTACGGCCTATTCTGATGACCACCTGTACAACCATCCTGGCGATGGTTCCGCTGGCAGTTGGTATTGGTGTGGGTGCAGAAATTCAGGCAGCACTCGCGCGTGTGGTGATTGGCGGACTGCTTGCTTCAACCCTGATAACACTGTTCCTCATTCCGATTGTATATCTCGGGTTAACCCGATCTGTGCTCAGGCTGAAAGCCTGGCAGCAGGAAATGTGGGCACAAATGCGGGAGCGGTTTGTAACACAGCCCGGTTAATGACGGATTTTACCTGAAAATTGAATGTTTCTTTTTCAGATAGGTATGTGTTTAGCGGGCTAAATCATACAACTGGCAGGTTTGTTTTGATTTAGCGACCTGCAAGAGTATCCCGGTGTATTTGCCGGGATTCCTGGCAGAGTCGCGGCTGCATGCCCTCCATCTCCTTCACAAAAACCTTCTCAGCATCTCACAACTCTGCCAGGAGCCGAAAATGCACGGCACTCTGGCAGGTTGTTAGATTCAAGCCGCTAAACACGTACTCAGAAAGACAAATTCAATCAAATCACTGCTGCCCCAATAATTCGCCATTGCCACAACTGAAATGCAAAAAAGATCAGTACCAGGGCGAAGAGTGTGAAATGAAGCCGGCGCAATAACGTCCAGCCGGAGTCTGTCCATGCAGGCCACATTCCAACTATCATAACCAGCGACATGATTGCGATACCCCAGCCGGCGTAGTGAGTGAAAAACATAGAAGCCGACGGGTAATTTTCTGTCATCTGGCTGATATCAAAACCGTTGAATGAAGTCAGCAAAACAACAACCGCTGCGGTAAACACGAGGACAGAAAGTGAAGCCAGGAAAGAGATAAACCCTGCTACACGCGATGAAAAGCCGGGATTATTCCCGCGGCCGAGTCGCCTCCACCCTCCTAAAAGAGTTGTAACCGAAAGCAGCAGGGCAAAGCCGAAGACTCCGAAAAAGGTATTTGGATTTTTTAAGAATCCAACCCGTTCGTAAGTTAGAACGCCTGAATAATCGGCAAATGCTTTCACCCGTCCCCTGTCACTTCTGATGAATGACAGCCGCTGCCCGTTTGCATCTTCAAAAACATCCGGCTGTCCGGGAACCTGTACAAAGTAGGATTCTTCTCCAAGGGAACTCAGAACCAGTGCCTGGTCAGAAATGGGGGTTATAGTTGCAGAAAATGCAAAACCCAACACGGCTGCAAAAGTTGAAAATACGCGTCGGTTATTAAGATAGGTGCCTGCGAGATCATCCAGATTATCGCCATCAGATTCTTCCAGAAATAACGGCTGATACGGCACCTGTAGGATTTGATCAACCACCATCCACGGAAAATGCATAACCGGTTCGTAACGCTGAGCGCTGTTCTGTGATATAAAGATGCCAAGGTTCAAATCCGGCACCATAATCATATTGGTAAAAAAGGCAGCAGTACCGCCGGAATGGCCAAGTAAGCGATGTCCGCGAAAAGGAACATCCTGAAATCCGTGGGCAACATCGGCCGAGTGAGGACGGTCGTTGTAAGCACGTGTCCACATTGCCTGGTGGGTCTCTTCCGAAAGCAGACGTACACCGTTAAGCTCACCACCGTTCAGATGGAATTTCATCCAGCGTGCCATGTCATAAGCAGTGGCCGCCATCCCACCGGCAGGCCAGTAAGCACCGATCTGCATAGCTGCCTGATGTTTCATTGCTCCCTGGCCTGATTTATAACCGGCGGCCAGATTTTCGCGTAATTCGGGTGCCATTTTACCCGGATGATCCAGAATGGTGTAGTTTAATTCCAGCGGATCGAGAATCCGTTCCTGCAAAAAAGTTTTGTATGGAATGCCGGATGCATCTTCAACAATCTGTGCAGCAAGGGCAGATCCCCAGTTAGAATAAGCAGAGCGTTTCCCCGGCGGATAAACCTGCTTTGGCTGATGTTCACTCAATAATTCTGAGAGCGTTCGCGGATCATCATCGTTAACGGTGAAGAGCCTCATACTATCTTCAAAACCAGCCCTGTGAGACATCAGGTGGCGCAGGGTTACCGGCTCTCCGAAGGCTTCTTTAATCTCCACATCAACCAAATATTGATTCACATCGGCATCAAGATCCAGCAGGCCTTCTTCAGCCAGCATCATTACAGCCGTCCAGGTGTAGGTTTTGGAAACCGATCCGATCCTGAACAGGGTTTCACCGGGATGTACCGGTCGTTCCTGTTCAATATTTGCCATTCCGTATCCACGGGCAAAAATCAAACTGTCGTTCTGAACCACAGATACGGTAACGGCCGATAGTGTATTATCACGGCGGAAAACATCAACCACTCCATCGATAAAATCAGCAACCTCAAAATATGCAGGTTCTTCAATTAAGTCGGTTTCATGGTTGTTAAGCGTATCTGCGTAAGTTGTGTCCGGTAAAGTTTGAAAAATTCCCGTGCCAAATGCAGGCACACTGTTCAGGAATATCAAAACAATACTAAGTACTAAAAAAGAGAAGAAGCCGGTTCTTTCAGAAAAACGAGAAACAGAAGAGGCCGGCAGAGAGTTTGGTGTAAAATTTTTCATGGCAAGAGTGATTTTGATGGGTTTCTAAGGCGGCTCTGATATTACTCTCTCATATTTCAGCAGAGTATTTTTCTATATTAATCATTTTTCAAATATTTATTTCCCTAAGTTCGATTTAAATAACGTTAGCTCGATATAAAATAATTGAATTTGGTGATATAATGGTGTTGTAGCTCAAAATGAGCGTCATCCCGCACCTAAAATCGTCATCCCGTGCTCCGACAAGCTCATTTTTTGAACACGCAGCGATAGCGGAGTGAAATCTCCACCTTTTGCAAAGAGATGTCCTGGAGCAACGTTTGGAGATTCCTGATCAAGTCAGGAATGACGGGTTTTGGCAGGAGGTGCCAGCCTGTCCCTTTCGGGAGATCGGAGTCCGGCATGATCGATATTGATTATGTTTTTGCAACTTCACGCCCTTTTTGGATAGCCTCAAAGCCTTTTTCCAAATTCTTATCTCGAACTCAAGTTAAATATTCGAAAAAGAGGTTGGTACAGCTCAAATTAGGCGTTTAAAAATTTTACTTATCATATATACCATGTTGCCAAACTCTAATTTTCTGAAAGACACAGTTGGTTGATTGATCCAGCTTTGGAGTATCAATTATTTTTGAGAACTTTTAAGTAGACATTCTTTTGAGGTTACTCTTTATTTCCAGTGTTTCCGGGAAAATCGATTTGAATGCAGGCAGTACTGAATTTCTTTTTTTGTGCTTATAGCATGTTTTAAGATTTGTTTTAGGAGCGCGCAGTCTAAATTCTTCAAGATAAATGGCAGATAAAAATTTAAAAATGGCGTTACAATCAGGAAACCGATTTCACTGGTACTGGATGCTTCCTTTTGTCTTTTTGTTTACTTTTTGCGGCAGTGATTCTGACCCCGAAAACGGAAACGGCGAAAATGGGTTAATAACTGAGATAACCCTTTCTATTGACCGCAACATCACACACCAAACAATAGACGGCTTTGGTTTTTTTGGAGCAAGGAGTGTTTGGTGGGACGGCAACCACGACAACCTTTACAGCGATGAGTGGGCACGAAAGATTATTGAAGATCTCGGTGTAACCATCTGGAGAAATGAGTATTATCCGCCTGAAACTGCAAATTCACCGCAGGATGCCGACTGGGAAAAACAGAGGCCGGTATTAGAAGGCCTTGCACGGGTTGCAGAGGAGGCCGGAGTTGATTTAAAAATGATCTTTTCGGTATGGTCGCCGCCCGAAGATATGAAAATTGCCATAAGCAGTGACGGAAGCCATCTGCCGGGAGCAGCAGGTAAAGATCGTTATATAGATCAGCCGCATCCCGGGGGAACCAAAGAAGGAGGAACGCTCAACCCCGAAATGTATACCGATTTCGGCAACTGGCTGGCCGATGGAATTGCGCTCTATGAAGAACTTGGTATTGATATTTATGCTATCAGTCCGCAAAACGAGCCGCTTTTCGAGCAGTTTTACAATTCCTGTTTTTACCGGACAGATTGGTTTGCCGAAATGCTTCGCGAGAGTATGCCGGTAGTGAAGGAGCGGTATCCTGATGTGAAAATATTTGCCTCCGAAAATATGCTCGGTATGGAAGGCGGCTCAGACAGAAACTGGTTCTATCACACCGAAATGATGAAAAATCCCGAAACCCTGGATCAGCTCGACATCTGGGCGGTTCACGGCTATCTTGACGGAGTGAACCCCACCGAATCGTCCACCGCGGCCAGGAACTGGCAAAACCACTATCTCGATTTTGCCGAGCCTACAGGGAAACCGGTCTGGATGACAGAAACTTCGGGTTACCACGATCACTGGCTCACCGATGGCAGCCAGCTTGGCGCATTGGATTTGGGGCTGGCTATCCACGCCGCTTTGCATCACGGAAAT
>SLPZ01000221.1 GCA_007131725.1 Balneolaceae bacterium
ACTTTGGATATATTCATGGTCTTCTTGTGAGTTTAGGTTTATGTTGGTTTAGTCGCTGCTAAACCTACACAAGAAGACTTTTTTATTCTATTCTACAGACACACTATTTGGGGAAGTATCGTGCATTTTTTTCATAGGACTCCGTCCCATGCTGTTGCCGGGCACCCCGTTGAGGCTTTGATCAATTATCTAAATTCCGCCGTTTTGGATGAGATAAATTTGTTCAAATAGAAATAAGCAACAACTTGATTCTATTACATATGTGATTGCTTAAAAAATATATCCACACGATAACTTCAAAGGTGGACAATCTTTTAAAAAATTCTTATCCCGATCTCACATTGTTTAATTTTTATAGTTTCTGATTAAAAATTACACAAATCAAAATCCTGTTTATCGAGAACAATTCTGAATTACCTGCCGTCTTGCTACTCAATACTTGATACTTTCCTGATCAACGTAGATAAATTCTGCATGAACATCTCTGATTGCAGTTTGTGTAATTCAATTGTGGATTCTATATAAATCAATTCCCCACGGCTTCGGCCCAGCCGCGGATAAAGCCAACATTTTGGGCAACATCCGGTACATTATTGTACCAGTTCGATTCATACTCAATGGAAATATGACCGGCAAAATTCTGTCGGCTGAGTTCTTCAAGAATTCCTGCCACTTCACCCACTCCGGTTCCGAATACAACATCTTCAGCTTCCCGGGATTGAACATCCACATCCTTCAGGTGAAGTGAAATTACACGGCCTTCCAGTATCTGAAGTGCTTCAACCGGCGAAATTCCCGATCGCACCCAGTGTCCGGTATCGGCACAAGCACCAAGTCGATGATCTCTACCAACAACCAGTCCGGCAACATGATGCGGGTCCCAGATACGATATTCAGAGTCTTCATCTTCCGGACGGGGATGGTTATGGATGGCCATCATGATATCAAACTCCTGTACCAGCGGCTCGATAAAATCCATTTCTTCTGGTGTGTTCGGGTTTGAAGTAATTGCAGGTACACCAAGCTTTTGGGCAAATTCAAATACTTTCCGGGCTTCTTCGGCATCGGGCAGGCCAACCACACCAAAGTTTACCACTTTAAGGTCGTGTTCGGCCAGTTTCTGCAGCACTTCTTCGATCACGTCATCCGACACATGCTGGTTGAACGGCGTATCATCTCCGGGTTTCAGCCTTTGGCCGGGATACAGTTCAATAACTTTTCCGCCTGCTTCGGCAGTTTTTTCTATCGCTTCAAAAACCGTAAACCGGTTAAACGTGAAGGCCTGAGTTCCTACTGCAAATCCGCCGATGTGATATTCTTCAGGAATTTGCAGGTCGGGTGAGGAGTAAGCATGGTCCTGAGCCTGAATTGTTTGCAATTGCATTCCACAGACAAAAATCATTAAAAAAAGAGCCGATGTCAGGCTCTTGAACGTTCTGGACGAGGTAATTGGATTTTTCATAATACTTTGGTTATTAGTTGTTTTTTAGACGGATAGCCTGATTGAATTCATTGATGGTAAAAACCCACAGTGATTGTAAACACTCCGTTTATTTTTGGTATTGCTTCAATTTCAATTAAGCTCCGGTAATTTGCAGTTCACCTTTTTAAACTAAATAATTACACAATTTATCATTCAGAAGGCTAAAAAAGCGCATTTATTTCTGTTCGTATAATTTAAAATTATTAGCTTATAATATTAAATTACAATTTGGACTGAGATAGCTCAACCAACCTTAAATCAAAATAAATAGAAAACGTATGGATCGTAAAAAATTTCTAAAGAATATGGGTGCGGCATCTGCTATGATTGCCGGTTTTCCTTATATGAATTTACGCGGAAAGAATAATCCCCAGATTCTGGACTACGCAAATAAAAGAAAAAAATATGGTGCAAACGATCATATTAACCTCGCATTGATCGGAGCTGGCTGGATTGGCCAGGTAAACATGTCAGCAGCCGTTGAGCTCGGAGGAGTAAATATGGTGGCCGCCTGCGACCTGTACAACAGCCGGCTTGAACGCTGCAAAGAACTGTATGGGAGTGACATTTTTACCACGAGAGATTACCGTGAAATTCTGGAACGGGATGACGTTGATGCCGTGGTAATTGCCACAACCGATCACTGGCACGATATTCAGGCCATTGACGCACTAAATGCCGGTAAAGCGGTATTTCTTGAAAAACCGCTGGTACAACATGTAGACCAGGGACATGCCGTTATTGAAGCCGAAAAAGAAACCGGCGGCAAAATGATTGTGGGCAGCCAGCTCACCAGCGATATTCTCTACCAAAAAGCCCAGGAAATGGTGCGAGCCGGTGAAATCGGTGATGTAGTTCTGGTTGAAGGTAATTTTGACCGCTATTCCGCCGAAGGCGCCTGGCAGTATTCTATCCCGCCGGGCGTTACCGCTGAAGATGTAAGCTGGGATACATATCTCAGAGATCTGCCATACCGGGAGTTTGATCCGAAGCAGTTCTTCAGATGGAGAAATTATACAGACTTCGGAACTGGTGCAGCGGGCGACCTATTCGTTCACCTGTTGTCGGCTGTTCACCTGGTAACCGACTCTCACGGACCTTCAAGAATAATCAGCACGGGCGGGCTTCGCTACTGGCACGACGGACGAAATGTACCGGACGTACAGCTCGGTATGCTCGATTATGATGAAACCGATACCCATCCGGCCTATAACCTGGCTCTGCGGATTAATTTCATCGACGGGTCCGGCGGCGGCGTAAGCATCCGCTTTGTGGGAACACATGGTGAAATCGTTGTAGACTGGACGGATGTAACCCTACGCAAAGCAGAACTCGACGAACGGCCTCCGGTCACCATAGACGATTTCGGAGAAACCACACGGGAAGAGTTCATGGAGTATTACCGAGCCAATTATCCCCAGCCGCGGCCAAGAGTCATCGAGCCGACAGAGTTCGTGTACCGTGCACCTGAGGGATATGACTCCAGGGACAGCCACTTCCTGAACTGGTTTGATGCCATCCGCGAAGACAAACCGATTTACCAGAATGGTGAAGTTGGCTTCAGAGCAGCGGCACCGGCTCTTCTGGCCAATACCAGCTATGAAGAGGATCGGATTATTCACTGGGATCCGGTGAATATGCGGGTTGTTTAATCCCGATTAAGACTCATTTAAACGGAATTATGGGGTATACTTCCCTGTAATTCCGTTTTTTTATTGAACGTGAGTTTTCCCAGAGGTTCCCTTGCGGGGTGATATAGGATTATGAATTTGTTGATATAAAGGTGTTGTAGTTCAAAAAGGGCGTCATCCCGTACCCCGATACGGGATCTCCACCCTTTGCATAGAGATTTCCTGGAACAACGTTTGGAGATTCCTGATCAAGTCAGGAATGACGGATTTAGGCAGGAGATGCCAGCCTGTCCCTTTCGGGAGATCAGAGTCCGGCATGACGAAATTGATTATTTTTCCTGCAACTTTACGCCCTTTTTGCATAGCCTCAGATTCATTTTCCAAATTCTTATGTCGAAATCATGTTATTTTTGATGTGCTCTCGCTTCTTTCCAGCACCCAAAGCTCCACAAATTCCTTTTTTCTGTGATCTCTCCTTTTTGTTTTTTTGGATGATCTGGCCGCCTTTTTTTTCAACAGCTCTGTTTTTTTGAACCTGTTGTGATTTGATAATTCCCTCTCCACAGGGTGTTGTTCCTGTAGGCCCGAACGTTCCGCGAGATTAGAAAACAGCAAAACAAGTTTGCCTTCTTTCTGCAGATACTCACCAGCCTGGCCGAAAAAGCGTTCAAACAGTCCCGGTTCGTAATAGATGGCTTCATCCAGCCCCGACCGTTCTTTCTGAGCCGGCAGCCAGGGCGGATTGAATACAATTAAATCGACTTTCGCATCACATTTTTCAAAAAGATCCGATTGCCGGATATCAAGCTGTCCCTCAAATTCAAAACGTTCTGCATTTTCCTGCACCGAAATAATTGCATTCGGGTTGATATCCACCGCCTGGACAGATTCAAATCCGCTGCTCAATAATTGAAATGCCAATACGCCGCAGCCAGTGCCTACATCTATTGCTGCATTTTTTTGACCTGAATAATTTCTCAGCCAGTTCCAGAACTGCCGCAGGTGATCGAACCGTGTGGGAAAGTAGGTGCCGTAAAACGGATGAATTTTTTCTTTTAATCCGGGATAGCTGATTCCTTTCTGGTACCACTGCCACGAACTATTCAGGCCCTGAACCTGGGGAAACGGAAGCAGGAAATCGGCAAAATCCGGATAGAGAATATCCAGCCAGCCAATTTCGGGAGATTTTTTGAGAGCAATCTGATGTTGTTTCACCGGAACCAGCAGCCGGTTGGATGCCTCATGAAATTTCGATCTTGTATCACGATAAGCGGTAAAATCCTGCTTCGATTTTTCACCGAATATTTTCTTTTTCAATTCAGCAAGAACCATCATTCCCGTATGAAACTGATCTTCTATGACCACCTCTTTCCCGGAAATCAGCCACTCTGCGGCCTGTTGTTTATCGTCTTCTTTCTTCACAGATAAAGGACCTTCCTTCGGCTGAACAGGCTCCGGCCTGCTGAAATTTTTATTTTTGATCATTTCTCTCATTTACTCAAATGTACAACGGCAGTTTACTCTACGAAGTTTTACACGTAGTTGAGCCTGCCCGTTACTCAGGAACTTAGCAAATTGAAATTACTCTACAACTGACCAATTTCAAGAAACGATTCAGGTAATTCAAGCAACTGCCAATTTCATAATCTATCCCAAAAGCTCTTCAAAAAATTCGAATCAGCATTATTAAACTTAATTAATTTAGGCTTATAAAATCTCCTCTTGAGAGGAGACAGATTACAAAGCGTTCAGCGGAGTAATCAGAGGTGTGTCCCGAAAAGACAACAGGCCTGTGCTAATTTTCTGCCTTTAATCAACGTCCATCAACACACCCCTGACAATCTCGTTAAACACTCGATTGTCTTTCCCCTCTCAAGAGGGGATTTTACATTTCAAATCATCACTTTTTAAAATAGCCTAAAATTTTTTGGCTTATTAAATATGATGAAACCTACCTGGACAGCCTCGTACAACGGGCAGTTTATTAAACGAAGTTTTACACGTAGTTGAACCTGCCCGTTACTCAGAAACTTAATTTCACCCAAATCTTTACTATGGCTTTTGTATGCCGGTAACCCTATTTCGTAATTAATTCAAACACCATTCAGTGGCTTTCCAGGCTGGACAAGCTGTCCGGCGTACGTACAACGGGCAGCTTGCCCGTTACCCGGCAACTTAGTAAAATGAAAACACCCTTCAATTAACCAATTCCAAGAATCAATTCACCTTATTCAAGTTTATACCAATTTCATGGAATCTTCCGGCCGGACAAGCTGTCCGGCGTACATTTATTACTCGGCTCGTTCATCAAAATGCAACAGAACCTGGTCCATCGCAAACCCGATAAACATGGAATAGTACGCATCCTGGTAGCCGCCGTACCCGGTGTCGCCGCTGTATTGTGCTCCCACATCACCGCTGTTTTTTTGGCGAATTTCATGAATCTGATCAAGAATCGGTTCAACCCGTTTCCCAAGCTGACGCACACTGATCGCTGCCTGCAGGGCAATCCATCCGCGGTCATCATCCATATATTCTGCAAGCAGGTTCAGGGCGTCGTTGCACTGACCAAGCATACAAAGAGTTTCCGCCGCTTTAATTTTCACACTTGGAGATTCATCATTCAATGCATCCTGAATTTCGGCCATCACTTTCCATGCATCATCATTCACACGGGCCAGCAGGGCTTCGGCAGCCCAGTAACGAACTCCGCTGTCTTCATCCTGCAGCATACCGGCCAGCGTTGAAACCGGCACAGAACGGTCTCCCACCAGTTCGGCCGCTGCTTTAATTCTGGGAAGGTCATACAGATCAGGATTATTGACCATTTCGAATGGTGTGCTGTCTTCAGAACGCAGCATCATTTCGCCCTCTTGTAGAAAACCAGTGTCCCGCGTTTCGAGGATCCACTCCGTCAGCAGGGTGCGTTTTCCCTCAAGCACAAACCGGTATTCCGGATCATCAGCCAGATTGTTCAGTTCCCAGGGATCATTTTTTACATCAAATAATTCCTCCATCGGCCGGGGGCGATACATCGCCTCTCCGTGTTTTGGCAGCAATCCTTCGGCACGGACTCTGTCCAGCTCCACTGAACTTCTTTTATGATCTCCAAAAATCAGTGCATCCTGAATGTAGGGAAGATGCGGCATGTAATTCCGGATGTACATGAACCGTTCTGACCGGACAGCACGGGACATATCGTACACATCATCAGCACGATCGCGATGTCCAATAAAATGGGTGCGCGGTTCTGCTTTATGCTCTCCCAAAAACGGCTGTCCTTCCATGAAGCCGGGTGGCTCAATCCCGGCGAGGCTCAGCACGGTTGGCGCCAGATCTATCAGTGTGATCAGTTCGGCTGTTTCGCTGCCCGGCGGGAGTCCGGCCAGGTGCCTGAATTTGGGTGGTATCCGGACGATCAGCGCAGCCTCGAGGCCGGTGGAATAAAGCCATCGTTTGTAACGGGGCAGCCCGAACCCATGATCAGACCAGAAAAAAACGATCGTATCTTCAGCCAGTCCGTCTTCTTCGAGCTGATCGAGAATATCTTGCGTTTCGAGATCGGTTACGGAAATCAGGTCGTAATACCGGGCCCAGAGTTTTCGCATTTCCGGAGTATCAGGGAAAAAAGGCGGAAGTTCGGCCAGATCGGGATCGCGGCGCTCATCCAGCCGTTCAAAGTAGTGCTGATCGTGCACATTTGCCGGCATTTCATGCGGTGTCATAATATTGAATACGGAGAAAAACGGTTTTTCTTCATCCTCCCGGTTGCGCCAATGCGCCTGAT
>SLPZ01000244.1 GCA_007131725.1 Balneolaceae bacterium
ATTTTTGGGTTTACATTCACCGGCTGATTCAAGGCGGTGACTTCGAGGCCGGTGATGATTATCGGTTTGAACGCGAAGAGACAACTGTTGAAATTGCATACGGTGATAATCATAATGAGCGTGGCTGGTTAATTTGGGACCAAATGGATGATGAAAATCCCGACTGGCAGGCTGGAAGTGGTAATCCACCGACAATCCGCGCAACAGAAGATGGTAATATCACTGTAAAAGGCGAGTTCAGCGGACACGATCAGTTTACGGGTGAGGTTGAAATATCGATGACCTGCGAAGATGGCTGGGAAGAAAGGTAATCTCCATCAAGAGGCTGTCCAAAAAGGACGCTCGACAAAATATAATAACTACGTTACCGTCATGCCGGACACCGATCCCCCGAAGGTACAGGCGGCATCTCCTGCTTTTAACAAAGAGAGGAGATCCCGTATCGGGCACGGGATGACGCCCTTTTTGGACAGCATCCTTGATTTTTTATTTCTTTTATAGCGCCTCCGACAACCGGCGGATCAAAACAAAAGAATGAAGAAAATCGCGAAGAGAATTATTTAAAAAATGGGGTAACTTCTCAAAAGTGATCCTGATTATTTTTAGGAATTACTTCCTCAAACTTCTCAGGTACTCAATACTTTCCGGAATCTGTTCCAGTACACGGCTGCTTTCATCCTCAATAAAATAGTGGCTTATTCCGGCTTCTTTTGCAGCTTTCATAATTCCGTGCATATCAAGCTCACCGGTTCCCAAAACTACATTGTATTCCGGATCTGTCAGCCCGGTCAGGTCTTTTTCAATTCCCTCTTTCATATCTTTCAAGTGCATGGTTTCGAAGCGATTGCCGTGAGTTTTTAGAAGCTCAACAGGATCAGCGCCGCCAAACTGAATCCAGAATGTATCCATTTGGAAGGAAACATATTCGGGATTGGTGTTCTCCAAAATATAGTCCAGCAGGGTTCCGTCTTCATGTGGGCGCATTTCATACCCGTGAAAATGGTAGGTGAATGTTAAACCGTGTTCGCTCAGAATTTCACCCGCCCTGTTAAAATCTTGAACCGCCTGCCGTGCATTTTCATAATTGAAATCACCCACTTCGTGCGGTATCCAGGCAACCATCACATAATCGGCTCCGAGTATTTTGGCACGCTCTGCCACGCCTTCGGGATTATTTACCAGCTCTTCATATCCGGTTCCCATAGAGGGAATAGTCATCCCTCGTGCTTCACACATTTCTCTGAATTCTTCTGCTGTGAGATCCTGCGGCACACCACCCTCAATTTCAGTGATGCCCATGTCCCTGATCTTATCGAGTGTGGCTTCAATGCCTATTTCGGGGATAACATTGCGGAAGGAATACATTTGCACTCCAATTTCGGAAGTAAACAGCGGCTCGCCCTGCTGCTGTGCTGCAGTGGTTTCCGGCTTTGAAATGATTGCAAAAGCAAATATGGTAAGCAGAATCAGATTCTTCATAAAAAAAGTTTTTCAGGTTATTTAATTGAGGCTCAAATTTTCTGAGCCCGTTTCATAATATAATACTGAACTTTTTTTCAAAAAATCTGAAACAACTATTCCGGCTGCATGTCAACAACTTCTTTCAGGCTGCCTTTCAGCTCATTTTCCGTGAAACTATAGTCATCCAGAATGCCTGCGAAATAATCTTCGTATGCCTGCATATCCACAAAACCGTGGCCGCAAAGATTAAAGAGAATTGTTTTTGATGTTCCCTCTTCTTTGGCCCGCTCGGCTTCGCGAATGACCTGCGCAACGGCATGTGTGGCTTCGGGAGCTGCAATTATTCCCTCCGATTTTGCAAGTTTGATTCCTGCATCAAAACATTCAAGCTGCTGAAGGGCAACCGCCTCAATCAGGCCATCTTTCAACAATTGGCTGCAGAGCACACTCGCTCCGTGATATCGCAAACCGCCGGCATGAATGGCAGCCGGACGGAAATTATGGCCCAGCGTGTACATCGGCAGCAAAGGTGTGTAACCGGCTGAATCACCAAAATCATACAGAAACTCACCCTGGGTCAGTTTTGGGCAAGAGGCCGGTTCAACCGCCACAAAACGGGTATTTTTTCCATTTAGCAGGTTTTCCCTGAGGAACGGAAACGAAATTCCTGCGAAGTTGGAACCTCCTCCGAGCGGTGCAACAATCACATCGGGATAATCGCCAGCATACTCGAGCTGTTTGATCGACTCTTCGCCGATCACGGTTTGATGCAGCAGCACATGATTCAGCACCGAACCAAGCGAGTAGCGGGTCTGATCGTCCATCACCGCACGTTCTATCGCCTCAGAAATGGCAATCCCCAGGCTTCCGCTGGTTTCGGGATCTTCAGCCAGAATTTTCCGCCCTGCCTCAGTCCTGTCACTCGGCGATGGGTAAACTTCCGCACCGAATGTGTTCATCATCACTTTTCGATAGGGTTTTTGATCGTAGCTGATGCGAACCATATACACTTCGCATTTTATGCCAAACTGGGCACAGGCAAATGCAAGAGCCGTCCCCCACTGGCCGGCGCCGGTTTCTGTTGTGATGCTTTTTACGCCTTCAACTTTGTTGTAATAAGCCTGGGCAACGGCTGTGTTTGGTTTATGCGAACCGCTCGGACTTACACCTTCATATTTGTAGTAAATTTTGGCAGGCGTGTCCAGCAATTTTTCAAGTCCCCTGGCTCTGTACATCGGCGAAGGTCGCCAGAGACGGTAAATATCTCTCACCTCGTCCGGAATTTCGATGTACTGCTCTGCCGAAACTTCCTGCTGAATCAATCCCATCGGAAAAATCGGGCTCAGATCATCCGGCCCGGCAGGCTGTTTGGTTTTAGGATTAAGTGGCGGTTTTGGTTTGTTTGGCATGTCTGCCACGATGTTGTACCAATGGGTGGGAGTGTCTGATTCGTTCAGGAAAATTTTTCTTTCCATAGATGCCTGCTGTTTTAGATGATATTGATTTTGGTTGTAGTTGATGTAGTTGATTTCGAAACGCAGTGACGTTTTTCGGTTAAGAACGCTTTCCGGAAAATTACTTTCGAGCGTTTTTAAACCTGAATAAAATAAGAAAAAAACCTGTAATTGGCGGCGGTGGATTTATTTCCAACCCAAAATACTCGTGGCACGACTTAGAGGCGTGCCACGAGTGAAGTGCCACGAGTTTTGACAAAGACTTTGGAAGTCTCTTTTGCCCTAAATATATAAATATTACACCAGATATTACCTGCCACCTACGTTGAACGAATATTGATGCGAATATTGAACCGGATATCGTGCGTGGTTCTCTTGAACGTTCGTGAAGATTTGGGTAGAATCTGGCTGAAAGCATACTCAAAATTGGCCTGAAGTGTAGTAGAAAAACGGTATCCGACTACAGCCGATCCGTTAATCCGGGACTGTCCCGTGGGCGGGCTTGGGTTAAAATTGTATGCAGACGGGTCTCGTTCGATGGTCTGGCTGTCTTGCTGCAAGGCCCTGTCCAGATCGGCATCCAGCAGAAAACGCTGTTCGGTATCTTCGATAAAACTGCCGTTTACCGTTAAATCCACGTTGCTTGCTGATCTGCTTGAGAATGGAATCCGGAAGTTGCGAATTGTGTATGCCATGGTCAGTCTCAGCCCTTTCGACTTCCGTTCGATTACCTGCGCGTTAGAGAGTGAAAGGCTGGATATATTACTCGTTTCATATCCGATCTGAGTTCTGAGTCCGTTTTCCCAGGTAATATTGAGCTGAGCAAGCGGCGAAAACCGTTTTTCGATGTTTACGGATGAAGGTTCATACTCCGAACGAAAATCTTCAACAGTATAAATTCCCACCCTTCGTGTGATCGGTTCTCCCGGATTATTGCTCAGATTCCATCCTGTGCGGTGAAGGCCGCTATAGGAATGTGTGATGGTTGCCCGCTGAATATATTCGCTAACAAACGGAATCAGATTTTCTACACCGGTCCAGTTTATTCTCCAGTTGGGCAGCGGAATGGCCGTAAATCCGCGTTGACCGGTTGAGCGTGATGAGCCGATATAAGCTTCCCGGAAATCCTGCTGAAGTTTAACCCGGTTCAGCAGCGTATTATTTTCGCCTTCGGTTCCGTGTATCACATTTTCCGTATCACTCATGTTGTCAAATGCCGTCTGGAGCTGGTTTCTAAAGAGCCTCTCATAGCCATCACCAAATGCCCAGACACTGGATGAAATATTTCCGCTTGCTGAACTGACCGATGAAATCACGTTGTCCGGGTCAAGTGAAATGGATTCTGTAAAACGCTCATCCCACTGGGTTTGCCATTCCAAATCCACTGTAACATTTTGAAATGGATTCATGCGGGTGCTAAGCCTGAGATCATCCGAATAGGTATTGGTTGCCGGAAGCTGCAACGTTGTTTCCCCGTCTGGATTTGATATCAGCCGGTCTTGCGATATTCGCTCCTCGATTCCCAGCCGGTATCGGAATGATGGGGTGAACGTATCTCCGCCAAACATATCAACTAAGCGGGAGCCGCCATCGTAACCACTTTGCGCCGATGTTTTTGAAGTGTTGTAGTTCACATCAATACTACCGAAACTAAACAGTGCCAGTGCCATCTTGCGGCCGTAGTAAACAAAATGTTCTCCAAACCCATACAGATCTTCCGTTTCTTCAGAATTCTCGTTTTCGGGTTGATTGTTTGCCGCATTTCTTGCTGCCTGCCTTTCACTCCGCTCCCTTCGATTGGCTTCGACTGCACTTTCATAAAATGGAATTCGGTTTAACAGCCTGTTCGCATCCATTCGCAGGGTATGATCGAGCCTGAAGGTGTTTGAAACCCGCGCCCCCAGCCCTGAACCGAATGGAGTGTTTTCCCACCTGAAACCACCTGAATATCTTGCATTGTACGAAAGCCAGTCGAGAAAGCTAATCTGGTTGATTCTTGGCTGCCAGCTTGCGGTATAGTTTTCATTATAATTGCTGCGCCTCGGCGAAATATCTCCAACAATCAAGTCTCTGTAAACATCGAGCGAAGGCAGCGGATTAAATGCAGTGCTGTCAACTCCGATATAATCACCCTCTTCAACGGCAACTCTGGCAAGATCGAACACTGTTTGCGACTGGAACGTAGTAGAAATTGAGCGTGTAAGGTTATAACCGAAACCAAAGGTGGTATTGTAAGTAAAGCTGTGGGTTTGCTGCAACGGCTGTTCTTCCTCTTCGGCAAGCACCCTGCGCTTTCGTTCCTCATAAGAACGCCGGGTGCTAAGGGTTGTCGTTATGTTATTAGGCGTATATCCAAGCTGGAAACCGGAAATATTATTCATCACCGGAACATCTTCCAAAAACCTGAATGGTCGAAAAAACCGTACATTCCTGATAGCCAGGTTATACCTGAGTGACGCATTGTAATTCCAGTTGTCTTGAAAACGGTATTGCGGATTTCTGCTGTCTGTGGTGTTGTAGTTATAATTGAGTGTAGTATTATCAAGCAGGTATCTCGAAGCCGCACTCCGCGAATTGCGTTTGGAAACATTTGATAAATTAATTGCATAACTCTGGCTGAATGTCTCCACTTCCCTCTTTTGCTGATCAATCAAAAAGTCTTGTTGTGTTTCTCCCAAATCATCCCGGGCCCGAACGGCTTCCTCGAAATCCGTGAAACGGATATCTCCCTGGTTGGGCAGATATTTCGGAACAGAGGTCGATCTTCGTGCCGAGAGATTCAGCGGAATATTCCATCCGTAGCGTTCTGGTATAAAACTGTCCAGGTTAATGGATGTATTGATGTCGTAAGCAAATTCGTTGCTCACACGCCTCTGGCCAAGCCGGGAGTCGATTGAGCCAAAGCCCTGGGTTTGTCTTGTTACATTGGCATCAAGGGTGGCAAAATCGGCCAATTTAAAGGTTGATCTGGCATTGGCAGCCCAGCCTTTCTCATTATCAAAACCGGACACTCGCAGCTCATTCAGCCAGAACTGCGCCTGCAAAACAGGGGTTCCGTTGCCTGATGGATCTTCCGGGTCAAACGGATTGCGGATTCCCATTCCTACCTCTGTTACCCGGCCAAGAGACGGATTTCCTTTGATGGCCACAACGGCCCCCGGAACGGCATCTTCCAGTATGTCTGATCGTTCATAAACCTCATCAAAACTGTCGGATGATGCCTGGTCACGAAGCTGTTTTAGCTGGTTAAATGCACTCAGCACTATATTCATACTGTTTTCTTCATACAGCCAGATCTGTTCTGCTTCATCCATAAGCTGGCCGGAGCTTCCGGGGTCAAAATCCTGAAACGGGAAGTTGGGGTCAGAAGGTGTGACAGGCTGCCGGTATTCATAATAGTTATTCTCCAGATCGTTACCAAAACGCATCACCAGCTCGGCATCTCCGCGTTTTTCAAATCCTTCGCCATGCACAAACATTCTCATATTTGAGTAATTGAGCAGGTCAAGCCCACCCGGGTAAACCCGTTTGATCAATTGAACAGCGCCGGGACTCAAGTTATCCACATCCAGCACGATAGATTGCTCGTTCTGCAGCGACTGAAGCTGTGTGCCACGGTCCTGTGCCCTGATTCCACCGGCAGGCTGACGATACGGAAACGGCCTTCTGTTTGAATTTTCTTCGATATTAATGGTGCTTATCCGAAGTTCGGCGTTAGGATCGCTGTTTTCGTTGATGGTCTCATCGTGGCGCCACTGGCTTCCCACAAACTCCATTGTGGCAAACCGAAGGGTAAACGGTTTTTTATAACCGGACATCCACATACGGATGTAGGTGATATTTTGAAAGTCGTTGATATCACCCACCCTTCGCTTAAACTCATCAATCGGGATGCGCACCTGGTACCATCGGTCTTCCTGCCGTGTACCCGGAACCCGGTCAATAATAAATGTTCCCGGTTCACCGATCTGGAGCTGTGATTCATCTGCCGGGTTGAAATCTACTTCGTATTGAAAATAAGCGTTTGTCAGGTTCACCGATGAGGGGTTCACAAGGCCTTCAGTATCAGGACGGTTGGTAATGGCCCGTTTGTCGCTTTGATCCAGCGGGGTATTTCCTTCCGTATATCCAAGGAGGCGATGGAACCGTTCATGCAGCGGCAAATCCTGAACATCGGACTGGCCGTAGAAAAAATATTCATCATTCGACGGATCTTCCCAAATTCGCTGAAATTCTTCACTATCGGCTCCATACTGCTCCCGCATGGCATCAATAAAATCAGCAAAAACCGTTTGTTCATCCAACCCGTTAAATCCGTTCGATGACGGAAGCCCGTCCAGTCCCACATCCTCCAGTTCGCGGTTAACGTTAGAAAATTGTCCCTCTGGGGGTGCAGGGTTAGCCGGTACAGCAGATCGGGGATTTGTGGTGTTATCCAGAATCAGATTTTCAAGATTTAAGGCCAGTCCGTCTTCAGTGTTCAGTTGTGAGTTTGGAATAACATCCTCAGAAACCAGGCCAATATCTATGTAGATGGTTCCATCGTAATCTTCGATAGCTGCACCAGATGGCATTCTGCCGTCCGGAAGAATAGGCTGCACCCAAAATTCAAGAAATTCGATGTTGTTCTGAGTAAAATCTTCCTGGCCGGAAGGTATCACAGCCGTCATTCCGCCCCAGGTTCGCTCCGGTTCATTTTCAAGCAGGTCGCGCAATTCCATGTTGTAATTATATGGCCCGCGCCTGGTGGGATCGTGAAAAACATCCAGCGTGGTGATGATTTCTTCTTGCGGGCTTCGTGTTTCCCGTCCCGGAAATACATCCCTGACACGCACCTGCCGCGATTCGGGTGTAAACTCTACGTTATCAAGTATGGATGAGATATTTCGGGGAATGGTGTACCAGGAAAATTTTGACCGGAGGTCGGATCTTTCAATCCGCGATTGCTGCGTAGAAACCGGCTGACCAGGAAAATCATCTTCCTGGAAAATGGCTTCATCGGGGCTGTACCCCGGTACGGCAGCCGGTGCAGCGGCAAGGTGCCATCTGTTGGCATTCAGCAGATTAATTTTAATGCTCGCTCCCTCAAAATCATCAATAAATGATAAGCCCTGCTCCTCGTCCGGAAACAGCTCATCATTTCGGATAGCCCGCCGTACCGCACGGGTTTCAGATACTCCCGGCCTGAGCTGTGCAAACTCGCCGCTGAACCTGAATTCGGATGCTTCTCTCGTCTGAAGAATGGGAAGAGCATCGAGCATGCGAGTGATAAAGGGCGTGTCAAACCTTGCATTGGCATCAAAACCAATCACAGAATTTCTGATGGGTTCATCGCCAATTCTGATTTTATCATCAAGCGGCCGCTCGCTGAACCTGAAAAAAGTACCACCCAGCCTGAAGTCGTTCGTAATTTCGTACTCGGCACGCAGCCCGGTAAACGTTCTCTGCTCGATGGACATCAGCGATTGATTTTCGTACTCAATCCGGATATCCTGGCCCGGTGCTGTGTATCGTTCGTTCAAAATGGTGATGCTTCCGAACGAATAATCTACCTGGTAATCCACATTTTCCTGGAGCTGGCTTCCGTTGGCATACACCCGAACCGAACCTTCAACAAGTGCAATACCCAGGTTAAAATTGTCCTGAACGCCGCCTCGCGATGTTCCGGTAAACTGATAAAAACTGTTTTTTGAACTCTGAGCCGCATTTCTCTGGCGCTCTGTGTAAAGCTCGGAGTATGTGAGCCGCTCAATGTCTTCTTCTGTTGCTGGCGAATCCTCGAGCACCTCACGAAGCCGGCTGCCGAATGGTTCGAGGTATGGGAAAATAATGAGGCCGTTTTGGGCATCCAGTGTACCTGTGCCAAAATCAATCTCGTTGTTCGGCTCAAGGGCGCCCTGCGAATCAACCCGGTCAAGGCCAAGATCCTGCATCAGGGTTGTGTTTCTGCCCGGCAGGCGGTTTCGGGCAACGTTTTCTTCAGTATATTGAAGCTCCAACTCAAGCGATTCTCTTGTGATACCACTAACTCCCAGCGAATAGATATTCCTCATCGTAATCGGGAAAAGAATATTATCTGTTGAGATATTTTTTGGCCGAAGCATTTTCAGATATATCCGGTCTCCTCCGCCTCTGTTGATCTCTCCCACTTCCACAATTTCATTATCGGCACCGCGATAGCTATAAGCCACCGCCAATACTTCCCTCGATCCCAATGACCGCCGCAGAGATATAAATCCTGAAATAGTGTTGATAGTATAGTCTTCTCCCTCACGAAGCTGCGTAAAATATCCCTCTTCAAAATTTCTGGAATCTTCAATACCCAGGTCAGATGCAGAAACACCAATCTGGGGATCGCGAAACTGATCAAGTACTTCATTTGAAAAACGGTCCAAACGGTTGTCGGGCGGGCCGTGGGTGCCATCAGGCAATTCGTTCACTCCTTTTTCTGCCAGAGCAACTGCCCGCCTGGAACCCTCTTCTGCCTGAACATGCTCTCGTAAAACCCACACCTCAACATCTGCAATTTGCAGGGTTTGGCTCTGCTGCTGGGGATTGGCCATACTGGCTTCAAACTGCTGGCGTGTGAAAAAATCCAGGAAAAAATGCCTGTCATCACTGTAATCAGCCGGGCGAATCTGAATCTGCATCTCCTGCGAACCGCCGCTTATCGTTTCCACATTACTTTCGCCATCCTGCTGAGAAAGAACACTTGTAAGCCGCAGTGAACCCAGTTCGGCAACCGATTTAATTCCAAAAAGCGCACCGCTTCCGCGTATTAACGAATTTCCCGTGCTCATCGAAACGTTACCCATTTCAATGCTTTTGATAATTTCATCTTCGTACCCTTCGTAAATAATATTCAGCCGGTTTTGGTAATCGAAAGTGCGCTCTGTGTCCCAGTCGGTCTGGATGGTCAGCTTATCGCCAATATTTCCCTGAATATTTAACTGAAGATTTTGGTCGAAAGTCGGATCGATCCGGGTTTGCTGGTCAGGCGGCAGGGAGGGATCTTCGGAGCGCTGAATAGACGCACCCACATTCATCTGGGCAACCCCGTTCACGCGCAGGTTCACCACCGGCTCACCAAAAATGGTGGTAAAGGCCGACTCTCTGCCACCGGGTATTTCAAGGCGGAAATCGAGCAGGCCGCGCTGCCTCTCCTCCCTCTGGCGCGATTCAAAAATAAGCTGCTTCCAGTTTTCTTCTACTGCATAATGCTTGTGAAGCGCTGAATACTCTTCGAAAGACATGGACGATGGCGCACCTGATCGCTGGCCGCCTATCTTTTTTTCGACATTAAAACCGCCGTCGAACCGGCGGGCTATGCGCACCTCTTCATCCGGCAGAGTGATAAAATAGAGCCTGGGTACAGGGCGCAAAAACGGATAGGACACTCTGCTGCCATAAACCGGCCTGAAAGCCCGCCTGAGCTCCTTTGTTTGCAAGGTATCGGTGGTGTCAGGCTCTGAAACTTCAGAAAAGTCATTATCAGACAGCTCCTGAGCGCCTGCCACAGAATTACCAGCGATGCACAAAAAACATCCTAACAATAGATAAAGAATAAAACGACGTAATTCAGGCACAGATATTTTTACTTTACAAAGCTGAGTAAATAAAGTACAGCCAGTAATTTACATTCATGAGGTATTGAAAATTATAACGCCGTAACGATGTTGCTATAAGAATTGATTAAATTATGAAGTCGTGAAATGAATGTGGATATTTCGCATAATAAAAGATTACACAATATGTTAAAAGTCAGAACAACCTAAAACTTATCTTTCTTTGCAAAAAATCCCTATTCTAAAGCGTTGAAAATAATATAAAATGATGAATTCCTTTAAGGTGAACAGATCTGATTTATATTTATTACTGCTGATGAACGTTTATTTAATAATGTTGTATCACCAAACTACCTAAAGCTACCGCTAAAAGCACTTGAATCTATCATTTACCTATGCTGAATCACGTTCAAAAAGATATCATCAAAAAGCACATCGGGCCGTTTCTGTTCTGTTTTTTTACGGTGATGTTTATCCTGCTTATGCAGTTCCTGATACTGCATGTGGATAAACTGGTGGGGAAAGGCCTGCCCATGATGATTGTGATAGAACTGATTGCCAACAACCTGGCTTATATGGTTGTGCTGGCCATTCCCATGTCTGTCCTTATTTCTACACTGATTGCCTTCGGACGTTTTTCGGAGTGGAATGAACTCACAGCAATTAGAGCAGCGGGCATCAACCCGATAAAACTGATAGCTCCGGTGCTGTTCCTGGGATTTCTTCTCTTCTTGTTTACCGGTTATTTCTCCAACTATATCCTGCCGGAGGCCAACCATAAAGCCCGCTCACTATTTATAGACATTCGCACGCAAAAACCGGCTTTCGATCTTCAGCCGGCTACTTTTTACGACAATATTGACGGATACACTTTTTTGATCAGAGAAATAGACTCGGAAACCGATTCACTCTATGATATACGTGTGATGCAGGAACCATCAGATAACCGCAACCGTGCCATCATCAATGCCAAAAAAGGCTGGCTGGAAAGCCCCGATGAATATACTCTCTCACTTTTCATGCTGGATGGCACCATTATACGATATATTCCCGGCCAGGGAGGCAGGCAGGAAACCCTGGAACGTAGCAAGTTCAAACAGTACCGAATGAGCTTTGATTTGTCTGACCTATCCTTTTCACGCTCAAATCCGGAACAGCGCAGCCGCACCGACAGAACCATGAGTGCAGAAGCCATGCTCGCTGTAATCGATACACTTAAAAAGGAGCAGCAAAACGAATTCAGAAAATTCCGCGAGGCCATTTCTCAGCACGAAGCTGTTCCGTTCCATTACGAACCCTCAAGGGTATTTGAGGTTAATGTTGAATCGGTGATTGACACCCTGCAGATATACGAATCAGAGTTTATCAGCCTCAACTTTCTGCCCAATCCAAGTACCCAGAGAGCTTCCCTGAACAGGGCTATCAGTGCAATAGACCGTTACCGTCCCGAGCTCGAAAGCCTGAAATCAAATGTTTCCTGGCGGGATTTCAGGATTGCCGAATTCATGGTGGAGGTTCATAAAAAACTCTCCATTCCGTTTGCCTGCATTGTGTTTGTGCTGCTGGGTGCTCCCATCGGTATGCTGACACGAAAAGGAAATATCGGTTTTGCAGCCATCATCAGCTCCATTCTGCTCACCGTCTATTTTGTGGCAATTATTCAGGGAGAAAAACTGGCCGACCGGATGATCATCACTCCTTTTATGGGAATGTGGGGCATCAACATTTTCTATTTGACCATCGGGCTGATATTGACCCTGCATGTAAGTACATCACTAAGAATTACAAGGCTTTTCAGACGCAATGAATAAACTTGACCGATACATCTTTTTCCGGGTGCTGACCATCACCGTATTTATGCTTTTTGTGCTGATCTGCATCTTTATTCTGATCGATTTTTCAGAAAACAGTGATGATTTTGCTGACCAGGGTGCAGCCCTGGCTGAAATTTGGAATCGTTACTACCTGAACTACATCCCGGAAATGACACGGCTTGTGATGCCGGTAGCGGTTTTTGTGGCCTGCCTCTACCTTACCGGACAAATGAGTGAACGGGTTGAAATTATTGCCTTAAAAGCTTCCGGTGTGAGTCTTTACCGTTTGCTGGTACCCTATCTTTTTATCGGAATTTTTCTCGCCGGAGTAACCAGCTACCTGGATGCCTACATCATCCCCGAATCGAATGCGGAGCGAATTGAGTTTGAAAACGAGTATTTATCGCGATCGGGAGACCGGATTGACCGCGGCGGTATTTTCCGGCAGGACTCCGACAGCACCATCATCAGTATCAACTTTTATGATGCCAATGCGGATGTAGGCTATCGAATTTATCTGATGGAGTTTCAGGGCGAAGAAATATCGCGTATAGTGCAGGCAAACCGGATGATGTGGGTAGATTCGACATCACACTGGGTTACCGACAGGGCAAAAATCCGGACATTTAATGACAACTCCATCCAGGAAGTTGAAACAGAACGTGAGTTTTTTGACATTAATATTTTGCCGCGTGATATAACCCGGCGCACCTCGGATATTTATCAGCTAACCTACCCTGAAGCCATGCAGTATATCGCCTCGATTGAGCGGATTGGCGCCGGCGGGATTGAACTGCCCAAAGTGCAGCTTTACGGGCGCATGGCCTATCCCATTTCCATAATCACCGTTTGCCTGATCGGGTTTGCGCTTGCTGCAGAAAGGCGCAAAGGAGGCAAAGGCTTTTATCTCGCCTCCGGGCTGGGTGTCAGCTTTATCTACCTGGCCATGATGAAAGTAATTGAACCGTTCGGAGCTGCCGGAACAATATCACCGCTTTTTGCGGCTGTCTTTCCCCATGCCTTTTTCCTTACGATTGGTGTTTTATTACTGCTCGTTACAAAAAAATAGCCGGCTCAGGCCTCCGGTTTCGGGCCGCGATAATTATACGGTACATCGAACTTCTCTTTTATTGTAATAGCACCGTGTTCAGCCTCGTATTTCCGGATATTTTCGTTCAGAGCATTGGCCAGCCTTTTGGCGTGATCCGGTGTTAATACGAGCCGCTTCACCACTTTGGCCTTTTTCACCGCGGGCATCATCGAAATAAAATCGAAGACAAACTCCGATGGTGAGTGCGTTATCATCACAAGGTTCGAATAGGTCCCTGTAGCCTCGTCTTCTTTCAGTTCAATCTCTATCGGTTTTCCTTTTTTGGGTTTGTTCGGTTGGTTCATAACTGAAGTTGGTCGTTGTAATTTTAATTTTTAGATACTAAGTATTTCCTCCAGGAATTAAGACCTTTGGGAAAAGTTGATCCCGAGGTGTCGGGAGCAGTTGACAGCTGGCAAATCATTTTTTGAATATGGACGGTCATTCATAACAAATAAAAACCGATGATTCATCTTCATATTAACATAATAAAAAAATTGTCAACTGCCTGTTGCCAACTGTCAACTGAAAAACACCTTTTTAAAAATACTCGCTCTGATTCCCAGAAGGATTCCAGAGGAACCAATATTAATATAACCTTACTTTTCGCTAATCATTTACTTCATCAAGAAAGCCGTGTTCTCTCATCCAGTCGTCATTATAGATTTTTGAGACATATCGGGTGCCACTGTCCGGTAATATAACCACCATGAGTGCATCTTTTCCGAGCCTGGCATTCCGGGCATATTCAAGGGCGCCATAAACTGCAGCTCCGCAGGAGCCACCAATAAATAGCCCCTCTTTTTCAGCAACTTTCCGGGTCATGGTGAGTGCATTTTTATCGTTCACCTGCACCACATCATCTATATAGTCAAAATCCACATTTTCAGGAATCAGGTCTTCTCCGATCCCTTCTGTAAGATACGGTTTAACCTCATCTTTGCTGAATTCTCCGGTTTCAAAATAGTGTTTGTATACCGAGCCGACACTATCAACTCCGATCACTTTTATATTAGGATTTTGCTCTTTCAGATATTTTGCCGTGCCTGTAATAGTGCCTCCCGTGCCAATTCCTGCAGCGTAGTGAGTGATTTTACCTTCCGTCTGTTCCCAGATTTCAGGGCCGGTAGTTTCGTAATGGGCTTGCAGATTGCTCAAATTATCGTACTGGTTGGGATAATAGGAGTTGGGAATTTCTTCGCTGAGCCGCTTTGCCACAGAATAATAACTTCGCGGGTCTTCAGGGTCAACATTTGTCGGGCAAACTTCCACTTTGGCGCCAAGTGCTCTCAGAAGATTTATTTTTTCCGGGCTCTGCTTATCTGTTGTTGTGAAAATACATTTATATCCGCGAACAGCCGCCACCAGGGCAAGCCCCATTCCGGTATTGCCGGATGTTCCTTCTATGATGGTTCCGCCCGGTTTGATGAGGCCTTCCTTTTCAGCATCATCAATCATTTTAACGGCAATCCTGTCTTTCACGCTCTGCCCGGGATTCAGATATTCCACTTTTGCAGCAACTGTCAAATCCAGCCCTTCCGTTACGCGGTTTAATTTGACGAGCGGAGTGTTGCCGATTGCTTCTATAATCGAATTGTGAATCATACAAATACTTCGTTTTAAATCTCAAATTTTACTCCGGTTTAAGATAGCAATTTTTGATACACCTGTTGTGATTTTGAACAAATTAGCAACGATGGAGCGCCGGTCACCGGCAACTCTTTTCTCACAGTGGTAATAAATCAACCCATCCAGAAACTCCAACGTGGGTGAAGGCCTGTAAAATTTGGCTGTATGTTTAACATAATAGACCGTACCTGACGGCACGGTTGGTTTTTGTGGTCTGCAATTGCTACAAAGATATTGTCCCGTAGGGACAGAATCTTTGTAGAAAAAAAGTATACAACCTGAACCTTCTCCGTGCCGTTAGGTACGGAACAGTTTGTGTTATTACCACCAAAACATGATTAAATTCTTTTATTTATTCAGAATCTTCACACATCAACATAGAACCAAAATTGTTACAATTTTCGATATTATTCTTTTTACCTTAAACAAACGTTAATACACATTAGAACTTTAAACAGCATGTTTCTTGAACAGAAAAAGCCAAAAGATTTTGATTGCGGGTACAATCTCGACCTGATGATCGCCGCCATTCCCAGGATTGATGACCAGGATGAACGCCTTAGATATGCCAAACGCGTGGTTGGCCTCATCAAACAAAGCCACCCCAACTGGGTTAATAATAAAGGCCAGAGCAAGTTAGCCTGGGATTATTATTTTGAACTGGCTGACTACAACCCGAGGGATTACGGAATTGAGAACCCTTACGAAAGTGGCCGCCCCGACGACGCTGAATAAACATATTGCTGCACAACGGATTATTCCTCTCTCTTCCTCTCATAGCTGCTCTTAATTTCAGAGATTTACATTCATAATAATGTTTTGGAATGATTATCTTTCAATTTATATTGAAAGTAATGAAAGTTGAGATCATTAATCGATTCTACCATGAGTTTCCAGGATTCCGATTTTATTACCCCAACCACTTTTATTGAGTCACTCGAGTCACCGGCTTTTACCGATTTTTTAAAAACGATCAACAGCCTGCCGGTTCCCCTTGTATCTATCACCCTTCCAATTGCTGGCATTGATCCGCTCGCGGCACTGGAGCTAAATCCTCAGTATCAAGAAAAATTTTATTGGGCTCAGCCCGATCATTCTATCTCCATATCTGCAGCCGGAAAAGTAAGAGAATTGAAGGCTACCGGCATCGATCGTTTCAAAAATATTTCACAGGAAACCCTGAAACTGAAAGATCAAATTCAGGCCTACACGGCCATTGAACATTCGATGGCGGGCCCGCTTTTTCTGGGGGGATATTCGTTCAGCGATCATAACATTGGCACTGCCTGGAAACCTTTTGGAGCCGCCCGTTTTGTTTTGTCTGAATGGATGCTGGTGGAAATCGGGCATCTGCATCTGCTGACACTAACTATCGAAAAAAAAGACCGTACCGCAGACCAAATTTACCAGGATGTGATTTCCCGGATCACAGACTTTTTGAATATAGCAGGCCGCCTCAGCCATTCAGTATCGGACAACCGGACAAAACCGAATATTTTATGTACACTTCAGTCTGCCAATGATCATGAAAAATGGATCCGCAATGTAAAGAGTGCAAAAGAGCTGATCCATCAAAACAAATTTGAAAAGATTGTACTGGCACGTTCAGCCTCGGTTGAATCGAAATGCAAGCTGGAACCGACCATTCTGGCGCATCATCTCAGGGAAAAATATCCCGCCTGTTACAATTTTCTGATTCAAAAAGATGAGGATACATCATTTATTGGGGCTACTCCGGAGCGGCTTGCCTCTTTTAAAAACGGGACAATTTTAACGGAAGGCCTCGCCGGAAGCATTTCCCGCGGACGCAGCGCCATCGAGGATGCATCTCTTGCCCACTCGCTGATGCAGAGCCAAAAAAACAGGGATGAGCATCAATTTGTGGTACAGGCCATCGACAAAAGCCTGAAACCTTACAGCCTTTCAATTGACCGTCCGGGGAAGCCTCAGATAAAAAAACTTCAGAATGTGCAGCATCTTTTCACCCCGATCACAGCCACAATAAAAGAAGGTGTACAAATACATGAACTGATCCAGGAACTGCACCCCACCCCTGCTGTGGGCGGATTTCCCGCAGAAGCTGCGATTCCGTATATTCAGGAAATAGAACAAATTGACCGCGGCTGGTATTCGGCCCCTGTCGGCTGGTTTAACCTGAACGGCTGGGGCGAGTTTGCCGTGGCCATCCGCAGCGCGCTGCTTCATAAAAACCGGGCTAAACTCTATGCCGGATGTGGCATAGTATCCGATTCTGACCCCGAGAATGAGTGGGAAGAAACCTTGCTCAAGTTCAGGCCGCTGCTGGATGCGTTAAACCAGCTTGATGCACAATATGAATAATCCGCTGATCTGGGCTTCAAAACTGATACGATCTTTTCACCGCCATGGTGTTGAATACGCTGTAATTTCACCGGGTTCCCGTTCAACCCCTCTTGCCATTGCTGCTGCCATCAATACGGGCATTAAAAAAAAGGTGGTGCTTGATGAACGTTCTGCTGCGTTCAACGCACTCGGAATGGCCAAAGCCACCGGCAAACCGGCTCTGCTGATCTGCACTTCCGGAACCGCAGCAGCCAACTATTATCCGGCAGTAATTGAGGCCAAAATGTCCGGAGTTCCCATGATTGTTCTGTCTGCCGATCGGCCGCCCCACCTGAGAAACCTCGGCAGTTCACAAACCATCGATCAGCTAAAACTTTTTGGTGATTACACTGTTTTTTTTCATGATGCGGGTGAACCGCATGATGCATCGGATGATATTAAGCGTCTTGAGTTTCTCGCTAAACAGGCGGTTGAGATCTCCATTCAAAAAGGAGGAACCGCCCACATCAACCTACCGTTCAGAAAACCGCTGGAACCGACAGAACAGCAGGTTTCAGATGAAATCCGTGAAATTCATGCATCTGTTTCAAAAAAAGTAAAACCAAAAATTCCTATCCGAAACGAAATAGTTTTTGGTGATGAAATCAAAAAATGGCTTTCAGCATCGGAACGTCCCCTGCTGATAGCCGGACCGGCAAACAGGCAGCACAACCTGGAACGGCAGATCATACATCTTGCAGGCATTCTGGATGCACCGGTAATTGCAGAACCCGGCAGCCGCATCGAACTTCCCGATGGCCAAATTCACCGGTACGAGCAGTTTTTGCGAAACGAGGAATTTCTTAATTCTCTAAAGCCGGATCTGATTTTTCGGTTTGGTGATCAACCATTCACACAATCTCTGATCCGGGCACTGAAATACTGGAAAGATGCACCTCTGATTCATTTCACGACAAGGCAATCTTTGCAGGATCACGCAATGTCAGTCAGCCATACGATTTACTGCAATCCAAACGACACCCTTCAGTTCGGTGATTTTCCGGAAAAAAATCTTACAAAATGGAAAAAAGCATGGATTACGGCTGACGAAGATGCCGGCCATAAGCTTTATTCAACCCTGGCTGAGGAGCACCGCTTAACAGATGGGCACGTTTTCTCTTTTCTGGGTGAAAATATCTCTGACAACTGGAATGTGATGCTGTCCAACTCACTGATCCCCAGGGATATGGCTATGTTCGGGAAGAGCCGGGAAAATCATTTTGTGAACCGAGGGGCTGCCGGAATTGATGGCATCACTTCTACCGCTGCGGGCATTCATTTTGCATCAGACAAACCCACCTGTTGTATTACCGGAGACCTTGCTTTTCTGCACGACAGCAATGCGCTTTTGTCATTCAAACAGGAAAAACACTCATTTGTTGTTGTTGTGATAAACAACGGCGGTGGAAACATATTCAGGATGCTGCCAATTTACAGCTCTGATCCTACTCACCTGCTTTCGGAAATTTATCCCCGATATTTTGAGACACCTCAAAGTACAAGCATTTTAAAACTCACCGAGACATACGGCCTAAAGTACCAGCGCGTAGCTTCCCTGCAGGAACTTCAGGACATCCGGTTCGATCAGATCAGGCAAAACCGAATCATTGAATGCGAAACCCATCCAGATGCCGGAATGAAGATGAGAAAAAAACTTTGGGAGTTTTAGTATCAGTTTGGAAAATTTTTTTATTTCAGTGTTCCTCTGTGTTTCCATGGCTAAACAAACATCTGTAATTTTGATTTAAATCGTCGAAACTCGATGCAGTTCTACACCGATTCGATCAACTACCACGCCACGATCCACCAATCCGGGCGCGCTCTCCCCTGGCTGCTGATGCTGCATGGTTTCATGGGCTCAGAAGAGGTTTTTGAACCGCTCATACAGCCGCTTTCCAGGTTCTGCAATCCCGTTACAATCGATCTTGCAGGACACGGTAAAACAAAAACTCCGGTTCGAACCGAACTCTTTTCCGCCGAAAGACAGTGCCTTCAGCTCAAATCCATCCTGTACAGACTGCAAGTTGAAAATCTTTTCCTCTACGGATACAGCATGGGCGGAAGGCTGGCTTTTCAGATGGCTGCGAAATATCCAGGATTATTTCGCGGGGTGATTATTGAAAGTGCACATTGTGGAATATTGGAAGAAAATGAACGCCAAAAAAGAATTAATACCGATAAAAAGCGTGCTCAGAAAATTGAACGAAATTTTGCTGATTTTTTGAATGATTGGCAGAAAATGCCTCTTTTTCAGCACACCACGGAATCCGAACAAAACCGCTATGAACGAATCATGAAGTCTCAGAATCCGGAATTGATGGCAGCTTCACTGCGGGGATTTGGAGCCGGAGTGATGCCGCCTGTTTGTGAGTCATTCAGCAAATCAAAGCTCCCTGCCTGCCTGATTGCCGGTGAGCGTGATGTAAAATATGCAGAACAGCTCTCTGAATTGGCAGATAAAAGGCCCGGTACAAACCTCCATATCATCAAAAGCGCAGGCCATCGTGTGCACACAGATCAGCCTGAAAAATTGATTTCTGTTTTGAGTGATTTTATTCATCTGTGATGTCTTTCGTCTGCCGAGTGCTTTTCTCGGCTGACGAATATTCAATCCACTCCTTAATACAGGGAAAAAAATACTCTTTCCAAAATTCTTTATTCACAACGGGTTCTCGACTACATCCCGACTGAGCTGCGTCGGGATTGCGCTCGAACTGACGTATATTAAATCTACTCGTCAGTTCGAGCGCAGTGAAGCGAAGCGGAACGAAGTCGAGAACCTCTCCAATAATCCGCGACTCTGGCAGGAGAGGCGCTCCAAAAAGGTCGTCATCCCGCACTTGATGCGCTCCTTTTTTGATCACGCAGCGTTAGCGAAGTGATATCTCCAGCCGTTGATATAGGCAGGAGATGCCAGCCTGTCCCTTTCGGGAGATCAGGGTCCGGCATGACGAAATTGATTATGTTTTTGCAATTTCGCGACCTTTTGGGACATCCTCACTCTGTCAGGTCGCTCAATACCTTTTTTTACCAGCATTTTCCGAATCGAATTGCCCGGAGATTCTTTTATATTTCACGAATCAATTAAACAAATCATCACACCGAAAAAAAATCAAACTCACTGTTATGCCAGACTGGAAAATTGTTAAAGAATTTGAAGACATCACCTATAAAAAAAGCAACGGTGTTGCCCGAATTGCCTTTAACCGGCCGGAAGTCCGAAATGCATTTCGCCCCAAAACATTGTTTGAACTGGAAGAAGCACTGATTGATGCCCGCGAGGATACATCCATCGGGGTTATTATTCTTTCGGGTGAAGGCCCCGCTAAAGATGGCGTTTATTCCTTCTGCTCGGGCGGTGATCAAAAAGTGCGGGGCGCCAAAGGCTATGAAGGCGGCGACGGAGTACAGCGGCTGAATGTACTTGATATCCAGCGGCTGATCCGGTTCATGAGCAAAGTGGTAATCTGTGTGGTTCCGGGATGGGCAGTCGGCGGCGGGCACAGCCTGCATGTTGTTTGCGACCTGACTCTCGCCAGTAAAGAACATGCCATTTTCAAACAGACCGATGCCGATGTGGCCAGCTTTGATGGCGGATTTGGCTCAGCCCTTCTTGCCCGGCAGGTTGGCCAGAAACGCGCACGTGAAATCTTTTTCCTTGGGCGAAACTATTCCGCACATGATGCTTATGAGATGGGCATGGTGAATGCCGTTGTACCGCATGAAGAACTGGAAGAGACCGCTTATAAATGGGCACAGGAAATTCTCGAAAAAAGCCCGACCGCCATCCGCATGATCAAATTTGCCTTTAACCTGGTGGACGACGGCATGGTTGGGCAGCAGGTGTTCTCAGGTGAAGCCACTCGCCTGGCCTACATGACCGACGAAGCTAAAGAGGGCCGCGATGCATTCCTCGAAAAACGAAAACCGGATTACAAAAAATTTCCCTGGCTGTCGTTGTAAAAACATTATCGATTCAGCAATAGAAATTGGTATAGATGAGCCTTCTGAAGTCTGTGCACAACTGCTATTCTATAATTCCTGTTTTGTGCATTGCATGACCCAAATTCGATAGACCTCTGATTCGGGTAACAGATATGGGGTTTCTGTATTCAGCAAACCATACCCAATCCCTTCGATGCTGTTTGTTGTCTTTTCTTCATTCCTTGTCTCGGGATTTTTGGTTGCTTCGCTAATCCCCGGACTGCGCTCGGGTTCAAACGCTGTGGCGTTTTTCAGCCCTCACTTATCCGGGGTTACCCCGAAAAGGGATGGCTTTGCCATAATATCGGTCGCTCCTCGCGGAGCTGGATGTTGCCCTCAACAGAAACCATTACGCCGAATTCGCGGAATTGATTTAGTTTCATGTTGAGTGCGAGTGGGAAGTTCAATTTTTGGAAGAGCTGACTTATATCGAAAGACTATAAGGTTCAGACATCCAGAAAATCCCGTCAGGGATGGTCGATCTTATAACCCCGGGTGAAGCGGCAATCAGAATTGCGAAGCAAGAATGATGGAGCGCAACCCGGGGAAATGCGAAGCCAAACACCAAAACCCCGAGACGGCCATGTTGCCACAATCCAAAAATTCAATCGAGGGGTTGCATTAGTGTCCTGAACACAGCATTTGTATAGATGAGGCTTCTGAAGTCTTTGCACAACCAATATTCTATAATTGACTTAACACTATTGTTATATTTTTTAAAAAAATATTTCAAAATCCCGAAATTAATAAAGCGGATTATTATTAATACCAGTCTGTTTCCCGCTAAAAATAAATTTCTAATCCA
>SLPZ01000138.1 GCA_007131725.1 Balneolaceae bacterium
CCGTTTATGATCGAATGAATGGAGTTATGAATTCAAGTCAATAAAAAGTTTAAAACACCTTATTCAATTGCTACACAATAATTTAAACAGAAAAATATTCTCTTTAACCGGACACTACTGAAATGAGAGGGAAAATCATGCCAGAAAGCTGGGACGATTCAAGTTAATCTGCTTTTGTTCGGTTGTCAGGCCAAAACCTCATCCGCTGAAACCTCAAAATTATCGCCCCCTGGACGAAACATGGAAAAATTTCGGCCTTCAGAAAAAACCGGAACTCACCACAAAATATTTTTGGAAAGAGATCAACGAAAAGAAAGAGTCAGCAAAAGAGTATGGTGTTTTGGCTGAAATCTTTGTGACTTGCTGAATAATTTTTACCCATACCAATATTGCCATCATACCTGAATCAAAAACTGGAAATTCACTCCTAAAACAGAGATTTTCCATGCATGGCAAACCAAATACCCTTTACGTTCGATATTCCTTCCGTTTCCCAGTTAACCCATCAAATCAAACAAGTTCTTGAAAATCAATTCAGGGATATTTTGGTTGAGGGTGAGATCAGCAATGTAAAACAGAGCCGGAACGGGCACTATTATTTCACGGTAAAAGACGATGATGCCCAGCTTCCGTGTGTAATCTGGCGCAGCACGGCCATGCGGCTGAATGTGGATTTACGCGACGGACAGCAGGTGGTTCTCGGCGGAGACATCCAGGTTTATGCTCCCCACGGCCGGTATCAAATGATTGTGAACCTGGTTCAGCAGGCGGGAATCGGCAAACTGCAGCAAAAATTTGAGGAACTGAAGAAAAAACTGGAAAAGGAAGGGCTGTTTGATGATGCCTACAAAAAACCCCTCCCTCCTTTCCCGATGAAAATTGGTGTGATAACCTCCTCAACGGGCGCCGCATTTCAGGATATTCGCTCAACGTTTGAACAGCGCTGGCCGGCTGCAACGCTTTATCTCTATCATGCCAGTGTGCAGGGACTGAATGCGGCCGGTGAACTTACCCGGGCCATCCAATTTTTTTCGAAACAGGACAGTCCCGTTGATATTCTGATTATCGGCCGCGGCGGCGGTTCGCTGGAAGACCTTTGGCCTTTTAATGAAGAAATTGTAGCCCGTGCACTGTTTAACTGCCCAATCCCGACGATCAGCGCCGTGGGACACGAAGTGGATTTCAGTATTTCCGATTTTGTAGCCGATGCCCGTGCCGCAACCCCTACACAGGCTGTGATTATCGCCACGCCCGACATCAACGAATTGAGATACCAGGTTGATGATTACACACTCGCGCTGGATACCGTCTTGCAACAAAAAATTCAACACTATCGCGAGTATATCCACCGGCTCACACACTCACATGCATTGCTGGCCGTACAGGATAAAATGAAATACCAAAAAAGCCGTGCATTAAATGCAACCGAAAAGCTTCAAAGCCTGCTTGAACGCACCGTTTCCGGGAAGAAAGCCGGGCTTCAACAGGTGGCAGGAGAGCTTCATCAAAAAAGCCCGGAGTTGAAAATCCGGACCTACATAAACCGTACAGACTCGCTCCGGGAAAAGCTTGGCAACCGGTTTGAAAAAGTTATCGCCCGTAAAACTGTGCTTCTGCAAAATTGCATTTCCGGACTTGCCGAATTAAATCCGAAAGCCCCACTCGAAAGAGGGTTCAGCCGTATTTTGCAGGATGGAACCTGGATCAGAAATAAGGCCGGGTTTTCAGAGGATAAATCCACAGAGATAGAATGGAAAGACGGCCGTATTACGCTAAATTGATGTCTAAAGTCTAAAGTGCCATTCGGCACGAAAAACATCATACCCCCCGGTTTTAACCGGCGGCTACGATGTCGTTCATGCCTGACAGCATTATTTATTACACTATATTTTTAGTAGGTAGTACTATGATACACATATGACAGTCATAGAAATCTTCGAAATTCTTGATAATATTATCACACCTCCTCAAATCATCATAGCCTTACTTTTTTATTCAGATCACATCAAAAAAAGACGTAAAGATTTTCTAATAAAATGGCCAATATTTGTTAGATTCTCTTACGAAAATTTTTAACTGAAGTCCTGTAACATGAATACGCTGATCGTCGGTTTTAATGAAGATTCAATTAGCATTTTAGCAGATGCTCTGCGTAAGAGAAACCACCATTTCGCTGTATATGAACCTGACGATGAAGAAGCCCTGAAGGCACTGGATGAGAAAAAAATCTCTCTGATTATACTGAGCGACTTTTCAGAAGAAGCGGTGAAATTTTGCCGCAAGGTACGAGTCAGGGAAGACGGCAGAAGATTTACCATTTATTCGGTGGTAAGGCAGAACCAGGTTGATGAGCTTTTTCGCTTGCTCGATGCAGACATAGACCAATATATGATTGAATCTCTGTACCATGAGCAGCGGCTTGATCTGCGGATGTCTTTTGCGGAAAAACTGGCCCGCAACAAACAGGGGCAATACCTGATTGAGCAGAAATTACGAGTAAGCGAAGCCCGAGCCCGAAGCATTTTACGCACAACTGTTGATGCCATTATCACCATCGACGATCGCGGACATATTCGCACGTTTAACCGGGCAGCAGAAAAACTGTTTCAGTACGATGCCTCCGAGATAATCGGGAAAAATGTTAAACTATTAATGCCAAACCCATACCGGCGTGAGCATGACGATTACATCGAAAACTATCACAAAACCGGACGACGAAAAATTATCGGAATTGGGCGCGAAGTAACCGGCAAACGGAAAGACGGCTCAACATTTCCTATGTACCTGGCTGTAAGTGAATTAAATATAAACGAACAGCGGCTCTACACCGGTATCATCAGGGATATAACCGAGCACCGCCGGCTTGAACAGGAAGTTCTGAGAATCAGCGAGCACGAACGCCACAGAATCGGGCAGGACCTTCATGACGGATTGGGGCAAATGCTTACGGGAATTACACTCATCAACAAAAATATTGCCGCATCTCTCGAGGAAGAAGAGCATCCGCTTGCCAAAGATGTAAATGAAATCACAGGCCTTCTGAAAGAAGCCGATGAATACGCCAGGGGCCTGTCGCGGAACCTGATTCCTGTAGAGCTGGACAGCAGCGGTTTAACGGCCGCATTAAAACGGCTGAGTGCCAATGTTGAAAAGCTGTTTAACATCACCTGCACACTCAAAAATATTGAAAATATCCATTTCGAAGATCCCACGAGCCTGACTCATCTCTACCGAATTGTGCAGGAAGCCACAAGTAATGCGGTAAAACACGGTAATGCTACTAAAGTTGTGATTAGTATGCATGACGACGTCTCAAAACTGATTATTAAAATTGAAGATAATGGCACCGGGTTTTCACCCGACTGGGATCAGCAAAAGGGCCTCGGTGTTCGAATTATGCAATTCCGTGCCCGCCTGATAGGCGCCAACTTTGAAATCGGTGAGAGTTATATGGATGGGGCGGCTATCACCGTTACATTACTCCCGGTGGGGGCATCATATACAATTGTTGATTAAATTCCGGTGAATCTACCATAACATTAGTCCAGAACAAACAGAAGCAATACATGGCAACAAATAAGAAAATTTATATTGTCGATGATCACCCATTAATGCGAAAAGGCCTGGCCATGACCATAGAAAAAGAGATCGGTTTTGAGCTTTGCGGACAGGCAGACAGCGCCGAAAAAGCCCTCGGTGAGATTATGGACCTGAAACCCGATGCTGCTGTTTTTGACATCTCCCTGCCGGGAATGAACGGCATTGAACTGATTAAGAATGTCCTTCACCAGATGCCTAACCTGAAAATTCTGGTTGTATCGCGGCATGATGAAAACCTGTATGCAGAGCGGGCACTGCGGGCTGGCGCCAAAGGATACCTGATGAAACTTGAAGCCTCGGAAACCCTGGTATCGGCACTGCATCAAATACTGAACGGAGGCGTTTATCTGAGTGATAAAATCGGCGCCAAAATGATCATGAAAATGACCTCGGGTAATCCATCCAAAAGTGATAATCCGCTCGATTTACTCAGCGACCGCGAACTGGAAGTTTTTGAACTGACCGGCAAAGGGCTTTCAACCAAAGAGATCGGCAAAAAGCTGCATATCTCCGTAAAAACCGTTGAATCGCACCGTGCCAATATCAAAGAAAAAATGCATCTTTCTACTGCCAACGAACTGATGCGCCATGCCGTTAGGTGGGTTGAAGAAAGTGCGAGTTAAAAAATTATTATTGTTGTATTTAAGACTTTGATCAATCTGAAAAAAAGCTGTACAACCCCTCTGCCCTATAACGTCTTGATTGGATTATAGCTGGATCATTTTCAAGCTTTGAAGATATACCTATGGTTTTATTTACGTCCAGCAAGTGTGCTTTTCCGTCGATTTCAACATAATCAAATTTGCCGTAGTCGAATCCCATTTCATGTTGTAATTGCAGCATGTCGGGATGTACCTCAATGCCATGTTCTATTTCAACAGTGGCATCTCCTTTTACCACGGGCTGCCTGCTTTTTAAGCGGGAACCGATTATTCGATTACCAATAAATATCATGGTGCGAACACAGTATAGTCCGTTATCCATCTCAGGCAAAAATTTTTGCACTACCAAATCCGGACGTCTAAAAAGCATTGCCGGTACTTGTGCAAGATTATCGTAAACCTGATAATCATCAGAAGTTTTTGGGATTTTTAAAGTTTTAAGGGATAGGCTGTTCAGAAATCCCATCGCCCTTTTCCTCATCCACCAAGGAGCCTGAAAGCGCCTGCGTTCCGGGATACCGGCACAATTAAAATCCGATTTCACAATAACCGGGCCACTCCAGATATCATTTTTTTCCAGATTCAGATCACAGACAACCGATTTTCTGATGTCTTTAATCCCGGCATTTAATGCAACAGGATATTGTTTTGCAAATTCTAAATATTCATCAGGTACAATGGTCAAATCTACATGGACGAGAAGTATATCAGCCGGGATGAATTGTTTCGTCCCGAAAATGTAGATTACTTCATGGCCGTCTTCCTGCCAATAGCGGCTATAATCTTTAACTAAAGACCTGCTTAAAGTCAGCTCATTATCTTTTTCGTGGAGCAGAATTGCGATGCGATGTTTTTTCATGAAATGCCTGTAAGGTTCTGGTAATTAGTATAACCTCCGTTCGACATAAGTATTAGTTGAAGAATGTCCCCCTTCGAAGGGGCAATGGGGGATGATAGGTAGTGAATTTTAACTGAAATAATGAATATTTGGGTCATATCTACGCTCAAAGGTTCATCCCCCTCGTCCGCCACCGGCGGACTTCCCCCTTCATAGGGGGAAAATTAAAATCTTCGTTCTTATCTCGAATTCACGTTAGTATAAACAAAAACTTCATGGATTGAATTTTTGAAGAAGATACTCAAGCCACCAGTAACAAAACATTGATATCCTCAATTCATGATGATACATCCAATGATTATTAACTCTGCTTGAAAGTTTGCTGGTTATTCACAAATTTAACAATCACAACCGGAACACTTCTATACCGGAAATCTGAGAGTATAGGTACAATTTTTTCAAGAAAAATCAGCTCCGTATAACCTGATGTCAAAATATTTTCTGTAATATTTTGATTGCCTGCCATTTGCATTTCATACCATGCTGTCTTATAATAGAAGACATAAATCTTTAGAGTATGAATAGGAGCAACTGTAAAATAAAACTATACTTACGAAGAGGATATTCTAATACCTACTGTTGAAAACCTCAATTTTGAGTATAGGCATATTCCCGCCCCATATAGGGGAATCCCTTAACTGCTAATCAGATATGCTCCTCTTAATTTCTATTCTGTATTTCCCAATCTTAAACCCGTCAAAAATACAACAGAAATGTGAAAGCCATATGGATTTTGGCGTTTCTTGAAAAAATTTATACCACTAAACAATAATTAATTCACACTATGGAAAAATTAATAAAACTATTAACGACAGTATTGATTATAACAATGGGGCTTGCCGTTTCACAGGTTGACGCCCAAAGGCCCGATTTTGACCGAAAAGGTATTGAAGTAGGGACTACCGATAATTTTACATTTACTATGGGACTCCACTCTGTTGGCCGGGTTCAGGTTTTAAGCCAGGACAACGTTAGAGTTTGGGATGGAAGTGATTGGGTAACACCAGATGATAACCTGCACGGCATGCAGACTTCCTTCGCGAATCTCGAATTTTTAATCACCATCGGAGACAACGATATCGATGTATTTTTTGATGGACTTCTGGGAACTCAAAGACATCCAAGCAGATGGTGGGGTAACCATGGGTACATGTATATCCGCAGTATACCGGGAAATTCTTTTCTTACCGCTCTTAATCCTCTTTTAGAGCATATCGACATTAAGGCTGGTAACTTCAATGTAGATTTTGGCGAACACCAATACACGCGATCTGTAAATGCCGATGTACACCGAAACCCATTGGTTGGTAATCCGGTGCTTTCCCCTATTGGAACAGAGCCTGGAATGGAAATTATTCTTGACAAAAATTCATTCGGTCTTATGGTAGGTACGGGAATAGGCGCACCTGAGCAAGATTTTCAGGAAGCCAGAAAATATTCATTCCGATCGAAACTTTGGCTGGATGCAATTGATGGCGTGTATCTCTCAGGATCATTTTATACGGTAAATCACGATCAGGAAGCGAATCGTGGTACAAACTTATTCCGAAGAGAGAGGCACGGATCTTCTTACGGTGCTGTTTGGAATTTAAATAATGACGACGGCG
>SLPZ01000312.1 GCA_007131725.1 Balneolaceae bacterium
GTGATGGCCGTAGACATTTTGCCCAGCGAACTTCCGCGGGAGTCATCTGAACATTTCAGTGCTTCTCTCAAGCCGTTCATCAAACCGCTGGCAACCGCAGATTTTTCTGCCGGTTTTGATGATTTAAACCTTCCCGAAGAATTGAAGCGCGCAACAATTGTCCATAAAGGCGAGCTGACGGATCATTACAAATATTTGATGAAATTTCTGGGTGAGATGTAATGGATTATTTAGTATGAGATTAGCAGTCAATCATTAAGAGAAGTCTTCTTAATAGGTCAGAAAAGACAGTATTCATTTCCAAAATTTCAGATTGAATACGACGAAATCTTTATTTAGATTTATTCTAAATAGTTTAATTTTGAGGTAAACACTCAATCACTGAGAAATATTTTTAAAAACCCATTTGCATGACACGACTAATCTTTTCCACCACATTTGCCATTCTGTTTCTTCTATCCTGTACGCCACAAGATGTGGTAAATATTTACTCATCCCGCCATTATGATACCGATTTGCAGGTCTATAATCTGTTCACGGAGACAACCGGAATTGAAGTGAACCTGATTGAAGGTTCCAGTGATGAGCTGATTGAACGAATCCGGAACGAGGGGGTGAACAGCCCGGCCGATATCATCATTACCGTAGATGCAGGCAGGCTCTGGCGCGCCAAAGAAGCCGGTGTACTTCAGCCATTCGAGTCGGAGTACCTCAATAGCGTTATTCCGCCGGAAATGATCGACCCGGAAAAATACTGGGTAGGTTTGTCTGAACGTGTACGTGCAATTATCTACAACCCCGAAACGGTAGCCCCGGATGAATTGCAGGGTTACTGGGAGCTTGCCGGCGAACAGTGGGAGGGACGCCTTTGTGTGAGGTCGTCCAATAATATCTACAATCAATCGCTCGTGGCTTCCCTGATCGAAACGCATGGAGAAGAAGCCACCGAAGAGTGGGCAGCCGGGCTGGTTCACAATTTTGCACGCTCGCCCCAGGGCGGAGATACCGACCAGATACGCGCTGTAGCTGCCGGTTTATGTGATGCGGCCCTTGCCAACCACTACTACCTGGCCCGTTTATTCAACTCCACCTCTGAGCAGGACCGCCAGGTAGCTGCCACGGTGGGAATCTATTTTCCTCCTGAAGAATTTGGCGGTGCACATGTAAACATCAGCGGGGCAGGAATTGCTGCAAATTCACCCAACCGGGAGAACGCAATCCGGTTTTTAGAATTTCTTGCCACCGAGGAAGCCCAGGAAATTTTCACCATTAAAAATAACGAATTCCCTGTCATGAGGGGCCTTGAACTGTCTGAAGTCCTCATCGATTTTGGCGACTACGACAGCGACACCATGAACGTGGCCATGTATGGCGAAAACAACCCGCGTGCCATCCGGCTGATGGACAGGGTGGGCTGGCGATAAGCCGGGTTCGTCATTCAATGTCTCTTCCAAAACTGCTTTTATCTAAATTAATCTTCGTCATCCCGCACTTGATGCGGGATCTCCACTTATTGAATAGAAGAGAGGTCTTGCCTGTCACTTTGGTGCCTATCTCACTTGGGCTTGTAGCCTTTCAAATTGATTTAACCAAGAACAACCTGACAGAGTATCGTGCTTTTCGGTTCCTGTCAGAGTTGATACTTCTTATTAAAGCATAACAATAGAGAGCTTGTATGGGATTGTACATTCACTCTGCTGATCCTGTCGGCCTTAGCGGTTAAAAACGGATATGTCCAATGATCTGTCGGAGGATAACCGCCCCGATGGAATATATATCGGGACAAGCGAGGTGCGCTGTGAAACACTGAGTTTTGGATGGCTTAATAAATAAGCCATTGAATGGGAGACAGGAAAGCTCAGACAGATTTCTGATAATTTAAGTCGCGAATAAGCTAACAGATTTGCTGTTAAAAGCGATATGGATTAATATGAAAGAAATTTATGCTTTGGAAAAAATAACATAAATTAAAGAATTGATGATTTTTAATTTCAATTCACCACCATCTCACGTTTTAAATAGAAAAGTTAGTTACAAATTTTAAGAAAAAATGAATCGTGTGAAGAAAAATGATTTACCAACATATGATCAGTTGATGATTCCTACCTTGCAAGCACTTCAAAAACTTGGCGGATCAGCAACTATTGACGAACTAAATGAAAAAGTTTTTAATCTAATTGACTTATCCGATGAGCAAATTCAAATTCCTCATGCAGAAAATGATAGTCGTACTGAAATTGAATATCGTCTCGCTTGGACCAGAACTTATTTAAAGAAATTTGGATTGATTGATAATTCCAAGAGAGGTGTATGGGCTTTAAATGATGCTGATTTAGACATCATAAAAATTTCAACGGATGAAATTGTAAAATATGTAAGAGAAGAGGATAGAAAGAATAGAGACCAAAAACCTACAAAAGATAATGAAAAAAATATTGATGATATCGAAGAAGATGAATGGAAAAACAAACTTTTGGAAACTATTCAAAATATAGAGCCTGATGCATTTGAACGATTAGCACAAAGGATTTTGCGTGAGAGTGGTTTTGTACAGGTTGAAGTAATGGGTAGAAGTGGTGATGGCGGTATTGATGGGAAAGGAATCTTAAAAGTTGGTGGTCTACTCAGTTTTCACATCATTTTTCAGTGTAAAAGATACAAGGGATCTGTTTCTCCAAGTCAAATCAGAGATTTCAGAGGAGCTATGCAAGGTAGAGCAGATAAAGGATTATTTATTACTACAGGCACGTTTACTCGTGAAGCCATTAAAGAAGCAACCAGAGATGGTGCACCTCCCATTGATCTTGTAGATGGAGATCAGCTTTGCGATAAATTAAAAGAATTAGATTTAGGTGTTAAAACAGAGCAAGTTGAATCAGTGAACATAGTAAAGGAATGGTTTGAAAAGTTGTAATGTACTGAACTCTAAATAACCAGCAATTTCTGCTGGAAGGACTAATTTGTATACTCGACTTTTGAGTTGTTCTGCCAATATTGAATTATCCAGTAAAAATCGATTCGTATTGATTGGATAATTTTTAAACCTAACCCGGATAAACCGGAAATTCCAAATCACAAATTCCAAACTCATTACTAAATATCAGACTCTGAACTTTGGTTAATTAAAAATTTGGAATTTGGTGCTTGTTATTTGAAATTTCTTGCCAGATTTGGTCAGAACATGAAACCTAAGACTCTAATGCTTTCCATTAATCAACTTCCTCCATCCATTTTTTAAAAATTAGTTTTATACTTCGGGAAAAACTGACGGATGGACTTAAAAATTACCGGGTTCCAGGTAAAAGATATTCGATTTCCCACCAGCCGGACTCTCGACGGTTCGGATGCCATGAACCCGGATCCCGATTATTCGGCGGCTTATGTAATCCTGAAAACAGACTCGGATATTGAAGGACACGGCCTAACCTTTACAATCGGGCGCGGCAACGAAATTTGTGTGCAGGCTATCAAGTCGATGGAGTATCTGCTTGCCGGAAAATCCCTGGGCAGCCTCACGAAAGATATGGGTGCATTCTGGCGAATGATGACGGGAGACAGCCAGCTCCGGTGGCTCGGACCGGAAAAAGGAGTGATTCACCTGGCAACGGGTGCCATCGTAAATGCCGTTTGGGACCTGTACGCCAAAATAGAAAAAAAGCCGCTGTGGAAACTATTGGCTGACATGAACCCCGAAGAATTGGTGCGGTGCGTGGATTTTTCGTACATCACCGATGCCATCACACTGGGGGAGGCAACCGAAATGCTCAAAAAGTTTGAGCCGTCAAAACAGGAACGAATTGACCGGCTCAAAAAAAGCGGCTATCCGGCTTATACAACCTCGGCCGGCTGGCTCGGTTATGCTGATGAAAAAGTGCGCCGTTTATGCAGAGAGGCAAAAAAAGATGGCTTCCGGCACCTGAAAATGAAAGTGGGAAGCAGCCTGCAGGATGATATCCGAAGGGCCCGCCTGATCCGCGAAGAGATCGGTGAGGATATGTCCCTGATGATGGATGCCAATCAAAAATGGGAAGTGGATGAAGCCATCACAAATATGAAATCGCTGGCTGAATTCAACCCCTGGTGGATTGAAGAGCCGACCAGCCCGGATGATATTTTGGGTCATGCAAAAATTGGCAAAGCCATTGCCCCGATTAAAGTGGCAACCGGCGAGCATTGCCAGAACCGGGTCATTTTTAAACAGTTGATGCAGGCCGGTGCTTTGGAAATTTGCCAGATCGACAGCTGCAGGGTGGGAGGGGTGAATGAAAATCTTGCCATTATGCTGATGGCCGCAAAATTTGGTATTCCGGTCTGTCCGCATGCCGGCGGGGTTGGCCTTTGCGAATACGTACAACATTTGTCCATGATTGATTACATTGCAATAAGCGGCAAAATGGAAAACCGGATGATTGAATATGTTGATCACCTTCATGAGCATTTTCTCGACCCTGTTGTTATCAAAAACGGAGCCTACATGCCGCCGGTAAAGCCGGGTTACAGCATCGAAATGAAGCCTGAATCCCTGGATGATTATGAGTTTCCTGATGGCCGAGTTTGGCAATCAATCAAAGCAGAAAAATAAAACATAAACTCGACATAAGAATTCATAAAAAGATTCTCCCCTCCTTGTCACACCGTTTTTTGGTGTGATAGGAGCCTGACCGACTACCGGCGGTAGGGCTGGGGTGGGTTCGAAAAGGCAACCATCAGCTTCAGAACTTAAAAATTAATTAAATGAATTTATGGAGCTAAAAAATAAAACAGCTATTGTTACAGGTGGAGCGAGCGGAATCGGGCTGGCCATCACCAAAGTGTTTGCAGAAAACGGAGCCAAGGTTCACATTCTTGAAATCAAAGACGATGTGAAGTTTGATCTCGAAGGAAAAATTGAGATTTATCAGTGTGATGTTTCCGATCAAAAACAGGTTCAAGAAGTAATCGGAAAAATCACCCGTTCAGGACAGCTTGATATCCTGGTCAATAATGCAGGAATTGCCCACGTCGGAAATATCGAAAAAACTTCTGAAGACGACCTGGACAGGCTGTACCGGGTAAATGTGAAAGGAGTTTACAATTGCATAAAAGCATCCATCGGGGCGCTTAAAAAAAGCCGTGGTGTTATCCTGAATATGGCATCGATTGTTTCGCACGTGGGCATCCCCGACCGTTTTGCCTATTCGATGACCAAGGGCGCTGTTCTGACGATGACCTACTCCGTAGCCAAAGATTATATCGGTGATGGAGTTCGCTGTAATTCTATCTCGCCCGCACGGGTGCATACGCCTTTTGTGGATGGATTTCTGGCTCAAAACTATCCCGACAGAGAGCAGGAAATGTTTGAGAAACTCTCAAAAACCCAGCCAATCGGCCGCATGGCCAAACCCGAAGAAGTGGCCAATCTTGCTCTCTATTTGTGCTCAAAGAAAGCAGGCTTCATCACCGGAACAGATTTTCCGATTGACGGCGGTTTCATTCATTTGAATAACTAAAAATTTTACCTTTACATTTACATGAACAAGACTTCCGAAGTCTTCCTGGGATTTGCAAAAACCTATATCCTTACTTGAGGATTATGTTTTGATTAGGAATATGAAAGACTTCGGAAGTCTTTAAATTTATATCAGTTACAAGCAATATCAAAAATCTAACTAACAATGAAATTATTCAGATATGGTAAACCGGGAGAAGAAAAACCCGGTGTGGAATGGGATGGTGTAAAGTATAGTGTCAGCCACCTCGTTAACGATTATGATGAGACATTTTTTGCTGAGAACGGCATTGATAAACTGAAAGCCGAATTTGATCCTAAGCAATCTTCTGAGGTTGATGACGGCGAACGAATCGGGCCGCCTGTTTCAAAGCCCGGAAAAATTATTTGCATCGGGTTGAATTATCAAAAACATGCCGAAGAGAGCGGGATGGGAGTTCCGGAAGAGCCGGTTATTTTCTTCAAAGCATCTTCATCACTGAGCGGGCCCTTTGACCTGGTCATTATCCCAAAAGGCAGCAAAAAAACCGACTGGGAAGTGGAGCTGGCGGTTATCATCGGCAAGCGTGCAAATTATGTGAATGAAGCTGAAGCGATGGATTACGTGGCCGGGTATGCCGTTCATAATGACGTAAGTGAGCGCGAGTTCCAGCTCGAAAGAGGAGGGCAGTGGGTGAAAGGCAAAAGCTGCGATACCTTTGCGCCGCTGGGTCCGTGGCTTGTCACAAAAGATGAAGTGCCCGATCCGCACAATTTACGCTTATGGCTGAAACTGAATGGGGAAATGCTTCAGGACGGAAACACGAGTGACTTTATTTTCAACATTCCACAGGTCATCAATTATCTGTCGAATTTCATGAGCCTTATGCCGGGCGATGTAATCTCAACCGGAACTCCCGAAGGGGTCGGGCTTGGATTTGATCCGCCCAGGTACCTGAAACCGGGTGATGTGATGGAGCTTGGAATTGAAGGCCTGGGAGAATCGAGGCAGGAAGCTGTGGCGTATCAGAAAAATCAAACAAGATAAATCTGTTTCTATGAAGATCGATTCGCATCAGCATTTTTGGGAGTATGATCCGGTCAGAGATTCCTGGATTGATGATTCGATGAAGGTACTGAAAAAGGATTTTATGCCGGATGATTTGAAGCCGTTGTTGGAAAAATCCGGGTTTGACGGCTGTGTTGCGGTTCAGGCAGATCAATCAGAGGATGAAACCCGGTTTCTGCTGAATCTTGCCGAACAGTATGATTTCATCA
>SLPZ01000107.1 GCA_007131725.1 Balneolaceae bacterium
TGACAAATCTTTCTCTTTCGATTTTTTCACTGAATCAAGGATGCTTCGGACTCCGGGAGCATCAACTGCCACCGGTTTTTCACAAAAACTGTGTACACCGGCATCTACGGCATATTTCAGATGAGCCGGGCGAAACGCCGGAGGAGCAGCAAGCAGCACAACATCCACACCCGAATCAATCACTTTTTGGTAACAATCGAATCCGGTAAACTTTCGCTCCTCAGGCACATCCATTTTATCGGCGTGGCGATGGGATAACTGTTCAACAGATCGCTCAATTTGATCCGGGAACAGATCACCCAAAGCTATCAGTTCTACATTCGGATCGGCGCTTAGTGCCTGATTAGCAGCACCGGTTCCCCGTCCTCCACAGCCCACAAGGCCAACTTTTAATTTAACATCAGGGCTTACCGGCGTTGCAGTTGCCGGAAGAATTGTTTCTTCCATTGTTGAACAGGCACTTAGAGGAACCATAGATCCTGCCATTGCCAATCCTGTTAATTTCAGAAATTCTCGTCTGTTATGCTTTTTCATATTAAAAAATTTCAGAGTGTTATTTGAAATGTCTTACTTAAATCAGATGACCAATCAAGGAAAGTGATCGAATTTTGCAGATGATACATTCTTATTTCAATAAAAATCACTAATAATTTAACGCAATCGAGTGTTAAATCCTGTAAACATCTTGCAAATAAATTTGCATTCATGCAAAAAAATTGTTCATACTTTTCGTGCAAATGCGTAAATGCCATTTCCTTGTCTATTTTTTGTATATAGATCGACATAGTTCATCAACAAACAAAATGGCATAACCAGCGGATAATAGACCAACAGTGGCAGCAGGGCCAGGAAACTGATCTTTGAAAACCATACCATGGGCCACTTTACCGACAAAATCCATGCTCTTCTCCCCCATTTTCCATATGTGTAGTGAGTTTTAACGGGAAGCAAATCGGCTTCCATCAGTTTTTTTTCAATTTCGGCTTTAGAATATCCCGCTCTTGCATGTTCTCCCACAAATGTATTGTCCGGGCCTGCATCTTTTTCGGAATAATGTGAGGGGGAATGCATTAAAAAATAACCATCCATTTTTAGCGATTTGCTCAATTTACTGATTACTTTCACATCATCAGCAATATGTTCGAGCACATCTATGCAGAATACAAGATCGAATTCATCCGGTTTTTCATACTCGAGCAGATCAGCTTTTTCAAATTCAATACGTCCTTTATTTAAGTCATGTTTAAAATATCGGCGGTTATCTTCAAGATAATTTTCTTTTACATCAACAGAATGGATAGAAACGTTTTTAAATGTTTCAAGCAGAAACCGGTCGTACTGGCCAAAACCGCATCCGGCATCAAGCACCCGCCATGTACCTTTTTTATCAAATTCTTCGCCTTTTTCTTTTAAAAGGCGGCGTATGTGCCAGCTTCGAAGAAAAAACATATCTAACAGGAAGTAGAAAATTCTCCTGAGCCTTCGCGATTTTCTGACAATTCTTGCAAACTTATCTTTTACGGGGTCGTAAGCAATTTTACTCATAAACCGGTTTTTTGGTCTATTTCCGGCTTTTGCCCTTTCACCTGCCAGCGGTTTATCAGCTCACCGAGAAAACCGATAGAGAAAAATTGAACCCCGACTAAAATGAGGAGTATTCCGAGAAACAGAAGCGGACGGTTGCCCAGTGGTTCGCCCAAAAATATTTTGAGATAGGCCAAATGTGCACTTATACCGCCACCCAGCAACAGGAAAAGAATACCGATTGAACCGAAAAAGTGCATAGGCCGCTGCATATAACGGCTCACGAAAAGCAGTGTGAGTAGATCTAAAAACCCGTTTAAAAACCGGGAAATTCCGAATTTGGTTTTCCCGTATTTTCGGGGATGATGTTTCACTTCCTTCTCCCCGATTTTATCAAAACCCTGCCATTTGGCCAGCAGCGGTACATAGCGGTGCAACTCGCCATAAAGATAGATACTGTCGGTTACTTCCCTTTTGTATGCTTTCAGGCCGCAGTTAAAATCGTGCAAGCGTATGCCGGTGGTAAAACGAGTAACAGCATTAAAAAACCGTGACGGTACTGTTTTAGAAATCGGATCGTGCCTTTTCTTTTTCCAGCCACTCACCAGGTCAAGGTTTTGCTGAAGCATACTGATAAGCTCCGGTATTTCGTTGGGATCATCCTGAAGGTCGGCATCGATGGTTACCACATAACGGCCGCTCACTACCTCAAAGCCTGCCTGCAGTGCATCACTTTTTCCATAATTTCTGCGAAATCGAATTCCTTTTACATTTTCGTTCTGCTCACTCAGGCTTGATATCACATCCCACGAACCATCGGTGGAGCCGTCATCCACAAATATGATTTCGAAAGAATAATTTTGAAGTGCATCAACAATTTTATCAAACAGCTCTTTTAATGATTGCTCTTCATTCAGAAGCGGAACTACAACACTTATATCAACTGTAGTTGATTTTGTTAAAACTTCTTCCCTATTTGTTTTAAGTTCTGGCAATAGCTTGCAAGTTTTTTAAATTTCCTTAACATAAGGTTGTTTCCTATTGAACAGCAATGCATTTTACTATTTTTACGCTTTGTCATTCATATTCATGCAACCCGGAGCATTTTTTCCTGCTAAAACGCAAAACACTCTGCTGTAAAGAAATCAAACAATATTTGAAAAACAAAAATAACAGATTTCAGGATTATGAAGAAATTGTATTATTCGATTGGTGAAGTAAGCAAGATTACTGATGTGGAAGCCCATGTTCTCAGGTATTGGGAAACAATTTTTAAGGAATTATCACCGAGAAAAAATAAAGCAGGAAACCGAACGTACCGGGAAGAAGATCTCACACTGATTTTGAAGTTGAAAGAATTAATCCAGGAAAAAAAATACAGCACCGCAGGCGCCCAAAAATATTTAAACAACGAATCTTCACCTACAGAATCTGTTACTCCAGAAAATGATCTGCCTCACGAAATTCAAAAAGATTTGAAAGAAATCAGGATATTTTTGGGTAAACTTTCTGACAAGTTATGATCGCTCTGCAGGCAATTTCTCTTCCGCAAAACCAGTGATGAACATATAGAGAAGAATTCCGCAAATCAGTATGGCAACACCCACAAGGTGCAGCACCTGTAGTACTCCCGGCATATCCAGTCTTTCCAGCCCTATGCCGATAAAAATCTGCAGCATGATCAAAATGGCAATCAGCCAGCCCAACCTGTGCAGGCTTTTTGGAACAGACATGGCTTTCCGTTTGTGATAAACAATCATAATAACAGCCACTATCACCAGAAGCCAGGAAAAACTACGATGGACTTCGTAAAGTAATCCCATTGTATCTAACCACTGTTCCCTGGGCATTTCCAGTACATTTTTGGCAACATCCACCGACTCCCGTACCTGAGTTCCCAGCACCATTTGAGCCAGTGTAAGAAACAGTATAATCCCGGAAATCCACAACAGTTTTCGCTTCAGGCCGGGTTTTATTGAGATTAACAGCTCTTTATTCATGGCGCGGAAAGTTGCGTAAAGCAGCGTGGCCAGAATAATCATTGCCATAATCATGTGCAGCGTTATCACACCTGCACTTAACCCGGAACGAACCACCTGTCCGCCAAGCCATCCCTGAAACAACACCAGTACAAACGCTAATCCCGAGGTAATTGTAATCACCGGATCTTTTTTTCTGTATCGAAACGAGAGCGCGAAAGTAGCTGTAATCAGTAAGCCAATCAGTACTCCAACAAGCCGGTTTACATATTCCAGCCATGTGTGCAGCGGATTAAACAGGGATGCATCATATTGCGGCGGCAAATCGGCTGCATTTGTCGGAGGAATCCACATTCCAAAACACTGCGGCCAGTCGGGGCATCCAAGCCCGGCGCCGGCAGCCCGCACAAGCCCTCCTACAAAAATCAGGACAATTGTGGCAATAACCGTGGTAATAGCTGTTTTTTGATAAATATTTAATTTCATATAAATTTGTCTGAAATATTATATTTCATGGAAACGGCCTTAATCAGGCTGTTAAAGATATCAGTTTTTTGGGAGAACAAACCCCGCATATTTTTGGTTCTGTCTGGTAAACAGAATGGAAATAAACTGATAAGATGGAGTTTACTCTCTTTTTTTGAATTGAATATTAAAGTTACATATAAATTTCAAATTCATTATTTTGTCCGCGTTATAAATCAGGCCATTTCATGAACAGAACTACAACCGGTATTTTATCGATTAAGGAAATCACGGGGACAGTGAGTGATTATTATGAACTCACAAAACCCGGAATTACCTTTACGGTACTTGCCAGTATGCTGATTGGCTTTTTGATGGGATCGGCCGGGGGCGTCAACATTACCCTGATGATCCATGCCATGCTTGGAACGTATTTGATTGCAGCCGGAACCGCCGCTCACAATATGTTTATGGAGCGCGATCTTGACGGTTTGATGAAACGAACCAGCCGGAGGCCGCTGCCTGCAAGCCGAATTAACCCGAGGCAAAGTTTCATTTTTTCGATGACTCTGATTGCTCTCGGGCTGATTTATCTTCTCTTTATGGTGAATATAGTCGCCGGGCTTGTTTCTCTTGCCACAACCGTCATCTACCTGTTTGCCTACACTCCACTGAAACGAATTTCTGCACTGAACGTATTTGTTGGTGCAATTCCAGGCGCTCTTCCGGTTGTTGGAGGCTGGGCAGCCGCAACCGGTACCATTTTCGAACACGGAATGTGGATTCTGTTCGGGGTGATTTACTGCTGGCAAATTCCCCACGTAATTTCCATCGCCTGGGTATGCAAAAAAGATTATGATCACGCCGGATTTAAAATGCTTCCCAAAAATGACCCTTATGGCTGGAAAGCTGTGCTTTGGGTTTTGCTGCCCCTTGCTATTTTATTTCCCACTATTTATAAACTTTTTGTGATGGACCTGGTAAGCTGGATTTACCTGAGCGGATCCATCCTCACCACGGCACTTTTCTTCTATTATGGTGCGAGATTTGCGATCTACAGAGACAAAACCACTGCCAAAGCACTGATGTTTTCATCCTTCGTTTACCTTCCTCTCATCTGGATTTTTATTTTTGCCGACTGGATGATTTTATAATCCATATAAAACCAATGGTATTTCATTTATTTAGCGCGTGAAAAGTGACCTTGAGCGTTCTCTGGATGCTTTTTCCTGTTTTGTGCATTGCATGACCCAAATTTGATAGATCTCTGATCCGAATATTAGCTTAGGGATTTCTTCATAAAGTAAACCATGCCGAATCCCTTCGATGCTGTTAGTTGCCTTTTCTTCATTCCTCGCCTCGGGACTTTTTTGTTGCTTCGCTAATCCCCGGACTGCGCTCGGGTTCAAACGCAGTGGCGTTTTTCAGCCCTCACTTGTCCGGGGTTATAATATCGGCCGTTCCTATCGGAACTCGATGTTATCCTCATCTTAGACTTACACAGTGAATTCGCGGATTTGGTTTGGCTTATGCCGGCACCAGAAGAAACATCAATTATTTGGATGGTTTGCTCAAATTGAAGGGCAATTTGTGTTGGTAAATAGATAGACCGAAAAAATCCCGTCAGGGATGAGCGATCTTATAACCCCGGGTAAAGCGGCTATCAGAATTGCGAAGCAAGAATGATGGAGCGCAACCCGGGGGAGATCAGAGCAAACAAGAAAAGACCTCGAGGCATTTAACTTGTAAAGGCCCGAAAACATATTCGAGGGGTTAACGGGAAGGGACTCCGGAGTAAACCCGTACAGATTTTAGTTCAAAAAAGATTGCTAATCCATTATGAAGAGAATTTACCATTCTTCGGATTGCATGACCTAAATTTAAAAATGAATTCTACTAAACTGTTGATATTATTGAACCCAAATTTTAAGTCTTGCAGATGCGCACAAAACAGGTTTTTGGTCGGGACGAAGTCGAAAACTCCATATTTCGACTTCATTCCGCTGGAAAAGCACCATCTGAATTGCGCTCTTTGACGCATTCAACCAAATACCCTCATTCTTATCTCGAATTCACATTGTTTGAAAAAATCACCCGGAAAACTAAATCAACGGATATTTTGAAGGATTGGCTTCGTGCATCATTTCATACACTTTTTCCAGAATATCTTCGGCATTGGGCTTTGAAAAGTAATCGCCATCAGAGGCATAGGCCGGACGGTGTGCTTTCGCCGATAAACACCGGGCTTCACAATCGAGATAACGGAACCCGCCATGTTCATCAATCACCTGCTGCATCATAAATGCTGTGGCGCCACCGGGTACATCTTCATCAATAAAAAGGATGCGGTTGGTTTTTTTCAGTGATTCAAGAATTATCTGGTTTTTATCAAAAGGAAGGAGTGTCCTCACGTCGATAATTTCTGCTGAAATACCCAGCTTCTCAAATTCGGACTGAAGCGAATCAACAATATTCAGAGTGGAACCATAAGACACCAGTGTGATATCATCCCCCTCATGAAGAATTTTCGGAATACCCAGAGGTACGGTAAATTCACCCAGGTTAGATGGCATTTTTTCTTTGAGGCGGTAGGCATTCAGCGGTTCAACAATCAGTGCAGGATCGTCTCCCTGCATTAACGTATTATAAAATCCCGCGGCATCCGTCAGGTTTCTTGGAACGCAAACATGCACTCCCCTTATACCGTGAACAATCATACCCATGGGCGAACCTGCGTGCCAGATTCCTTCAAGCCGGTGGCCTCTTGTACGCACAA
>SLPZ01000206.1 GCA_007131725.1 Balneolaceae bacterium
CAATCAAATCATCGGGCATAGTCAGGTTGATGGCGACAGAGTCTGCGCGGTCGGAGGGGTGATCTTTATTTGGCCACCAAAGCCAGGCGCCGGTTGTCTGAACCGCTACGCCCACCCAGGGATCTCCCGATGGAGTACGGCTCCATACAAACCCGCCATCCCACGGTGCATTGGGAGCCACTTTCGGACGGCCGCCATACTCAACTTGAAGCTGTATTTTACTCCCGGGCTGCAGGGTTTCCCTGAAATGAACAAAAAATGTGCGGTCGGTCTCTGTCCGGGAAAACTTCAGTTTTTCTGACTGATCAGAATCATCTTTATCAATTTTTATGATTTGCCGTATTTCCATTTTGGGATCGAGAGCAAGGGCAATTTTATTAGTTGGTTGAACGATTTTGAAGTGAACATCCACGGTTCCGGAAACGGTACTGTCGGTGGGATTTACCTTCAGATCCAAATCATAAAAATGGACATTATAAGCGGCCAGCTCGGGAGTTAATGCACCACCCGATTCATAGACCAATGAGTCCTGGGCAAGTGTTAAGGGCGCAAAAGCCACTAAAAAAAAGAAACAGAATAGAGTTTTTTTAATCATTATTAAACCTGTTGATGATTGCACATAGGATGAAAATAGCAAAATTGGTACGTTGTTGTGGTTCTAAATTTTTAGTTTAAAGAGTACCATCCCCCACTTGGGCAATTGGGACACATCGACAGGTTCAGCACAAACGAGACGAGTTCACTATTTCATTATTTGCAACAAATATATCGATCAATCTGCTCGTTGATAGTTTGTAAATAACTCAATTTTTATTACTCTGGGAATACTTTTCAGGAGTACTGATAATTCTGAACCTGATAAAAACTTTATTCAACAAATTTAATCCGTAAAAAATGGAATCTAAAATTCGGGATGAAATTATTGACTGGATCTCCAAAACTGAGAATGAAGAATTATTAGAAACTCTGCTTTTGATTAAAAAAACTTCGGTTTCTGATGACTGGTTTGATGAACTATCAGAAAATGAGAAAAAGTCGGTCAGTCGTGGAATTACTGATCAAAGGGCCGGAAAAACATTAGAAAGTGAAGAATTTTGGGCAACCGTTGACCGGAATATATGAGAGTTCTTTGGTCTCTTGAATCATCCAAAAAAATTCAATCAATAAAGGAATATTTGCTGGCAGAGTGGAGTGAGGACGAGTTCAACGCTTTTTTGATAAAATTGAAAAAATTTGAACGAATTGTTGTCCAATATCCCAGGTTATATCCGGCATCTGTTTCTGAACCTTCTCTGAGAAAAGCAGTTATATCAAAACACCAATCTGTGATATATGAAATCGATGACGATACAATACGTGTTCTCACTATTTTAGACCACAGACAAAATAATAAAATCTTATAATCTGATTATTTCTGGAAGGATGACGTCTTTTTTTGGGTCCGGCCAGTTGTGGGGCGATGAGAGTGTCCCTCGAAACAGCTAAGTTTAAAAGTCACCTCTCAATATATTTTTAGCGCGTGAAAAGTGACCTTGAAGCGTTACCGGTGCTTTTCCGGGATCCTTCAAGCGTCACTTCGCCGCAAAAGAACGCTCAAGGAGCTTACGCACGCTTGAAGATTCTTTTTTTGCTAAACGTGTTTTCCTCTCAAGAGGGGACTTTATTATCTATACTTTAAATCATTTCTGAGTAGAACCCAGAAAATCACTATCCTCAAGACTATCAGAATCTTTGTCAAATCCACCGTATCTTTTGTTTTTCTGAAAAAAGTAGAACCGACAGATTTATAACTGAAAATGGCGCAAGCAAAATACTCAACCCACCTTGGTATGGTGGATATCCTCCCCGATGAAATCCGAAAGTGGCATTACCTCGAAAACCTGATTCATGAAGAGGCCGCAAAGTTTAACTTTGAGGAGATTCGCACCCCCATTATGGAGCAGACCGAACTGATTGTGCGGGGGCTTGGCCAGCTTTCCGATATTGTTTCAAAAGAGATTTTTTCGTTCAGCCGTGGTGAGGATAATTATGTGCTGCGGCCGGAATTAACCGCTCCGGTGGTTCGCGCATATGTTCAGAACCACCTGGATCAGCGGGGCGGCTCTCAAAAATTGTATTACATCGGACCGATGTTCCGTGCCGAGCGGCCTCAAAAAGGGCGACAGCGCCAGTTTCATCAGTTTGGCCTGGAAGTGCTGGGAAGCAGTGACCCTGTTGCGGATGTTGAGATTATTGCGTTCATGATTCATATCTGTGATAAAATCGGCATCAAAAACACCACGCTGAAGCTCAATTCCATCGGAGATCCCGAAAGCCGCAATAAGTATAAAGAAGCCCTGAAAGCTCACCTCAAACCGAATTTTGAAAAACTGAGCGAGGTTTCACAAAAACGGTTCGAAAAGAATCCGCTTCGAATTCTGGATTCCAAAGAAGAAGAAGACCAGTCGTTTATCGAATCGGCTCCCGTTATTACCGATTTTCTGAGTGAAGAATCCATCAGCCATTACAACAAAGTAAAAGAATATCTTGATGAACTTGAGATTGCTTACGAAGAAGATCCCTACCTGGTGCGTGGGATGGATTACTACACCGAAACTGCGTTTGAACTGATCAGCCCTGATCTTGGCGCACAGGATGCTCTTGCAGGCGGAGGGCGTTACGACCTTCTTGTGGAAGAAATTGGCGGACAGCCCACACCCGCCGTTGGTTTCGCCGCTGGGATGGAGCGGTTGTTCATCGCCTGTGAAGAACTTGGAATTGAACTCGGATCTGAAAAAAAGGTGGATGTTTACATCGTCACCCTCGGAGATGCTGCCAGAAAATGGGGAGTCAAACATTTGCCCAAAATTCGTGAAAAAGGCTTCTCTGCCACCATGGACTACAAGGGGCGATCGATGAAAGCCCAGATGAAAGATGCCAACCGCGAAAATGCACAGTTTGCCATTATTGTTGGGGAGAATGAACTGAATGAGGGAAAATTCACTTTCCGGGATATGGAGAAAAGCGAAGAAAAAACTATTCCGTTTGATCAGATATTGAATACACTTTCAAAAATTTACCACAGTTAGTAAAGTAACATCTTTGGAAATCGGATCTAAATTTGTTTGCTGACCTTACATGCGTATTTTTCTTTTTAACCAAAACACCTGCGATAGAAATTCACCAATTTAAAACCACATCAATTCATTTGTTTTACATTAATTGTGTTCAGAATAACAGCCCGGAAATACTAACTGTAAACCGTTAATTAAAACAATAGAAAGAATTTCTGACAGATGAAAAAAGAACACATTTTAGAACGTGGGCTCGGTTTAAGTTCAATTATTGCCATCAGTATGGGTGCAATGATTGGGAGCGGCATTTTTATTTTGCCGGGTATTGCAATGGCAGAGGCAGGTCCTGCTGTAATTCTTGCTTTTATTATTGCAGGGCTGCTGGTTTTCCCGGCTGCCATCAGTATAGCCGAACTTGGCACTGCAATGCCCGAGGCTGGTGGAGATTATGTATTTATTGAACGCGGGCTTGGCCCGGGCGCCGGAACCATTGCCGGGCTTGGCACATGGCTGATGCTGATGTTTAAAGGGGCTCTTGCCCTGGTTGGCGGTATGTTTTATTTAACGGCCATAATGACTCTGCCCAGTGTTGAGGCAGTTGCACTGGTAATCGGAACCATTCTAATTGCAGTAAATATCATCGGAGTTAAGCAGACTGGAGGCCTGCAGATTGTAATGGTGGTTGTTATGGTCATTATTCTTGCACTTTTTGTTTCCTTCAGCATGATACAGGTAGAAAGTTCACATTATATGCCGTTTTTTGAAGGTGGAGTTTCCGGGTTAATCGGCGCCACCGTTATGGTTTTGATTTCATACGGCGGAGTTACAAAAGTGGCCGCAGTTGCTGAAGAAATTGATAATCCCGGCCGGAACCTCCCGCTCGGGTTACTGCTGTCGCTTATAATCACCACCATACTTTACGGTCTGATTGTTTACGTTCTCGTTGGACTTGTTGACGGAGAAACCCTTGCCGGTTCAAACATCCCGATGGTGGATGCGGTTGAACCTTTTTTCGGACAAATCGGCATAGTGCTTATTGTCGTAGCCGCCATGCTGGCCCTGATCAGCACGGCAAATGCCGGAATTCTAACCGCCTCTCGCTATCCGTTTGCCCTGAGCCGCGACAAGCTGATTCCTCAATTTTTTGCCCGGGTGAGCAAAAAACTTCATACACCGGTTACTGCCATTTTAATTACCGGCGGTGCCATGCTTTTGATTATTGTTGCCCTGCCGGTAGAAGAGATTGCAAAGACTGCCGGTGCATTTCAGATCGTTGTATATATACTGGTAAATGTTGCACTCATTGCATTTCGGGTGCAAAATCCAAAATGGTATAATCCCGAGTTCAAGTCGCCGGCATATCCCTGGATTCAGATTTTTGGGATTGTTTCCGGCGTTGTGGTACTCAGCCAGATGGACACACTTCCGCTCATCGGCGGAATCGGAATTTTGATTTTGGGATACGCCTGGTACTATTTCTATGGACGGAAACGAGTGAAACGTGAAGGAATCATTGGAAAGGCAATTGTGGAAAAAATAGAATCGGAAGCAAGAGACAGGCCGTACAGAATTATCGTCCCGATAGCCAACCCGGGCACCCAGAGAAAAATGCTTCGCATTGCGGCTGCCAGTGCATCGGCCTACAAGAATTCTGAAATTTTTGCGATCAATGTTATAGTGCTGCCCGACCAAACGGCCCTGGCGCAAGCGGTAGAGTTTGAAAAAGAGAGAATAGAAAGGCATGAGAATTTGCTCGAAGAAGCAGAAAGAGCTGCAAAAGATATGGATGTAGATATCAGAACCCAGGTTTTTATCGGACGCAGTGTAAATGATGTTGTATTGAAGCTGATCAACAAAGAGCTGGCAGATGAAGTGATTCTGGGCTGGAAAGGGAAAAGGAAAAAACGCAAATTTATGCTGGGCTCCATCATCGACCCCATTGTAAAACATGCCCCGTGTAAAGTAACTCTTGTTAAACAGCAAGAAGAGAAAATTGGTGATGTCGTAGCACTGGTTGGAACCGGCCCGCACTCGGTGGCTGCAGTAAAAAGAGCTTTCAATATTGTTAGCAATATTAACGGCAGTTCTCTTACCCTTCTGAATCTTCAGAAAAAAACAGATGACTTAAGTGATGATGAATTGAAAGAAAAAGGTGAAATGCTGATTCAGCAAACAATCATAAAAGCTGGAATAGAGAGTAAGGACTATGAAAAAAAGGTCATTCTCACTGATGATCTTGAGAAAGACTTAGTGGCCGCCGCCACTCAGTTCAATACTACATGTATAGGCGCCACTCGATCAACACGCCTTGAAAGTGCACTTTTTGGCTCCTTCCCCGAAATTATAGCCGAAAAAGTATCCGGTACCGTTCTTATTGTAAGAGGTGAAGAACGAACGTTTTATTCCATCTGGCATATATTCAAACGCCTGTTCAACCGCTGATTGAACTTTTCAAAACAGCATTAAGCTTTCGACCGGATTGCCTTAATGACCTGCTGCGGGGAATTGGCATTGATAATATTTTCAAGATCCTTATCGGGCCTGATGTATTTGATAAAATTATTCAGGCCTTTAAGATGCTCTTGTGCAGACATGCTGCGCGGACTCAACAGTACAATGATGACACGGGCCAGGTTGGATGTTTGCTTAATTTTTACACCCTCTTTTTTCACTCCGATAAATAGAATCTGCTCGTTTACCTTCGATGTATGAGATTCGTACAACACCACTCCCGGCATAACCTCAGGAGTATAATCATCTGAGTTTTCCAGTAATCTGCGTGTAATCCTCTGATTTTCAATGTTTTCGAATGCCGCATCCCCGGCTATAATTTCACACAAAACAGATTCGATGTCATCTTTTTTCAAGCCAATTTTGATACGTGCCTTATTTAAAAGGCCCAGCCCGTTTTGCAGATCCATCCCCTGCCCGGCTTCTTCAGCAATTTGAGATGAATATACCGTAATAAAGCTTAATTCCGGGTATTTTTGAGAAATTACACCTGGCAAGCGGTCGAGGCCGGGCCTCCATGATATCGAACCTTCTCTTGCACTGTTCAATACAAACAGGTCATTTTCTTCGTAATTTTTTTCAATCCATCCAGGCAGTTGCGACCATAGATTTATCGTTTCGTATTTTACATCCAGTTCCGGCTTAATTATTTCAATTCCTTCTTTCACAAAGGGTTCCCGTTCGTTAGTTGATACCACAACGAGTTCAACACCCATCTGTTCGGCCATCAATTTAACTGACCGGGCTGTGCCGGGAAAACCGATTTCAAGTGCGGCAAACGGCGGCACGGCAAGTATCAGGCGCTCAAATGTGTTTACCGGCTTTTCAATTTTGCAAACCATCACCATTTCATCCACTTCTACCAGTAGCTGGTCTAATATACTGCCGAATATTTTTCTTCTGGCTGATACCTCCCCATTCCAGCCGATTACCACGTTGGAAATACGCCTTTCTTCGATGGTGCGCGCAATTCCTTTTGCTACGTTGAGATCTACACTGGTTAGCGGATTTACATCCACCTCGGCTGAAGCAGCGTGCAAAACGGCATGGCTCAACATTTTTTCACCCCTGGCAACATTGGCTTCGACATTGGTGCCGTCGCGGGCTACTGTCAGTGGATACACCGGTTGGCCCTGTTTGTTATCACGTACCATAAATGCGATGTCCATCAGTGCATCAGACGTTTCGGGGTTGGCCAGCGGCACCAGGATACGCTGAGGCGCATCAGCCCGGCTGTATGGTTTTTCTTCTTCCTGGATAGCCAGAATACGGCCGTATTTTTCAACCAGCCACGGCCCGATGAGGCAGGTGATCAGAATCATGATAACCACTGCATTTACAGCAGTCTGTCCAAAAAACCCAAGCTCATAGCCCACCAACGTAACAGCAAGAGTTGCAGCAGACTGTGGTGTGGTTAAACCATAAATCACCAGTGCTTCCTGGTTACTATATTTGAAGAGATACCTGACGGCAAAAGAAGCTAACCCTTTTCCAAAAAAGACGAGAAGGCTGAATACGATAGCTTTTACCCATACTTCAAGGCTGCCCAGCACCTGGATATCTACAAGCATCCCGACAGAGATCAGGAAAAAAGGGATAAAAAATACATTCCCGACAAACTGAATGCGGCTCATTAATGTGCCGCTTTCGGGTACAAGCCGGTTCAACAAAAGCCCAGCCATAAAGGCGCCAATGATGGGCGCCAGCCCGGCAAGTTCTGCAAGAAATGCGGTGGTAAAAAGAACCGCCACCATAAACACAAAGTCGATATTTTTTTCGTATTGCACATTTCGGAAAAACCACCGGGCAAATCTTGGCAGTGTTAAAACAGCGGTTGCCACAAAAACGGCAACTGTAACACCGAATTGAATCCAGTAACCGGCCCCCAGGTTGTCGCCGACAGAGCCCGCAACAACGGCAAGTACGCCAAGTGATAATGTATCTGTTACGAGGGTGCCGCCCATAGACATGGTAACACCCGTGTTTTTGGTAATTCCAAGCCGCACCACGATAGGATACGCAAGCAGTGTGTGCGAACCCACGATTGAACCTAATAACAACGATGTGGCAAATGAGTATCCAAGCCATTGGGTGCCAACATACAGTGCGGCAAGCTGCGGCAGAAAGAAAGAGAGAAGGCCAAACCCGATGCTCTTTTCTTTGAGCTTTTCGAAACGGTTCAGGTCAATCGACAGGCCTGCCATAAACATCAGGTAAAGCAGCCCGACCGTACCCAGCAGTTCGATGGTAAAATCTCTCTCAATCAAGCCCAGCAAGCCGGGGCCAACAACCGTACCGGCAAGAATAAGGCCTACCAGCCCGGGAATTTTCAGTTTTTTGAAAACCATTGGCGCCAGCAGGATAATCAACATCACAAGTGCAAAAATAAGCACCGGATCATCAAAAGGCAGAGAGAGGTTTAGAAAGTCCATCTAAAAGAGTATTAAGCAATTTTTTTTAACGGGTTCAGCAAACAAAAAGAATTGTAAACAAATCGCCAGGTTGGTTAAGCTTTAAAAATTTTACAATTTAGTTTAAACTGAATTCAGAAAGTAACATTTTATAAATCGTTCACAAGCAATCAGAATGATTGGTTTCCGATACTGAAAATAATGAATCAAAATCATAAAACCGCTCCGATATTTTTATCCGTCGATACCGGCGGCACGTTTACTGACTGCATTGCCTTACTTCCCGAAGGCAGGCAAAAACGGTGTAAAGTATTGAGCAACAGATCTATCCGTGGATATGCACGTAAAACTTCCGAAGATAATGTTGTCAGCATAAACTTGAATATCCAGATTCATAAAACCGGTTTTTTTAACGGCTTCAAATTCCGCCTGTTAAAAAAGGGTAAACAATCTTTTACGGTTATCCATTCTGATCCGGAAAAAAATACTCTTACACTCGACGGGCGAATTGATCTGTCCGGTGATGCATTGATTCCCTGTGAAATTCTAAGCCCGGAAGAAGCCCCAGTTCTTGCTGCAAGAATCATCACCAACACGGGTATCGGTGAACCTTTCCCACCGCTTCAGTTTCGGTTGTCTACCACAAAGGGCACCAATGCCCTCCTTGAGCGAAATGGCGGCAAAACCCTGTTTTTAATCACAAAAGGCTTCAAAGACCTGCTGAAAATAAAAAACCAGCAGCGCCCCGATCTGTTTAGCCTCAACATTGAAAAACCAGAGCCGTATTACAGGCACATTATTGAAGTGCCCGAACGGCTGGATGCGGAAGGAAAGGTTCTGAAGAAACCGGATCTAAAATCCCTACAAAAAAAGATTAAACCCCTGCTGAATGAGATTGATGCTGCTGCGATCTGCCTGATGCACAGCTACCTGAACCCGGAGCACGAAATACTGATCGAAATGCTGCTTAACGATCTCGGAGTTCCGTTTGTGAGCCGTTCTTCGAAATTAAGTCCCTCCATAAAAATTGTGCCCCGCGCCGTTACCGCTGATGTGGATGCTTACCTGACTCCGGTCATGCAGCGATATTTGAACCGTATTTCAGAAACCATCGGGCAGGCTCCACTGCGAATTATGAACAGCGCCGGGAATCTGGTTGATGCAAACTATTACACCCCGAAAGACGGCCTCTTCAGCGGGCCGGCAGGCGGGGTGATTGGTGCTGCGGCTGTTGCAAAAAAGGCATTATCAGCAGACCTGTCAGGTTTTGAAAACCTTCCAGATCTCAGCAAAAGTTCACAAAATATCATCTCATTCGATATGGGCGGCACCAGCACCGATGTTTCCCGGTATGACGGCGGCGTGGACTATATATTTGAACACACTGTGGGCGATGCAACCCTTTCATCCCCAGCCATCGATATTGAAACTGTGGCTGCCGGAGGGGGATCGATCTGCGATTTTGACGGAAAAAGCCTGACTGCGGGGCCGGAAAGTGCAGGGGCAGATCCTGGCCCGGCCTGTTACGGCAAAGGCGGGCCGTTAACCATCACCGATGTTAATTTGCTGAGCGGCAGGCTGCATCCCTCAAACTTTCAAATCTCTATCGATACAGCTGCGGCCGAACAAGCCCTGGAAAAATTGATGCGATCTGTCAACAAAAACAGAAATAAGCCGCTTTCCAGGGAAGAGGTACTCGAGGGATTTTTTGACATTGCCAACGAGCGCATGGCACAGGCCATCCGTAAAATTTCCATCCAGAAAGGGTTTGACCCGGCAGAATATACACTCGTTGCATTTGGCGGGGCCGGTGCCCAGCACGCTCTTTCAGTCGCCGATAAACTTGACATCCGAACCGTGTTGGTTCCATCCGATGCCGGCCTGTTAAGCGCTGTTGGCTTGCAGGAAGCCAGGCTGGAATATATCGCCTCCCGGCAGGTTTTGGAAAACCTGTATGATGTTCAGCCAAACCTCGAAGAGTGGATCGCTGAATTACAAAATAATGCCGCGACCGGTTTAGAACAGCAGGGTGTCGATCCTGGAAGCATTCAGATTTTGCGAAGTCAACTTTATCTGCGTTTAAAAGGGCAGGATACCCCGCTGGAAATTTCATGGAACGGTGTAAATCAAGTACATAAACAATTTCAGGAAGCCTACATCAGCCGGTACGGTCACTGGATTGAAAACCGAGAGATTGAATTGGAGGCCATCCGGGTGCTTGCATCAGAAAAGAAGATAGAAGAAAAAGAATTTGTACCTGATTTTGATGAAGCCCCGGCCAAAACCTCACCTGCCGGTGAAACTCACATTCTTTTCAACAAAACCAAACACGCCAGCCCGGTCTATCATCGGGAATCGTTAAAACCTGGCACCGAAATCACAGGGCCGGCACTTATTCTGGATCCTCACAGCACCACCGTAATTGAGCCGGGATGGAGTGGAAGGCTTTTAGCTGTCGGCACGTGGATCATCCAAAAAATGAACCTGGCTGAAAATAAAAACCAGGCAGGTGAGGGCCGCTCCGAAGAGGTACAGCTTCAGCTCTACACCAACCGTTTTACATCGATTGCAGAACAGATGGGAGAAATGCTTCAGCGGACTGCCCTGTCTGTAAACATCAAAGAGCGGCTCGATTTTTCCTGTGCCCTGCTCGATGCCGATGGGTACCTGGTGGTGAATGCCCCGCACATTCCGGTACACCTGGGAGCGATGGGCACGTGTGTTCGAACAGTAATCAAACATATTGAACAAGACCTGACAGGTTTTGAAAACCCACCAACTGGCGGGACCGGACTTGAAGAGGGCGACATCCTCATCACGAACCACCCGGGGTTCGGAGGTTCACACCTGCCGGATATCACTGTCATAACGCCTGTTTTTTACCTGGGTAAACTGGCCGCTTTTGTGGCAAACCGGGCTCATCATGCCGAGATAGGCGGGAAAAGTCCGGGGTCGATGCCGCCGGATGCAACCTGCCTGGCTGAGGAAGGCGTGGTGATTTCGCCCACTTTTTTAGCCAGGAATGGCAAGTTTTATTGGGATGATGTCCGTCAACTGCTAAAACATGCTCCCTGGCCTTCGCGGTCGGTGGAAGAAAACATGGCTGACCTTCGTGCGTCAGTCGCCGCCAACCACCGGGGAGTTGCCGAATTCATCAAACTTGCGGATACATTCGGCATAGAAAACGTCCGCCTCTATATGCAGAAACTCAAAAGCTATGCTTCAGATCGTTTAAAGGCTGCATTAAACAAAATTGAAAACGGAAACTATCAGGCAGAAGAAAAATTGGACGATGGCTCTCTGCTGAAAGTAAATTGCCGTGTGGATGACGATTCACTCCGAATTGATTTTTCAGGAACTTCAGGCGTTCACCCGGGAAACCTGAATGCCAATCCGTCTATCGTGAACAGTGTGATTATGTACGTGCTGCGCCTGATGATTGACGAACCCCTCCCGCTGAATGACGGCCTGCTTGAACCGGTTGAAATAACGATTCCAACAGGAATGCTGAATCCTGTTTTTGAGAATGACCCGGAAAAATCACCTGCTGTGGTGGGCGGCAATGTTGAAACCAGCCAGCGGCTGACAGACACCCTGCTCAAAGCTTTTGAAATGGCAGCTTGCAGTTACGGCACTATGAACAATGTGCTTTTCGGCAACAACCGGTTTGGTTATTACGAAACCGTTGCAGGAGGTACGGGCGCCGGCTATGGTTTTGACGGGGCTGATGCAGTTCATCAGCATATGACCAACACCCGAGCGGCCGACCCCGAAATTCTGGAGCACCGATATCCCGTTCGCCTCGATCATTACGGAATTCGAAATAAATCTTCAGGTGCAGGCCGGTGGTCTGGAGGAAGGGGAGTTGTCCGTAAAATAACCTTTCTTGAACCGGTGCGTTTATCGGTTTTGTCTCAGCACAGAAATGTTGCACCGTACGGACTTCGTGATGGTCAGCCGGGCAAATCCGGAAAACAGTGGATTGAACACTCCAACGGACAAAAAACAAAACTCGGCTGGATTGACGGCGCCGACATTAAGCCCGGTGATTCATTCATTCTCAAAACTCCCGGTGGCGGCGGATATGGAAAGAAACCTAAATAACCGGCACCCTCAGCCCCAATTCGTCAATTTTTTCCCTGTTTTCGTTGATAAACTCTCTCACTCTTTTGATATCAACCGCGTTGGTAATACCGTAATATATTCTCGGTTTTGTTTTCACAAACATGTCCCCGGTATAGGGAATATCGGGATTGTATTCCTCGCCAGGTATCTCCTCGGGAACAAGAAAAACATCCTGCTCGCCCATAGCAGAAGTAATCATGCCAACCCATTCAAGGCCTGAGCCGTCGTTCCTGACGGCAAAAACAGCGCCGCCGCTAAATCCTCTGTTGATGGAAATATCGAGCACAATACTCCGGATTGGATGTTCACTCCGGCTGGCTGTACCCTGAGTAACCATCTGCACCCCCCGCGGATATCCCACAGCATAAATAATATCGGTCCAGTCGAGCTCGTCACTGTCTCCCGGGCGCAGTGCAAGCGGCCTGAGCCCCGTGCCCTGATGCGATGAAACCGTTTTCATAATTGCCAAATCTCTCCGCGGATCGTTAACTGCCATTTCCATAAACACGATATCATTATCGGCATAAATAAACTGGTTCAGCGATTCTTTGATAGAAATTGCTTCAAGATACCGGTTTCCTTCCGGGGCGGGTTCACTTGAATAGTGATAGATTGTATCAGCAAATGTTACAGTGTGTGATGCCGAAAGTATTGCAACACCCCTACTTCTCACCGAAAGCACAATTCCGGTTCCGGCAGTCGAGTGATTGTCGATAGTGGTTTCAGCCGCAATATTTTCCAGTTCGAGATTGGGAATTTCAGATTCTCTGGGCATATCATCCAGATAAAACTGGTATGTTTTATAGATAACATTACTCTGAATTCTTCGTACTGATTTAAAACTCTCCCGGATCTGTTCTCTCACCAGTGGGGTGTAAACCATGTTCTGATAATACCCGTCATCTCCGTTTGTTATTACCGCTTGTGGTTCGGTAGTTCTGCAAGAACTCATTAAAAAAAGTACGCCGCCTGCAAATAAACATAGTTGCAAAACACGCACTATTGCTTTTTTCTTCAAAACAGTCTCCTTATTTCAATTTGTTTGACGGTTGATGTAAATGCTGTTGTTTATACTCTTTGATTCACCCTCATTTTATAATAAGCTCAACAATTATACCTGAGCTTTTTAGGTTAAACTCTTTAAATATAAACAAGAATTATCATGCAGTAATTTCTCTGGTTATCTGTCCGTTGAGTCATATTTAAAAATCTCAATTTAACCAATTGCAGGTGATTAAGGACTCAAACAAACCGGTAAAGTCACCCCTCAATAAAACTGTCATAATGCCAGATTAATTAACAGCTACTATTAATCCGTTAAAATGGTTCAAATTGAACGTCAATCAACATCAGAAAACCAGACATTTTGATCTATTTTTAATATAACGTTTGACCCAACTTTTTTATTCAATTATTACATTATTCAGTTTTAAAAAAATCTGTGTAAACAATTATGGTTTTCCAGTTATTTTGAATTCTGTACCATTTTTTAACCATAATCCGTATCCTTTCAACTTCATTGATCAACTGATTTTTTATGATTACTTCCGCACTGATAAAGAAATTCGGCACACTGCAAACCCCTTTTTACTATTACGATCTTGACCTTCTCAGAAGTACGCTTGATGAAATCCGGAAACACGGAATTGAGAAAGGCTATCACATCCATTTTGCGATAAAAGCGAATTTCAATAACAGGCTTCTTCAAATTATCAGAGATGCCGGCCTGGGGGTTGATTGTGTGAGCGGCCCGGAAATCGAACGCGCCATTGAAGCCGGATTCAAGCCGGATCAGATCGCTTTTGCCGGTGTGGGCAAGACCGATGAAGAAATTCAGACAGGATTGAAATACAACATTTTTTCATTCAACTGCGAGTCTCTTCAGGAGCTTGCCGTACTGAATGACCTGGCTGCCGCCTCCGGAAAGAAGGCCAATGTTGCCGTTCGCCTCAACCCCAACATCAAAGCCAAAACACACAAATATATCTCTACCGGACTCATGGAAAACAAGTTCGGCATCACCCCGGATAAATTGCCGGAATTGTTCAACCTTCTGCCGGGGCTGACTTCTTTGAACCTGAAGGGCATCCATTTTCATATCGGTTCACAGATCAGGCAGTTGGACCCTTTTCTTCAGCTCTGTGAAAAAATCAACATCATCAGGGAGCAGTTTGAGCAGGAGGGCATTGAATTAGAACACCTGAACCTGGGCGGTGGATACGGCATCAACTACGCAAATCCCGATGAAGAGCCCATTCCGGATTTTAAATCGTTTTTTGAGCTGTTCAGGCAGAACCTGGCCGATACAGAAAATCAGCAGGTGCATTTTGAGCTGGGCAGAAGTATCGTGGGGCAGTGTGGAAATCTCATCTCGAAAGTGCTGTTTGTAAAAAAAGGAATCAGCACCAATTTTGCCATCATCGATGCCGGCATGACCGAGCTGATACGCCCGGCACTCTACCAGGCCGAGCACCGCGTGGATGTGCTCACCAGCGACAAACCCAAAAAGTACTACGATGTGGTTGGCCCAATCTGCGAAACCTCCGACACCTTCCGCAAGGACATTGAACTCCCCGAACTGCAGCGAGGGGATCTGGTTGCCATCCGAAGCGCCGGTGCCTACGGCGAAGTGATGAGCAGCAGTTTCAACCTGCGAAAGAAAGTGGATGCCTATTACTCCGACGAACTGGTATAATCCCACATATCAGATATAAGGGTATTTAACCACTATTATTTTATTCGTTTAAGGTGAATTTTACTATATTGAATAGTAGAAGTACAATTGGCACCTTTTTAAAATAAAATCAGAGGGTTCAATGGTCGATATCAGCAAACTTATTGAAGTGAGAGGACATGCAAGAGGCGGACAGGGAATGGTTACAGCGTTCGAGATTCTTGCAAAAATATTCAGTTACCGCTATAACTATGAGGTACAGGCATTTCCGTTTTTCGGAGTAGAACGCACCGGCGCCCCCATTCAGGCGTATCTAAGAATTTCACCGGAAACCATATTAACCAGAAATTATATCTACGAGCCTCATCTGATCATCATTTTTGATGAGGGCCTGATTGAACAAACCCCGGTATTTGACGGCCTCACAAAAGAAGGTACTCTGCTGATTAACAGCAATAAACCGCCAGAGTACTTTAAAGGAAAAGCCAAACATATCTACACGATACCCGCCACGGACATTTCAGTGGAGAATAAACTGGGAAGCAAAACCCTGCCGATTGTAAATGCTGCCATGGTGGGAGCGATGCTTAAAATTCTGGGCGCTGATATTGGTGAAGCTATGGAAATCATCAAAGATGAAGTTCCAGCAAAACCGGATGCCAATGCGGCCTCTGCTGAAACTGCATTCCGTCAGGTGAAGGAATTTACAGACGAACATTATCAACCCGCACAAAACGGACAATCCCCACCTGCAGGAAAAGAACCCAATTGGGAGGTTCCGTTTTGGGATCAGCCGATGTCGATCAACAAAACCGGAAACTGGCGGGTTGTTGCTCCCAAATATGAAGACCTTGAAGCACCCTGCACGGATAACTGTCCGGCTGGAACCAACGTCAGAAAATTTGTGAAACTGGCTTCGGAAGGGATGTTTAAAGAGGCGTATGAAACCATCTATGAACACAATCCGTTTCCGGCCATCTGCGGAAGGGTGTGTCCGCATTTTTGCCAGCAAAACTGCAACCGCATTTTCCTGGATGATAAGGTAAACATCGGTGCCATAGAACGTTTTATCGGTGATAAAAACGGGCAGTATCAGCATAAGCCTGAGCCTGTTCAATACAAAGAAAAAATCGCTGTTGTGGGATCCGGTCCTGCCGGATTGACAGCCGCACTCCGCCTCCGAAAATTAGGATATGAGGTAACCGTTTATGAAGCCCTGCCAAAAGCCGGTGGTATGATGCGTTCCGGAATTCCGGCATTCAGGCTTCCACCATATGTGTTAGACAAAGAAATAGAAAAAATTCAACACCAGGGTGTAGAGGTCATCACTGAAAAGAGAGTAACAATCGATGAATTGGACGGAAAGTATTCTGCCATCATCACGGCTGTTGGCTCCCACATCGGTTCAAACCTGAGAATTGGCAGTAATGAACAAGTGATTGACGGCATTGAATTTTTGAGAAAATTGAATATCAGCGGTAATCAGGAACAGATTAAAGCCGGAGATTCTGTGGCTGTAATCGGCGGAGGAAACACAGCTATTGATGTTGCCAGAACCGTTCTTCGATTGGGTGGGAAACCAACTATCTATTACCGGCGCACCCGGCAGGAAATGCCCGCGATTGCCGAAGAAGTAGAAGAAGCCATGAAAGAGGGAGTGCCCATTCAATTTTTGACGGCACCTGTAGGACTTGAGGAAAAAAACGGTCGGTATGAATTGATCATCCAAAAAATGGAACTGGGCGAGCCGGATGAATCCGGTCGAAGAAGGCCGGTGCCTGTTGAGGGATCGGAATATTCTGTGATGACAGATAAGTTGATTAAAGCCATTGGCCAATGGCCCGATCCGTTCGTTTTTTCCGGCAATGAGATTGAAGCCCGGCAGGGCCGCCTTGATGAAAAACTGGCTGGATCAAAAACACCGGTTTTCTGTGCAGGCGACATGGCCTGGGGCGGAACTGTGGTTGAAGCAATTGGCAGCGGAAACGATGTGGCAGGTGAAGTAGATGCTTTCCTGAGAGAAAAAGAATGGGAAAAACCGGAAAAAGCCAAGGAGATCGCTACTCATGATAAAATCAACTACAGGTATTATCTGCCAACACCCGGAAATCCCACCCCGGTTACAACTCCCGAAAATTTTGTGAATAACTTTGCTGAAGTTGCCGGAGGGTTACCCGAGGATGTGATTATCGAGGAGGCGGGCAGGTGCCTGCATTGTGGTGAATGTTTCAGTTGCGGAAACTGCCTGAATTACTGCCCCGATGCGGCCATTTTCATTGATGATGATTACCGGCTCAGGATTGATTATGACTATTGTAAAGGCTGCGGAATCTGTGTCCGTGAGTGCCCGTGTGCAGCTATTCAGTATGATGAGAAAAACCGGCTTTCGGAAGAAAAAGAGCCAAAAGAGCTTCATCAGAAGTGAGCATAGATTTATGACAGGTACGTCCCGGAAGAGTAGGGACAGAATCCGAACTATTTATTATTAAGTGTTAAAAAAACAAGTACTCAGAAAACCATGCTACAGTTTGACACAACAGAAATAGAAAAAACACCCAGGGCAGATCTGCTAACCCGCCACACCAAAAAGGTGCTTAAGGGAAACAGTGCGGCTGCTATTGCCGCCAAACTAAGCAGGGTTTCGCTGGTTACTGCTTATCCCATCACACCTCAAACCTCAATCATCGAAGAAATCGCGGATATGATTTCGAAGGGAGAGTTTGACGCGGAAATTGTGAACATGGAAAGCGAACATTCCGTTTTTGCCGCTTTGATCGGGGCCTCTCTTACAGGGGAGCGTGTTTTTACGGCAACCAGCGGACAAGGCCTTTTTTATGCCCACGAAGTGCTTCACGCCATTGCGCACATGCGTTTGCCGGTAGTTGCCTGCAACGTTGGCCGCCCATCTTTTCCCTGGAATATCTGGGCCGACCAAACTGATTCCATTTCACAGCGCGACACAGGCTGGGTGCAGTTTTATTGCGAAAGTTCGCAGGAAGTGTTAGACACTGTCATCCAATCGTACAGGCTGGCAGAAAAGCATAAGCTTCCGGTGATGGTGGTGCTCGATGCTTTTTACATGAGCCATACCAGCGAAAATGTTTACATCCCCGATCAAAAAATGGTGGATGAATTTTGTCCGCCAAGAGAAAAAACTGATGACCAGATTAATCTGAAACACCCAAAGGCATTCGGCGGACTTGTGGGGCCTGATATTTATGATAAATACAATCGCCTTCACTGGGAAAGCATCTGCAAAGTTGAAAAAGAGACCAATCAGCTTGGTCATGAATTTGATGAGGCTTTCGGCAGAAAATACGCAGCAGTTGAAGCAGTCAACATCAACGAAAAAACCAAAAAAATTCTGGTCACGATGTCATCCATCACCACAACGGCACGGCAGGTGGTCAGCCGCCATCCGGAAGTGGGTCTGCTGAAAATCCGCCTCTTCAGGCCATTCCCAAAAGAGTCGGTTCTGAAAGTTCTGGATACCGTTAGCGATGACTGCCTGATCATAAACATCGACAGGAATTTCCCGGGAGAGACGGAAGGTGCAATGATGCAGGAGATGAAAAGAGCTTTACACGGTGTTCCGAATAAAATATTCGGAGTTTTTGCAGGGCTTGGCGGTAGAGATGTATCATCCAAAACCATAGAGAACATTCTTGAGGTTGATTTCCGGGCGCCCGGTGCTGAACAGGTAATTTGGGTGACGTAAATATGTTTATTTATGACTAAAAATCTGAACTATGGGCTTAAAGGATAAAGTTATGATACCTGAAAACGAATTTTTAATCACTGAAGAGAGCATTCACGGCGGTGCGCTTAGCTGCCGCGGCTGTGGATGGACACTGTTGGCGCGTTACGTTTCTAATGTGATGGGGCCAGAAACAGTTTATGTTGTACCTGCCTGCTGTTTTTCGATTATAGCAGGGCCAAACCCCATGAATCTGCTGAAAGGAACTGTGGTGCATACCGTATTTGCCGCTGCTGCTGCTACCGCTACCGGAGTGCGCCGGGCGCTGGACAGGCAGGGGAAAATCGATGCCAATGTTGTTGTGTTGGCCGGTGACGGGGGAACATTTGATATTGGACTGCAGGCTCTTTCCGGTGCGGCAGCCCGGCAGGAAAATATCATCTTTATTTGTAACAACAACGCAGCCTATATGAATACCGGAGTGCAGAGCAGCACGGGCACACCGGTCGGTGCCAGAACCACCACAGATCCGCAGGGGAAAAAACTTCCGGCAAAAAATTTAATGGGAATTATCGAGGCCCATCACATTCCCTATTCGGCTACGGCTTCTCCGGCATTTTTGACGGATTTTAAAACGAAACTCCAAAAAGCACGCGATGCCACAGGATTTCGTTTTTTGATGGTTGACGGACCTTGCCCGCCCGGCCACAAACACGATCCCGATCGTTCTATTGAACTGGCACGGCTGGCAGTGGAAACCAACTATTTCCCGCTTTTTGAAACAGAAAACGGACGTTTCAACATCACCTACACTCCTAATGTAAAAACCCCGGTGAGTGAATACATGAAGCACCAGGGGCGTTTTTCTAATGTGATGAGGGAGAAATCCGGCAACGGGCTTGAAACCATACAGCACCAGGTTGACCAGAACTGGGAGCATCTGTTGAATAAACAGACCAGTAATTAAGTGTTACAACTCAATCAAAGGAATAATTGCTTCGAGCCTTCTTTCACCGATTCCTCGGATTTCGAGCAACTGTTCTTTGGAAGTGAACTCTCCGTTTTCTTCTCTCCATTCAATAATTCGCTGAGAATATGCCGGCCCGATTCCCGGTAGTTCCTGCAGCTCTTCCGCATCAGCAAGATTGATGTTGATGAGGTCAGATCCGGCTTTTTCCTCTTCTGATTTTGTCGTATCGGGTGGAATGGTGTCAGCTATTGCCGTTTCAGGTTCAAAAACTTTCTCAGTTCCAGTTTCTGCAGGTTCATAGCGCGCAAGAATTGCATCACGCTCCTGCTGAATGGCACTGCTCCGCTCATTAAAAATTTTTTCCAGTTCGTGATAATGATCGGCATCATAATTTATTCCGGACTGAGACAGCACAAAATAACTGCTTGTAATCAACAATAATATCAAAGTAAAGGAAACTGCAATCCGTTCACTGCGATTAATTTCGAGGCGTTCCAGCAAAAAGAAAATTTTTCGTCTCATTGTTCCATCCTTAATTTCTGTTCTGATGCATTTTATTTGATGCGATACACAAGGTTGAAAAAAATCCCTGTATATTTATGAACCCGATTTTCTAAAACCCTTACAAAATTTTTTTCTTTTTATGACTCCAAGTTTTTCTGAGCTCAAAAAAAACAGGGTTGCCTGGTATAAAAAAGGCAGCGGGAAACCTCTCTTGATACTCCACGGCTGGGGCAGTAATTCTGCCGTAATGCTGCCGGTTGCCGAACAGGTAAAATCAATCCGGACAGCTTACCTGATTGACCTGCCGGGCTTTGGCCACTCTCCCGAACCGAACCAGGCTTGGAGCATAGACGATTATGCCGATGCTGTCGAAGAGTTTGCTGATACCGTTTTTGAAGGGCAGCCGTTCGATCTGCTTGCCCACTCTTTTGGAGCACGCATTTCACTGAAACTGCTCACGCGCGATTCAATCTCGGACAGGATAGAAAAAGTGGTGTTTACAGGTGCAGCCGGGCTGAAACCAAAGCGAAGGGCTTCATACTATCTGCGGCTATATACGGCTAAACTTCTGAAACTGCCCTTTTTTCTGCTGCCTTCGAAATTGAGAGAAAGCGGCCTGAACCGGCTCAGAAACACCGCTGCGTGGAAAAAACTTGGTTCATCCGATTACCGGCAGCTTACAGGGGTGATGAGAGAAACCTTTGTGAAAACCGTGACTGAGTACCTGGATGATCTGCTGCCTGAAATCGAACACGAAATTCTGCTCGTATGGGGAAAAAATGATTCGTCAACTCCGCTCGATCAGGCCAAACGGATGGAGAAGGGATTAAAAAAGAATGCCCTGGTTTTGATAGATGAGGCCGGCCACTACGCTTTCCTGGACAAACCGACACACTTTGGCGCCATCATCAAAGCATATTATGAGCCGAAGAATGTTTAGAAAATAAAGGGATAATCCTTCAAACGAATTGCAAATTCAACCTAAATTACCAGCTTGTAACTTGTACAACTGCCTTCTTCTTTTCCGTTTTTCTCACATTCTTCTCTTTCTTTGAAGCCTTGTTTCGAAAATTCGAGAATCTCCCCGTTTTTCGAGGTTCTTCTCCATCTCCAATCGCCTTTCACGTCCTGGTATATTTCACACTTTGGCATAATCAAATCTATTCATTAAAATTGCCCATAACTACTATATCTCAATTTTTAGAACCAGAGTCAACTTTTAAATGTTCCCGAATAGGTTCAGGCAGATACATTTGAATCCATTAAAATGATCATTTCTCTCACACTTTTTGTACCTTTTCAGATTCATTTATCAATAAAAATAAATTCATGGAACCTGAATCCACACGCAAACTGGCAATCCTTATCGATGCTGACAATGCCCAGCCTGCAATCACAGAAAATCTTCTGGCTGAAATCGCAAAATACGGTACAGCGAATGTGAAACGCATTTACGGTGACTGGACCCAGCCGCAGCTTCGCGGATGGAAAGATATCCTGCTTGAATATTCCATTCAGCCCATTCAGCAATTCGGTTATACAAGAGGAAAAAATTCCACCGACAGTGCACTCATCATAGATGCGATGGACCTGCTTTACACCGGCCGTTTTGATGGATTTTGCCTGGTTTCGAGCGACAGCGACTTTACAAAACTGGCTGCCCGAATCCGCGAATCGGGACTGGAGGTGTACGGATTTGGCGAGAAAAAAACTCCCGACCCGTTTGTAGCCGCTTGCGACAAATTTATCTACACGGAAGTGCTTGCCAAAGAAGATGAAGATAAAGAGGAGAGAAAACGAAAACCCTCAAATCAGCTAAAACAAGACACCAAACTGGTAAATCTCGTCCGGAATGCGATCGATGCCTCATCGGATGAAAGCGGCTGGGCGCATCTGGCTCCCGTGGGCAGTTACATCGCCAAACAGTCGCCGGGATTTGACCCCAGAAATTACGGCTACCGAAAACTCGGAGAACTGCTCCACGCTATGAAACTGTTTGAAATGGAAGAGCGAAAAACGGGCGACGGCCACTCAAAAGCAATCTACATCAAGGATAAAAGAAAGTAGTTTTATATCATTTATAAAATGGCAGGTTTGTAAAGACTTCCG
>SLPZ01000056.1 GCA_007131725.1 Balneolaceae bacterium
CTCTGCTTTATCGGCACCATCGTAGATATGATTAATTATAAAAACTTTGCATTCGAATATAACCGCAAAGTGGCACAGGAAATTTTAAGAGATTTACAAACATGATAGAAGTTATGCCGTCGCGGGAAGATTCCCTGAAATTACTAAACGATTGCATTGAATCAGAAAATTTACAACAGCATTCCAAAATGGTTGCCGCTGCGATGGAAGCTTACGCAAACCACCTCGGCAAATCCGGCCAGGAAGTTGAAGAGTGGTGGACGGCAGGACTTCTGCACGATATGGATTGGGAAAAATTTCCGGATGAGCATCCAAACCGTGCTGTTAACGAAATCCTGCCGCCGCTTGGTTACCCGGAAAGTGTGATTTCTGCCATTCGGGCGCATGCTCCTGAGCGGACAGGCAAAGAGCCAAAAACCGAAATAGAGCGTTATTTGTTTGCCTGCGATGAAATTTCCGGTTTTATGAACGCCGTAGCATTGATGCGTCCCAACGGCTTTTCAGACATGAAAGTGAAATCGGTCAGAAAAAAGCTGAAAGACAAAAGATTTGCCGCAAATGTGCCGCGGGATGACATCCGTAAAGGGGCAGAACTGATCGAAAAAGAGCTGTCTGAACACATCCGGTTTTTAATTGATGTATTTAAAAAAACATAGCTGCTGAAACCAGTTTATCTTCACAGCGTATTGAAAGTATGATAAAGTTTCCGTTTAAGGAAACTCTTCAGATATTTTAAATAGTTGCTCATGAAACCAATACTTTCATCCCTGTTTGCTGTTTTTATTGCAGTAATGATGCTTACCGCACCATCCGGAATTTTATATGCCGTCGAATTAAATAAAAACGGAAAATCGGAAATGACTTCGGGTTTTGAGTTTGATTCTGACGACCCATACCGTTCCGAATTTTTCCAGGTCAGGGACACACCGAATATCACGGTTAATACCATTTCAGGGAACATTGAAATTTTCCGAAATCCGGATTTGAACGGTGTTCAGGTTGATCTATACGTAAGCCGGAGTTTTTCTCTTTGGGCCGGTACAAGAAGCCTGGATGATTTCAGAATTATTCTCAATCAGCATGGAAATCGAATAGTGGCTTCGGTGGAAGAGCGGCGGCCGGGAAGAAGGGCCCGCGGCGGCGACATTCAGTTTCACTTTGTAGTACAAGTGCCCGAAAAGGCATCAACTAACCTTAAAACGGTAAATGGGAATATTGAACTGCATGATATTGACGGGAATCATTATCTGCAAAATCAGATTGGTGATCTTTTTGTATCTCACGTAAACGGAGATATTCGGGTGCAATCCACCGATGGCAGCATTGAACTTTCAGATATCAATGGAAGCACATTTGCCAGAACCGTAAGAGGTGATATCCTGGCATACCAAAACAGCGGTGAAATCAGGGTGAGAACAATATCCGGTAATATCGTATCTGAAAGAACCAGCGGAACGCTAATTTCAGCCACAATTAATGGTTCCATTTCGGCTGAATTTGAGGATGTGAGTCAGGGTGTTTTCATGGAAACTGTAAATGGAGATATCAATCTCGGAATTCCTGCACGGCATGGTTATAACATAAAATCTGAGGGGATGAACTTCGATTTTTCCGGGGTTGATCAGGGGTTGATTTCAGAATTAAACCAGTCAAGCAGTAAGTCAACACTGGTGGTAGGTGAGGGCGGACTTCCGGTTCAACTAAAAACAATATCCGGCCTTATCAGGGTATCAACTATTGAATGATGAGACAGGACAAAACTACACGGGTGGTTGCGGTTTTATGTTTCCTCGTTATTGCGGCACTGCCGGTGGTTCTTCTGGCCCAGGATGACTTTTTCCAGGTCACCGAACCTGAAATAGAAGAAATCACTCCCGATATGCTCGACAATGAGGAGATGATTATCTACATACATGACAGGTGGCGTTTTCAAATCGGTGATAATACTGATTGGGCATCACCAGATTATGAAGACAGCGATTGGGATTTCATAAGCACAAATCTGACTCCAACAGAACTGGCATTTTTAGACTGGAATGGGATTGGGTGGTTCAGAAAAACCCTGAGCGTTCATCCCGAACTCACCGGGAAACCCCTTGCACTGATCATAGACCGCCACCTCGGGGCTTCCGAAATTTATCTGAACGGTGAAAAAGTTGCCGAACTGGGCACATTTTCCGAAAATCCCGACCAGGTGGTTTCTTATAACGACAGAAAGCCGATTCCGATCGTCTTTTCTAATGAGGAAGTTCAAACCCTCGCCGTTCGTTTTACCAATCCGAACTATATATACACGGAGATGTTAATTGGCTACAATGGCTTCCGGTTTCTACTCGGCGACTGGCAAACGCATCAGGATGAATCCTACAACTTTATAGCAAACTTGAACAGCAGCAGTATGTTTTATGTGGGACTGCTGCTTGCATTTGCAATAATCCACTTTCTGCTGTTTGCATTCTATCCCGCCGAATGGAGAAATCTTTATTTTTCAATATTTGTAGGATTTCTTGCAGTTCTGTCGTATGTCTACTTCAGAATGGAGTTGTACAGCCACACCTTTGAATCTCTTGACCTGTTTCACTACCTGCTCGTTACAGAAGTACTTGTATTAACATTTGCCACCCGATTTACACACAGTATCGATGACAATTTTGCTCCGTTTTATAAAGATATAATGGTTGTGATCGGGATTTTAACAAGCATTTTAGTATGGTTATTTCCAGCCCAGATGTTCTTCATCAGAGAGATCATTTTGTTGGTTTTTATACTTGAAATTCTTCGAACCATTGCTGTGATGTTATATAAAAACAGGAGCGGGGTCTGGTTGCTCGGTGTTGGAGTATTGCTGTTTTTAATAGCCCTTGTCAGTACCGTTCTGATTAATATAAACATCATTCCGGGCAATGTTCAATTTGTGAATATGGCCGGTTCAAGCGGGCTAATTCTGGCGATGTCCATTTTTTTATCGCGGGACTTTGCATTTACTCAAAAAAACCTGGAATCCAAACTTAAAGAGGTTCAGGTTCTGAACAAAAAAACACTGGAACAGGAGAGAATCAACAAAGAACGAGAGATTGAAAAACGGCTTCTTGAGGCCGAAAACGAACGAAAAACCAGAGAGCTTGAGGAAGCCCGTGCACTCCAGCTTTCAATGTTGCCACAAAAAATGCCGTCGGTAAACGGATACGACATTGCCGTTTTCATGGAAACGGCTACAGAGGTAGGCGGTGATTATTATGATTACAGCATAGAACAGGACGGAACCCTGGTTTTGGCTCTTGGAGATGCCACAGGCCACGGCATGAAAGCAGGAATTATGGTTGCTGCCGCAAAAAGTTATTTCCACACTCTCGTGCACGAAGCAGATAGCCTCACATTGTTGAAACGAATGTCGAATGGATTGCGAAATTTGGATATGAAGCTGATGTACATGGGATTTATGGTGGTTCAGTGCAAACAAGACGAGTTTGAAATAGCCACTGCAGGAATGCCGCCGGTGCTGCACTTCAAAAACCGGGAGCGTAGGGTAGATGATGTTGTACTGAAAGGTTTGCCCCTGGGAAGCAGTATTGATTATCCCTACGAACGGAAAAAAATTCAGCTCGGGCAAGGAGATGTTTTACTGATGATGAGTGATGGATTGATGGAACTTTTTGATCCGAACCGGGAAATGCTTGGCACAGAGAAAATTGCTGAAATTCTTAAAAATTCAAACAGTTACAGTGCCGGAGATATCATCAATCAATTAACACAATTGATAGAACGCTGGAGCGGCGGCAAAGAACCGGATGATGATATTACCATGATGGTGCTGAAAATTCCCGAATAAAAATCGGATTCATTTCTGCGATAATTTATCCGAGAATTTTTCTTAGCTGAAACTCTAATTCTGCGAAAACGTAACAAAAGATATCGAAAAAAATAATGGCGATGAGATTTTCAATAACTACCATCTGTTTACTGCTTTTGCTTTCCGTTTCCGCTGTTGCTCAACAGGCAGACAGTGATGATCCATTTAAACGCGATCCTTTTTTTACGAAATCAATTGAAGAACTTTTGGGAATTGATCAGAAAGAAGAAGAGGATGAAGATATTGAAAGAGAAAGAAGAGAAGAACTGGATGATGTGGTTCGCCGTTTATCCACTACGGGGATAGATCTTGGCGGCGGGCTTGAAGCAGGCCCTTATTACAGCAACGCACTTTACAGCCAATATCCCAATCTTCCTATGATTCATTACAACAGGGTGAACGGACTGTTTTTAGGAATAAAAAAAGAGAGAATGCAATGGCACAGATATGGAAGTTTCCTGGATATCCCACAATTAGAAATGCATGGATTAATTGGTTGGGGCACGGCTTCAAAAAGATGGGAGTATGCTATCGGCCTTGAGCGATTGTTTGGTGAGCGTAAAAGATTAATGGTTGGCGCCGAATTTCATAAAGCATCGGCATCCGAAGATTACCACCGTGTCGGCCTTACTGAAACTTCATTTACTGCCTTTTTTGCTGGATACGATTTTCTGGATTATCACAAAATGGAGGGTTTTGGAATTTATAGCGTTTATCGAACTAACCGGTGGCTGGAAACTGCGTTTTCTTATAACCGTGATACATTTTCGAGCCTGGAACAGAAAACCGAGTACACCATGTTTGGGAAGTCCAGCACGTACCGCCCTAATCCTCCCATCGACCAACAGGCTGATGAAATTGACCTGGACATCTATGGTTTTACTATTTCGCTGAATCCGCGAAGAGTTTTAATTTCAGACAGGTTCACAGCAGCCGGTACATTTACCGCAGAACTTGCGGATAACTCAGCAAGTGACGAGGAATTTCGCTACAACAAATATCTCACCGAATTTCAGCTTTTCTACAACTTTGAACCCGGATCGGTGCTTCGCTGGAAACTTCAGGCCGGTGGTATCACAGGCAATGCACCTGACTTCAAAGATTTTTACCTCGGCGGAATCGGAACGCTGCGTGGTTCGCCCTATAAATTTTTCCAGGGAAATCAAATGTTTGCCAGCAACATAGAAGTGCAGTTTGGCAGGCCGTCGCAGCGGGCAGGAGAGTGGATCAGAGACTACAACCTGCATCTGCTGCTATTTTTGGACTCAGGCTGGGTTCGGGACATTCCGGAACTGGCTGATTCCGGCGGCGCTTTCAGCGGTTTCAGTGAGTTCAGCTTTTCTGATTTGCAACACGATGCGGGAATTGGCCTGGGAACTGGTGCAGTGCGGTTTGAACTGGCATGGCCGCTGCGAACCTTTGGCTCCACTCCAACACTATGGGTGCGTTTTAATCCTACTTTTTGATTGAAAGTGGTTCAATTTTCCGTTACCGGCTGTTAAGTCCTAAAAGAATTTCCTCGTTATTTGGGATCAACGATCTGGAGGAAACTTCTTTTCTAATATCACTTAATTCCTGCTTTGTACATTGTAGGATCAATAATGACAGATCTCTGATTCAGATAACAGATTTCTGGTTGCTGTATTAAGCAGTCTCTGCCCAATCCCTTCGATGCTTTTTATTGCTTTTTCCTAAATCCAGTCTTGAGAATACTTGGTAGATTCTAAAAATGACTCTCTATTTAAATTAGGTTCTACTGGAAATTTTGTGGGAAAATGATTTTTCAGCGTAAAAACATCCCCTCTTGAGAGGGGAAAAGTTAGTCAAAAACACGACTTGTCGTGGTTTCTTGACTGGCAAGGGGTGTGTTCTTTGGGGTGCAAAGCCTTATTCAGAGACACACCCCTCGTTCGATGAACCGTGCTTCGCACTTTCATCTTCACATTTCCCCTCTCGAGAGGGGATTCAATTTACTTCAAGCAGATTATCCTCAAATTTTAAAAAAAATTATTCATCACTAATGGGAACAATACCCCAAATTTAACAGACGAATTAATAAAACTATTGATATTTAAGTGAAACTATCGGAATCATTGATATTTTAAATAAAACAAGAGATAACTCCTTTTCTTTTCAATACTTTATTATACCCAAATCCAAAAGAATTGAGCAAAAAAAAGTCTCAGGCCGTTCAAAGCCTGAGACTGTTCTTTAGGGCATTTGGTGCCTTTACGGTCACCAAAAATCATTCATGCCAAATATACGTTCTTTAATAGATTTTGTTGCCTGCCTGAAAGCATTTGAGAAATAATTGGAGTAAAATTCTGTTAATTAACCATTCTTAAAATGATTTCAGGTTAAACCGGAAAGCAAAATAAACGTTATATTCACAAACTTTCAGATCAGCGGAAGTCATCAACAATCTGATTTTAGAATGAACGTATTTTCAAAAAACGAAAAAATCATACTTGCGGCGCTCTTTCTCATCGTATTTCTTGCCGTATTTGGCACCCGAACTTTCAGGCTATATCAGCCAAAAGCTATAGTTTCAGAAATTCCGGCAGAGCTGCTTCTTTATGAGAGAACCAACCTGGATGAACTGGCTGAAAAGCTTGACAGCCTGGGTGTTCAAATAAATCCGGAAGAGTTGCGCTGGGCCGGAAATACACTGGGTTGGAGGTTTTTCAGGCCGGGACGTTATGTTATCGATGGAAATTATTCTTACCTGGGTCTGCTGCCCAACCTGGCTCGGGGAATACAAGATCCGGCGCGTGTGATGGTATTGCCCGGCACCGAAATAGGAAGGCTCTCCAGAAGCCTGTCTAATCAGCTTCGTGCAGACAGCAGTGCATTTCACCAGGTATTTACCGACAGCTCCGA
>SLPZ01000182.1 GCA_007131725.1 Balneolaceae bacterium
CGGTTTACCCGAATTAAAATGGATAACTCCTGGCCTGAACATGCAATCGATTACTGTTTAAGCCAAGCCGGTGAAACCCTTGAAAGCATCGGTAAAATAGCTTACGGCTGGAGTGCCGGATTTGATGCAGAAAAGCACCTTCTCAACTATTTTGACCGGATTGTTTATGAAGCTGAGAACAACCCTGAAGGGCTGCCCATATTTCGTGAACGAATTGAAACAGAGATCAAACAAGACCGAAGAAAAAGAGATGAATTCTGGAATTTTGTAAAGGAACACGATTTGGAAGATAAAGCTGTTTCTTACGATCATCATGAAAGCCATGCATTTTCAGCCTATTCATATTCGCCGTTTGATGAAGCACTGGTAGTTACCTGCGACGGACGGGGTGATTTTATGGCATTCACGGTGAGCTACATCACACCTGATAACACCGAATTTCTCTATAGGGCCAGCAGTACGGACAGTCTCGGTTTTTTCTACGGGCGCATTACGGGGCTGCTTGGTTATCGTCCCCACCGGCATGAAGGGAAAGTGACGGGGCTTGCCGCTCACGGTGACCCGCAAAAACTGCTGCCCCAAATTAGGGAAATGATTTATGTGAAAGACGGTAAAGTTTACGGACAATCCGGTGAACTTTTTCGACCGTTTTACACAAATTATTCAGATCCATTGAAAAAACTGATCAAAGAAAATACCCGCGAAGATGTGGCGGCGGCTGCCCAATTTCACCTGGAAGAGTGTGTTAAAGAGCTCGTAACGCATTATGTGAACCATACCCGTGCAAGATATGTATGCCTCAGCGGCGGTGTATTTGCGAACGTGAGGGCTAATCAGTGTGTGATGGAGATTCCCGGAGTGGAGAATATTTTTGTTCAGCCGCAGATGGGAGATGGTGGGCTCAGTGTGGGAGCTGCAGCTATGGTATTGTATGTTGCCGGAGAGCCAAAAGTAGAAATGGAAAATGTATATCTCGGGCCTGAGTATTCAGACAACGAGATCGAAGAAGAACTTAAAAAGTTTGATGATATTTCATTTCAACATGCCGAAGACCCTTCGGATATTGCTGTTGAAGCACTGGAACGCGATGAGGTAATCGGCTGGTATAACGGGAGAATGGAGTTTGGGCCGAGGGCGCTCTGCAACCGCAGTATTATCTATCACTGTAAAGACGAAACGGTGAATGACTGGCTGAACGAACGCATGGACAGAACCGAGTTTATGCCTTTTGCACCCGTTACACTCGAGGAACTTGCGCCGAGATGCTACAAAGGGTGGAAAAAAGATCATATAGCCAGCCGGTATATGACGGTTACATATAACTGCACCAAAGAGATGGCTGAGAACTGCCCGGCTACCGTACATATCGATAATACGGCGCGGCCGCAGGTGATTAATGAAAGCAATAATCCAAAAATGTACAGGCTGTTAAAAAGGTATTACGAGAAAACGGGAGGGCTTTCCTTGATCAATACATCTTTCAACCGGCACGAAGAACCGATTGTGAACCGTCCGGATGAAGCCATTGAAGCGCTCAGCAATGGCATGGTGGATTTACTGGTTATAGGCAGTTATGTTGCAGTGAGGAAACAGTAATCATCAAAAAATAGAAGCCGACGAATGACAAAAATTAAAGATATTAAATTTGGCAGCCGTACAATCGGATTAGGGGAGAAGCCCTTTATTATTGCAGAGATGAGCGGGAATCACAACCAGTCGCTGGAGAGGGCTTTGAAGATTGTGGAGGAAGCAGCAAAAGCCGGGGCAGATGCAATCAAGCTGCAAACTTACACGCCGGACACGATGACAATTGATATTGAAGGCGGGCTGTTCAGTATTGATGATGAAGAGTCTCTCTGGCATGGCAAAACTCTCTACGAACTCTATGGGCTTGCTCATACACCATGGGAGTGGCACCAGCCCATTTTTGATAAAGCCCGCGAATTGGGATTGATGCCGTTCAGTACTCCGTTTGATGATACATCCGTTGATTTTTTAGAAGAGCTTGGAGTAAGTGCCTATAAAATTGCCTCATTCGAAAACACAGACTGGCCGCTGTTAAAAAAGGTGGCACAAACCGGGAAGCCGGTCATAATGTCAACCGGTGCAGCCACCCTGGCCGATATCGATGAATCGGTTCGGGTGTTGAAAGAGAACGGCTGTGAAGATTTGATTTTGCTGAAATGCACAAGCACTTATCCTGCAACACCGGAAAATACCAACCTTGTTACGATACCGAGCTTGAGGGAAATTTTTCAATGTCATGTCGGCCTGTCTGACCACACACTCGGAATTGGCGCAGCCGTAGCATCTGTTGCACTGGGAGCCCGGGTAATAGAAAAGCACTTTACCCTGAGCCGTGCCGATGGGGGAACGGATGCAGCTTTCTCCATTGAACCGGATGAACTGAAAAATCTTGTGCAAGAAACCAATAGGGCATTTCAGGCACTTGGAAGCGTACAATTCGGCATTCAAAAAGCGGAAGAAAACAGCCTGCGTTATAAGCGTTCTGTTTATGTAGTTAAGGATATCAAAAAAGGAGAACCTTTCACGAAAGAGAATATTCGGGTGATTCGGCCGGGTGATGGATTGCCGCCAAAATATTATGAAATGCTATTGGGAAAAATTGCATCGAATGATCTTGACAGGGGTACACCCATGAGCTGGGGTTTGTTATGAATGAAATTGCTTTAGTTCCTTGAACAACGAGGTATTTGGTTGTATTTTTCCCTGCTAACATTTAATCAGTTCAGGATAATCGATTGATAGCTGAAGAACATTTCAGAAATAAAAAAATATTGATTGTTGCTGCACATCCCGATGATGAATTGCTGGGATTGGGCGCAACCATGCACAAGTGGATTCATGCCTATCAGGTTTCAACACATGTGGTAATTCTGGGTGAGGGGATTACCTCCAGGTCTGAGAAACGTAACCCCGAACAGTGGCAGAAAGAGCTTCAAATTCACAAATCAAATATCAAAGAGGCTCAAAAGTCTATTGGATATGATTCTGTGAAGACTTTCGATTTTCCTGATAATCGCTTCGATGAAGTAGCCTTGCTGGACCTCATCAAAGTAGTTGAAAATGAAAAAAAGAAGTTTCGGCCGGATATTGTTTTGACGCATCACGGTGGAGATCTCAATATCGATCACCAAAAAACTTACGAAGCAGTGATCACTGCCTGCAGGCCGGTGAAAGAAGAAGGGGTTCGAACTGTAATTACATTCGAAACGCCTTCATCTACCGAGTGGACACCTGCCGGGAATATATCAAAACAGTTTCAGCCAAACTTATTTGTGGAAATATCAGAAAAAAATCTGCAGGCAAAAATTGATGGCATGGAATGTTATCAGTTTGAAAAGAGGAAATATCCACACCCGCGTTCACCAGAAGCACTAAAAATACGTGCTCAAAACCTTGGTTCGGCTGTAGGGTGCGATTTTGCAGAGGCTTTTTGCATTGTTCGGCATGTGGATAAATTATAAAGCTTTCGAATAAACCTGCACATAACTCAGAAAAAAAAATATCAGTAAAGTACATATCAGATGGATAAAACGGCATATCTCGGAGTATTTGGCCCCGGCCCAAACTCATCAGCAGCTCTCTGCAGTGATGATGAAATAATTGCATGGGCAGAAGAAGAACGATTCAACAGAATAAAAACCGCGCCAAATGCATATCCGGCTCAAGCTATTGCATACTGCATAAACGAAGCCGAGCGGAGAGGGTATAAGCTGCATTCAATCGGTTACGCATGGGATTGTGAAAATTATGCAGAACTGGCTACAGAAAACCTGAAACAAACAATTAAAGAGTATCCTGGGGAGTCAGACAGCATCAGCCTGAAGGTGCAGAAGTCGCTGAATATGTTGTATGACCCGGAGATGATAAAAAACAATCTTGCATTGATTCTTCGAAAGAACGGAGTAGATATGGAAAAGATGCAGTTTAAATTCTATCCGCACCATCTTTGCCATGCAGCGTCAGCTCATTATGTTTCGGGGTACGAAGATTCTGTTGTAATTATAAATGACGGTGTGGGAGAGGTAGCTTCATCAACACTCTATTATGCCGACCAAAACGGCGGATTTAAAGAACTGGATAATGTTGAATTGCCGCACACCCTGGGCGGTTTATATGCATCTGTTACGGAGTTTTTGGGTTTCCGGGCATATATGGACGAAGGAAAAACCATGGGCCTTGCCGCTTACGGAAAACCGAATGATGAAATTCAGGCGGTATTTGACGACATGGCCCGGGATATTCAGAACAGCTTTAAATATGAAGTAAATCCTCGATACAGGTACAGCGGAAGCAGAAGCTATGGCAAAAAATTTACCGATCTACTTGTTGATAGGCTCGGTAAACCTCGTAAACCGGGCCAGTCTGCTATGGAAGCACCTTTTCCGGATATTGCCTTTGCTGCACAAAAACAGCTTGAAAAATTTCTGTTTTCACAATTAGAATATGCAGCAGGGTTGAACTTCTCAAAAAATGCCTGTTTTGCCGGTGGTGTTCATATGAACTGTAAAGCAAATGGCCTGCTGGGTGAATCCGATCTGTTTGAGAACTATTTTTTCCAGCCCGCAGCCAGTGATAATGGTGTGCCCCTCGGAGCAGCCATGCTGTTACGTAAAGAGTTTGGCAACGGGAAACCATCATACCCTCCGATGACCCATCTCTATTTTGGGCCAGGGTTTAGCGATGAAAAAATTGAAGAGGTTCTGAAACGATGCAAGCTCGATTATAAAAAGAGTGATAATATTGCCAGGGATGTTGCAGAATTGATTGCCGATAATGCAATTGTCGGGTGGTTTCAGGGGCGAATGGAAGTCGGAGCAAGAGCTCTTGGAGGACGTTCAATACTGGCAAATCCTCTGAATCCGGATGCCCGTGATCACGTGAATCTGCATGTAAAAAACCGGGAAGCCTGGCGGCCATTTTGTCCGTCATTAAAATCTGAACATTTTAAGAACTATTTTGACACAGAGCTGGACTCGTCCAATTATATGATTACGGCCTGCAGCATCAAAAAGGATTATCTCGATGTGCTGCCGTCATGTATCCATATTGATGAGACGGTGCGCCCTCAAACGGTGGATAGAGAAGCCAACCCGGTATACTGGCAAATGTTGCAGGAATTTGAGAATATTACAGGTCATCCCATTGTTGTTAATACTTCTTTTAATGTTCAGGGAGAACCTATTGTGATGCGCCCTGAGGAAGCTATTCGCTGTTTTTACGGTTCAGGGATGGATGCACTGGCGATGGGGTCATTTTTAATTCAAAAACCTTAATTGATGAATATCTATATACCGATAGAGATTAAAGTAAGAGAGTTGGAAGGTAAACTTTTGTTGGCTCTAACTGCCGCGCAAAAAGGACATACAGTCATACTTGGTGATAAAGGTAATACCAGAATGTTAGCGGTGAAGGGACTTCTGCCAAAAGGAATATATCATAATAAATCTTTAACTCCTGGTGATGGTAAGCAGGGATCTTTATATAAAATTTTTAAAAATGGATATATCATAACCTCTCAAGATGAAGAGAGTGGTTTAGTTGATGAATCATACGAAGATTTTGCAAAACTCAGATTTTCAAGTGAAACTATATCCTTAACATCTAAAGTATTTGCCTGGGGGAAGCATGATGAAGAGTCTTTAAAAAATATTTATCCTGAACATATAGAAAAAATTACTTCAACAGGATCACCAAGAGTAGATTTTTGGAGGCATGAATTTAAAAGCTATTTTGATCAGCTTGATTTTAATAATACCAATAAATTTTTGCCATATATATTGGTTGTATCTAATTTCAGTAGTTTATTAGATGAAAACAGATTTTGGGATAAAGCAGCTCGATTACGAAAAACAGGATATTTTGATCGAATTAAGGATTGGGAAGCTTATTTCTATAATAATTCTGCATATCAATTACAGTTAATTTATAAGTTTATTGTTATGATCAGAGAATTATCAAATACCTTTCCAAATATAAACATTGTGGTACGCCCACATCCGGTAGAATCTATTGAAGCATGGGAAAAAATATTAGGAAATACGGAGGATAACGTAATTATTAACAGAAAAGGCACAATTAGTAGTTGGATTAGAAATTCATCTTTAATTATACATAATGGCTGTACAAGTGCCTTGGAAGCTGCTATCTGTGGAACTCATAGAATAGCATATCGGCCTTTGCCTTCAGAATATGAACGCAGTATACCCAATAGAATAAGTTATCAGGCAGAATCATTGGGGGAATTAAAAAAAATGGTTTCAGACTTATTGGATGGAAGATCTCTTAAATCTGAAAAAGAAGTTAAAAATGAAACCAACAAATTAATTAACAGAAGGTTTAATAATTATGAAGGCTCTTTTGCAGCTAACAATATAGTAGAAGTTTGGGAAGAATTGGCTGAAAAGTATAATTTAAAGCAAAACTCACCTGATGATTTAGTTAGTCTTAAGACTGAAAACATTTTAAAAGGTAAATTAAAAAATTTATATAAAAAAACAAGTTCATTGTTTCAACGAAATAAAAAAAATAAAAAGAAGTTATTAAGTTCATCCCATAAATTTCCGCATCTTAAAGAATCTGAAGTACAAAAAATTATAAACCAGCTTCAAATTAGTCTTGGTCAATTTCAAGATGTTAAATTTAAAAAATATGGAGAGAAATCATATATATTTTACAATGATAAATAAATATTTTCAACA